>SKFT01000051.1 GCA_007117865.1 Puniceicoccaceae bacterium | reverse complement strand
TTGGCACCTCGATGTCGGCTCATCACATCCTGGGGCTGGAGAAGGTCCCAAGGGTTTGGCTGTTCGCCAATTAAAGTGGTACGCGAGCTGGGTTCAGAACGTCGTGAGACAGTTCGGTCCTCTATCCGCTGCGAGCGTTGGAGATTTGAGGGGTTCATTCCTTAGTACGAGAGGACCGGGAATGACATGCCTCTGGTGTTCCGGTTATTGCGTCAGCAGTATCGCCGGGTAGCTAAGCATGGAAGAGATAAGCGCTGAAAGCATCTAAGCGCCAAGCTCCTCCCAAGATAAGATCTCCCTTAAGAGTCCAGGAAGACTACCTGGTTGATAGGTCGGAAGTGTAAGTGTGGTAACATATTAAGCTAACCGATACTAATTACTCTAGTGTGTTTGTTCTGCCTTTTTTTATAAAAGCATTCGTCCGTCTATACTTTAGCTATTTGCCGCTATGACATAATCTGCAATCTTTCCCGTTTGAGGAGACCAGCCCACTGATAACCGATGGCTGCTCCGAAGGGTAAACTCTCTGGTGACCATAGGTGCGGGGCAACACACGTTCCCATCCCGAACACGCTCGTTAAGCCCGCAATCGCCGATGGTAGTGCCCCCACGCTGGGGTGCGAGAGTAGGTTATCGCCAGTATTATGGCCCGCTTTTCCGAAAGGAGAAGCGGGCCTTTTTATTTTAATTTGGCAGTTGCCAGAACTTTTCGACAGATCCAAAATTATTGATACAAATTTATAGCAGATGAATAATGAAATGAACTCCGATGTAGCGACTGCGACCAAGCCAAGCTGGCAAGTGCGCCAGTTTGGTGAATTGTCCGATGGTCGTGAGGTAGAAGCTTACCTGCTAAAGGGTACCGGTGGCTTACAGGTGGAAATTCTCACACTCGGCGGGATCGTATCACGCATTTTGATGCCCGACCGCCACGGACATGTGGCTGACGTGGCTTTGGGTTTTTCCACAATTGAGGAGTATTTACGCGAACCTCATTATTTCGGTGCCATTACCGGACGCGTTGCAGGCCGCATCGGCGGCGGTGAAATCGTAGTTGAGGGCGTTCGCTATACGCTTGCACTCAATAATAAAGCCAACCATTTGCATGGCGGTAATGTGGGTTTGGATCGTCGACTATGGTCAGCCAAGCCAAGCGTGCAGGAAGATGCGGTTGTGTTGTTGCTGCGTTATTGCAGTGCGGATGGTGAGGAGGGTTATCCCGGGAATGTTGATTTTACTGTGACCTATCGGCTAACAGGCAATAATGAATTGATTTTTACCACCGAGGCTAGAACCGACAAATCCACACCTATCAGCTTGACCAATCACAGCTATTTTAATCTTGCTGGCGAAGGGAGTGGAACCATTGATGAGCATTGGATAAGCGTGCAGTCCAATGAGATTGCAGTCATGGATGCCAATCTGACCCTGCAGGGACGTCTGGCACCGGTCGCAGGTCAGGCCTGTGACCTGCGACAAGCTAAAAAAATGGGCGACATCATTGACGGGCTATTCCTCAACCACGGGGATACATACCGAGTTAATGGTGATATCGATTCAATCGTGGCGACTGTCCAGCATCCTCCAAGCGGACGAATGCTTACCGTTCAGACCTCTTGTCCTTATCTTCAATTCTACACTGCCAAGCATTTTGACGGTAGCCGAAGTGGCAAATCCGGACAACCATACCTCAAGTATGGTGGTTTTTGCCTTGAATGTGAGGGCTATGCGGAGGGTCTACGCTACCCGGAATTGGGCGACATTTTGGTGCGCCCCGATCGGCCCCAGTGCTATTCAACTATCTATCGTTTCGGCATAACCCGATAAGCTGCTAGCGCTTGCGGCGGATGGGCAAACCTTTGCGTCCATAGCGTCGCGGTTTTGTGGGTGATTGTTTTTTGCGCAAGGCTGTGCCATCGGAGCCACCGCCAAATTGTCCACTTTTTAATAATAGGATTTGATCGCGAATCACCGCCGCCCGCTCGAACTCCAATTCGCGCGATGCTTCGACCATGGCATCCTCCAGTTCGGCAATCACGACGGCAACGTCATCTGCCGACTCGGCGACAACGACATCGGCATCCTTGCCGCGTTTACCGGGGACGCCAAGGCTGCCCTCAAGTGCGCGACTCACGCCTTTTGGGGTGATGCCGTGGTCGTGATTATAGGCTAGCTGCTTTTCGCGACGGTAATTGGTGGTGTCAAGGGTTTTCTGTAGGGACTTTGTAATGACATCAGCATACAGTAAAACGCGTCCCCGTTCGTGGCGGGCAGCCCGTCCAGCGGTCTGGATCAGACTGGTGGCACTTCGCAAAAAACCTTCCTTATCGGCATCCAACACTGCCACCAGAGCAACCTCCGGCAGATCGAGTCCCTCCCTTAGCAGGTTGACACCAATCAAAACATCAAAATCTCCCCTGCGCAGGCGACGCAGGATTTCAACCCGTTCAATCGCATCAATATCCGAGTGTAAGTATTCGACGCGCAATCCGGCTTCGCGCATAAATTCGGATAACTCTTCTGACATGCGCTTGGTGAGAGTGGTCGCCAAGGTACGTTCCCCTGCCGCCGCCGCTTGTTTAACCTCCTGAATTAGGTCTTCCACCTGACCCCTGATGGGGCGGATAGTCATTACCGGATCGACCAAGCCGGTTGGGCGAATCACCTGTTCAGCCACTACATCGGAAACTTCAAACTCATATGCCGCCGGTGTCGCTGAGACAAAAACGGTTTGGCTGGTGATGCTATCGAACTCTTCCGGACGCTGGGGGCGATTATCAAGGGCCGACGGCAGGCGAAATCCATATTCAACCAGCCGTTCCTTGCGCGAGCGGTCGCCGTTAAACATGCCGCGAATTTGCGGCACGGTAGCGTGACTCTCGTCGAGGAAAAGTACAAAATCCTTCGGAAAGAAATCAACCAGGCAAAAAGGGCGGTCGCCCTTTTTGCGTCCGGCAAGGTGGCGACTATAGTTTTCGATGCCATTGCAAAACCCCAGTTCCTGCAACAGTTCGATGTCGTATTCTGTGCGCATGCGGATGCGTTGTGCTTCCAGTAGCATGTTGCGTTGCTCAAACCAAGTCACGCGTTCATCCAGTTCAGTGCGAATTGCCTGAATGGCTTTTTCCAGCTTACGCTTGGGCGTTATGTATTGATTAGCTGGATACAGAATAAACTGATCCAACTTCGCCCCTGTGCGCCCGGTCAGGGGGTCGAGTTCGCAGATGCTTTCAATTTCATCTCCCCAATATTCGATGCGGATTGCGCTCTCCATATAGGCAGGAAAAATATCGACCACATCACCGCGCACGCGGAAATGTCCACAGTTGAAGGCGATGTCGTTACGCTCATAAAGGATCTCCACCATGCGCTCCAAAAGATGATCGCGTGGCAACTCCATAGCCGGCTTTAGCTCCATGCGCATTTCGGCAAAGTCCTCCGGCGAGCCCAATCCGTAGATACATGATACGCTGGCAACCACGATGACATCGCGACGACTGATCAAGGCGCTGGAGGCTGAAATTCGCAGACGCTCAATTTCCTCGTTGATAGAAGAGTCCTTTTCGATGTAGGTGTCGGATGACGGGATGTAGGCCTCGGGTTGGTAGTAGTCGTAGTAGCTGACAAAGTATTCGACCGCGTTGTGTGGGAAAAAAGTTTTAAATTCAGCATAAAGTTGCGCGGCCAGGGTCTTGTTGTGGGAAATGATCAGTGCTGGCCGCTGCAACTGCTGTATGATGTTGGCCATCGTGAAAGTTTTCCCGGAGCCCGTGACTCCGAGCAGGGTTTGGTAACGATTGCCGCACCGCAGTGACCGCACCAGCGTATCGATCGCCGTAGGTTGATCGCCTGCTGGTTGATAGTCGCTAACCAATTGAAACTGATTCATGCCTTGGCAGTACTACGCTGTTTAGCATTTTCCGCAACTGCGGTTTTAGTTTGGGTAAGGGTTAATTTTGCCACCGCTTCGGCAATTTCCAGCAAAACGGACTTGTTCTTCCAGTAAAACACGTCACGACACATTTTTCGATGGCTGACCAATCCTGTCTGGCGTAGAATGCGCAGGTGGTGGGATACGGATGGCTGGGAAATGTCAAGGACCTCCGCTAGGCGCGAGACATTATTCTCATGTTCGCAGTTGGGCGACTCCGGGAGCAAGGCCAACAGGCGCAAGCGCATCGGGTCACCTATCGCCCATAGCTGGCTCGCCAATTTTTCCTGTGCTTCTTTTTTTACCATACCATTTGACATATACAAGTATGTCTATATGTCTAATCAATTCCTAAAGTTCTCAAAATAACAAATTTTGATACATGTATCCTAATGATAGCATAAACAGCTGGTTTGATGGCCAGGGACATTGGTCGGATGTTCCGGCCAACAAATGGAACGATTGGAAATGGCAACTGCGCAACCGGTTAACGACTCTGGATCATTTGGAAAACTTTCTGGACTTGACCCCGGAGGAGCGCAAGGGGGCCTTGCTGGCGGATAAAAAGCTGGCGCTTGCCATCACTCCGTATTTTTTCAATTTGATCGATCCAAATGACCCCGACGACCCTATCCGGCGTCAAGTCGTGCCGAGGGTGGAAGAAACCCGCACGGCGCCGGAAGAGCTGCTGGATCCTGTGGGAGAGGAGGGTACTTCGCCGGTTCCGGGCATCGTACACCGTTATCCGGATCGGGTTTTATTTTTGGTGACCGACCGTTGTGCGGCCTATTGTCGCTATTGCACCCGCAGTCGATTGGTCTCGAACGCGCAGGACTACAATTTTCATCCTGAATACGAAAGTGGATTGCGCTACATCCGTTCGCATCCTGAGATTCGCGATGTTTTGTTGAGTGGGGGTGACCCATTGTTGCTGTCCGATCAGAAACTAGACCATTTATTGGGGGAATTGCGAAAGATTCCTCACGTGGAGTTTATCCGCATCGGTTCACGCATTCCGGTTTTTCTGCCGCAGCGCATTACGCCAGCCTTAGCTGACATATTCAGGAAACACGGCCCTATCTGGATGAGCATCCATGTCAATCATCCCAATGAGTGCACCATTGCGCTCAGCGCAGCCTGTGAGCAGCTATCCTTTGCCGGTGTTCCACTGGGCAATCAATCGGTATTGCTGCGCGGGGTCAATGACGATGCCGAGACAATGCGTGCGCTGTTACATCGCTTGCTGATGATGCGAGTGCGTCCCTACTACCTCTACCAGTGCGATCTCATTACTGGCAGCGCACACCTGCGGGTCGATCCGCGCAAGGGCATTGAAATCATACGTGCCCTGCGCGGACATACCACCGGTTATGCCATTCCTCAATTCGTTATTGATGCTCCTGGTGGCGGTGGCAAAGTGCCGATCAATCCCGACTACATCCAGGAGATCACCGACGAGGCCGTAATCATGCGCAACTTCCAGGGTGAAGAATACCGTTATCCGCTAATTTCCGGAGCCGTGGGCGCAACACCAGAAGTCCAGCCATTCCACGCCTAGCAGCCCGTCCCCGCGCCGGGATTCAGCCTAAGAGAAGGTCATGACGTTACAGCCGCAGGCACGTATCTCGCTCGATACGTATCCTGTGGCTGAGGCTTGCGCTGCTTCCAGCTAGGCTTGCACCAAACTCGCAAAATTGATTAGATTAGGGATTAGTTGCACAGATGATTTCAGCTGCGGCTTGCTGGAGAATGTTATTGACGCATTTTGACTAAATCGCTCAAATGTAGTCAATTATAATCGAATTATGACAACACTTGAACGCAGGCGGCAGATTTTAAATTTTTTGCGGGAACGCAAAACCGTTTCCATCCATGATTTGCAGCAATGCACGGAAGCATCGCCAGCGACCTTGCGTCGCGACCTGTCTTTTTTGGAGTCGGAGCGCAAACTGGTTCGAACGCATGGTGGAGCAGCGCTTCCGGAATTTCTGATTGGTGAACCCTCATTTTCTCTGCGACAGCAGGCGGATGCTGGTGCGAAGCGGCGGATTGGAGAATGTGCCGCTGCGCTCGATGGTTTGAAGGGTAGTGTGTTCGTCGATTCCGGCACAACATGCCTGGAACTGGGCAAGCATCTATTGCAGAGTCCGCATGTTAAGGTCTTCACCAACTCCTTGCCACTGTTGAATTTGGCCTGCCAGTTGCCATGTGAGATCATCTCACTCGGTGGGACTGTTCGACGGGTAAGCTATGCCCTGGTCGGTTCACTGGCCTTGGATTGGCTGGATCATTTGCGCTTTGACTGGGCTTTTATTGGCGCCTCGGGATTGGATGCCAGCGAGGGGGCCTTCACCACTGAACCACTGGAAGCCGCACTTAAAGCCAAGGTACTACAACGCTCCAGCAACAAGGTGCTTTTGGCTGACTCGGGTAAATGGAATAAACCAACGGCTGTGTGCTTCGCTCATTGGTCTTCCTTTAGTCACTGGGTGGTCGAGCGTCCTATAGCATTTAAAAATAAACCACCCCGTTTACAATTGCTGACAACCTCAGCCTTGGAGCTGAGGGATGCGGTTGGTTGAGCGGCTCTATTCATACAAAACCTCATCTTTTTGAGAAATAACATGCTAATGAACAAAAAAAGTCTCGATCAAAAGATCGCTCGTATTCTCGCCAACCCCTCGGGCACAAAAGATTTTATTCTAGCCGATGCTAAAGATGCTGATATGGCCTTTGGGGTCACTGCACCCGGACCCAATCGCGCGGGTAATTGTCCGCATGGCTTCGATGAGAGTCAGGGGTGTTGGAAAACACTGACGGATTACCGTGCGCAAATTCGCGAGGTGATTAAGCAGGAGTTGGTCGATATCGTTTTGCTGTCAGCCTCCAATCTGGAAAAACTGGCTATGGAGGAGAAGCTGTTCGAACGCTCGCCAATCACACCAGCTGCCCGCGCCAACGACACCACCGACGTTTGGGCTGTGCGGCAGGGTAAATATCCGAGCCAGCCCTCACGTCATTTCCGCAGCGCAAGCCTCGATCATATCAAATATGGCAAGCAGGTTAGCCAATACCACTCAGCGCACACAGGTGCCGACCTTGGACTCTATTCCATTACCTTTACCAACAATATTGATTGGGACTACGCCGCATTGGAAGCCTTTCATGAGTTTCGTCTGGAGGCCGAACGCAAGCGCTTTCGTTATTTCCTTGAGGTTTTTAACCCCAACGTCGATCCGGGCTTTAGTCCGAAACAGGTCGGCGGCTTCCTCAACGACCACATCATCCGTACCCTTGCTGGAGTTACCAAAGTGGGTCGTCCATTGTTCTTGAAAATCCCCTACAACGGACCGGGTCCGCTTGAGGAATTGGCATCCTATGATTCAGGTTTGATCGTGGGTATTCTGGGTGGCAGTGCGGGCACCACGCTCGATGCATTCCAGTTGATTCACGATGCGCAAAAATACGGAGCGAGGGTTGCCTTGTTTGGCCGCAAGATCAACTTATCGGAGCATCCCCTTGCCTTTATCGAATTCCTGCGACGCATTGTGGAAGGTGTAATAGCGCCTGTTGAAGCGGTTAAGGCCTACCACGGTATTTTGCAGGCGCAGGGGATTCGCCCAATCCGTTCGATGGAGGATGACCTGATACTTTCCGAAACCAAACAAAGTTACGCCTGATGCAATGCTTGAAGATCACTATGCACTGGTTAAGTGTTGGATAGCGTCAGATTGTTATGGATACTTCAGTAATCTCCGAGCTTTCCTCAATTCTTGATCCGGCAAGGGTGCTCTTTGAGAAAGAGGATATCATTCCCTACGGCTTTGATGGCACGGCGGCCCTCTCAGAGATGCCAGTTGCTGTTGTTTTCCCAAAAACCACCGATGAGGTATCAGCTACTCTTCGCTGGGCGAATCAAACCGGAACTCCGGTTGCCACTCGCGGGACTGGCACCGGCTTGGCGGGGGGGTGTGTGCCTGCACCGGGTGGCATTGTGATGGTATTGGCCCATTTTGACAAAATTCTCGAGTTGGACACCGCCAACCTATGTTTGCTGACCGAGCCGGGGGTGACGACAATTGAAATTTCGCAGAAAGCAGAGGCAGCCGGGCTTTTCTATCCACCCGATCCCAGCTCGATGAAAATTTCCACCATTGGCGGCAATGTCGCCAATAACTCGGGGGGCTTGCGCGGACTCAAATACGGGGTCACCCGCGACTATGTGATGGCGCTTGAAGTGGTGTTGGCCAACGGCGATGTCGTGTGGCTGGGCAGCAAGTGCGTGAAGGATGTCGCCGGGCTCTCCCTGAAGGATTTGTTCATTGGCTCTGAGGGAATTTTGGGGGTGATCACCCGGGTGCTCCTCAAACTGGTGCCCAAACCAGTCGCCCGCAAAACGCTGTTGGCCACCTTTGATTCGTTGGAAAAAGCGGCGCAGGCGGTGTCGGATATCATTGCCCGACCCATTATTCCGTGCACGCTGGAGTTTCTTGATCAAGTGACGATTCGCGCGGTGGAGGATTTTGCCAAGGTAGGACTCCCGACGGAGGCCAAGGCGCTGTTGCTGATGGAGACGGATGGCCATCCCGCACAGGTGGCTGAAGAGGCGGCTGCCATGCAGTCGATTGCGGAAAAGGCGGGTGCGCTCAAAGTGGTTGCTGCCGCAACTGCCGAGGAGGCGACCGCACTGGCCACCGCTCGGCGTTCAGCATTTGCCGCCTTGGCGCGCATTCAACCCACCACGATTTTGGAAGACATTACCGTGCCACGCAGCGAGTTGGCACGCGTCGTCGCTGAGATCGAGAAAATTGCTCAAAAACATCAAGTTAAGGTTGGCGTCTTTGGGCATTTTGGCGATGGCAACGTCCATCCCACCTTCCTAACCAATGAGCGCGACAAAGAGGAAATGCACAGGGTCGAAGTCGCCATGAAGGAGATGATGCAGGTGGCAATTGACTGTGGCGGCACCATTACGGGTGAACACGGTGTCGGCCTGGCTAAAAAACAGTTCCTCCCCATGCAGTTCAAGCAAGCCGACATGCAACTGCTGGCAACCGTCAAACAAGCCCTCGATCCCAAGGGGATCCTTAACCCAGGGAAGGTATTTGACATGGGACTAGGGACTCGGGACTAGGGACATGGGACTGG
>SKFT01000143.1 GCA_007117865.1 Puniceicoccaceae bacterium | reverse complement strand
GGAATGTTGTTTTCCGCTAATACGTGGGCGGTCCCGGCGGTGGCGAAGATACCAAAGCCCAGTTCGTGCAGGCCGCGCCCGACTTCGACCACGCGGTCTTTATCGCGGTCCTTGACACTGATGAATACGTCGCCGCAAAGCGGCAGTGGGGGTTTTGCGGCCATTTGCGATTTGGCAAAGGCGACTCCAAGGTCTTTATCAATACCCATCACCTCGCCGGTACTGCGCATTTCCGGGCTTAGCATGATACTTGCTCCGGGGAAACGATTAAAGGGAAAGACAGACTCCTTGACTGCGTAGTAATCGGGCACGATCTCACGGGTGAAGCCGATTTGGGCCAGCGTTTCTCCCGCCATGATGCGGGCGGCGTATTTCGCCAGTGGCACACCGATTGCCTTGGAAACGAATGGCACGGTGCGTGAGGCGCGCGGGTTGACCTCGAGAATATAAAGGGTATCATCCTTGATAGCGTATTGCACGTTCATTAAGCCAACAACTTTAAGTTCGCGGGCGAGTGCGTAGCTGGCCTCACGGACTTGGTTGAGCATTTCCGGCGAAAGTGTGTGCGGCGGCATGACCATGGCGGCATCGCCGGAGTGCACCCCCGCAAATTCGACGTGTTGCAACATCCCGCCGACAACGGTGAGCTTGCCGTCAGAGATACAATCGACGTCCAACTCAATTGCATCTTCCAAAAATTGGTCGAGCAAAACGGGTTTGCCTGGTGCAGCCTCAAATACGTCGCGTATGACGCGGCGCATTTCGTCCATTGAGTAAACGATGAACATGGCGCGACCACCAAGAACGAAAGAGGGACGTAGCAGGATGGGGAAGCCGATTTCCTCAGCCAGAGTGTAGGCGGTCTCCTCATCATTGGCGATGCGGTTGATCGGCTGACGCAGTCCGGTGCGCTCCAGTATGTCGCGAAACAGGTTGCGGTCTTCGGCCGCGTCGATCATTGCCGGCGAGGTGCCGATGATGTTGACGCCGTGTCGCTCCAGCTCACTGGCAAGGTTCAGGGGTGTTTGCCCGCCGAATTGCACAATCGCGCCTTCGCAGCCGCTCTGGCGGTAGATTTGCAATACGTCCTCCAGTGTAAGCGGTTCAAAGAACAACTTGTCGGAGGTGTCGTAATCGGTGGAGACGGTCTCGGGGTTAGAGCTGACCATGATGGTCTCAAATCCGGCATCGCGCAACGCAAAGGACGCGTGCACACAGCAATAGTCAAATTCAATTCCCTGGCCGATGCGATTGGGACCACCACCCAGAATCATGATTTTGCGGCGGTCGCTGACTTCGATTTCATTTTCTTCGCCGTAGCTCGAATAGTAATAGGGGGTGAATGCGGCAAATTCCGCCGCACAGGTATCGACCAGGCGGAATTGGGTATGAATCCCCATTCCCTCGCGCTTTGCCAATACTTCCGTCCAATCGCAGCCGAGCAATTCGCCAATCCGCTGATCGCTGAAGCCTTGTTCCTTTGCATCCCGCAACAGCGGTGCATCGATCTTATCGAGTGCAAGCGTGCTTAGGCGCACTTCCATATCGACGATTTCCTTGAGCTGATGCAGGAACCAGGGATCAATAAAGGTCAGCTCAAAAATATGTTCGACGGTGAAGCCGTTAAGCAGGGCATGGCGCAGATAAAAAACGCGCTCTGCGGATGGTCGGCTAAGACCCTCCTTAATGCGTTGCGGGTCGGTAACATCGTTGCCACCATGTTTGCCGCCACCAAAACCGAGCGCTCCAATTTCCAGAGAGCGCAAGGCTTTTTGAAAGGATTCCTTAAACGTGCGGCCAATGGCCATGGCTTCGCCGACTGACTTCATGGAGGAGGTCAGTGTGGTGTCGGTACCGGGAAACTTCTCAAAGGTAAAGCGTGGGATTTTAGTCACCACGTAGTCGATTGTCGGCTCAAAGCTGGCCGGGGTCTCGCGGGTGATATCGTTGCGTAATTCATCCAAGCTGTAGCCAACTGCCAACTTGGCAGCGATTTTGGCAATTGGAAACCCCGTTGCCTTGGAAGCCAGCGCGGAACTGCGCGAAACACGCGGATTCATCTCAATCACCACCATACGTCCGGTTTTGGGATTGACGGCAAACTGGATGTTGGAGCCACCGGTTTCCACGCCGACTTCGCGAATGCAGGCAAACGAGGCATCGCGCATCAACTGGTATTCCTTATCCGTCAAGGTCATCGCGGGTGCGACAGTGATGGAGTCGCCGGTATGGACGCCCATGGGGTCAAAATTCTCAATCGAGCAGATCACCACGCACTGGTCCTTGTGGTCGCGCATGACCTCCATCTCGTATTCCTTCCAGCCAAGCAGGCACTCTTCGACCAACACTTCATTGGTTGGCGAGAGATCGAGCCCGTTTTGTACCATTTGCTCGTATTCTTCGCGATTGTAGGCGATACCTCCGCCCTCGCCGCCAAGGGTGTAGCTTGGACGAATGATGATGGGGAAATCGCCGATGGTGCTCTCCGCCGCATCCAGCGCCTCGGCCAAGCTGTGGACGGTGGCACTGCGGGCGACGTCCAAGCCAATCTTGAGCATCGCTTGTTTGAACACATCCCGGGCCTCACCTTTTTCAATTGCCTCAATTTGTGCGCCAATCAGGCGCACGCCGTATTTCTCCAAAATACCTTGTTTGGCCAGATCCATCGACAAATTCAGGCCGGTTTGACCACCCAGGGTGGGCAATAGTGCGTCCGGCTTTTCCTTGACGATGATTTTCTCCAGTGCTTCGACCGTAAGCGGCTCAATGTAGGTCGCGTGGGCAAATTCCGGATCCGTCATGATCGTCGCCGGATTGCTGTTGACCAGTACTACCCGGTAGCCTTCCTCGCGCAGCGCCTTGCAGGCTTGTGCGCCGGAATAGTCGAACTCGCAGGCTTGCCCGATGACGATCGGGCCGGAGCCAATGATAAGGATGGTTTTTATGTCGGTGCGTTTCGGCATATTGAAAAACATAGCCTGTCGGCATTGATTCTACAGGCAAGGTCAAAAAAGGATTAGTGACTTTTATCTGACAAAATGTATGATAAGTTGTTAAGAATGAACTTATCATGTGATCCAAAAGAATTCCGCATCCCTGTCTCCGGTAAAAAAGCGAAGCCGCTCAAGCTCGTGCAACTGCCGACAGCAGTGGATAAACTCTACAAAAACAAAAAGGATTACCTTTCCTTGATGAACAGCTTTACTGAAGAGCTCAGTGATTTGCAGCGCATTCTCTACGCACACGGTCGCTACTCCCTATTGCTCATTTTCCAAGGAATGGATACGGCGGGAAAAGACGGTGCGATCCGTCACGTCATGAGTGGTGTCAATCCGCAAGGTTGCCAAGTCCACAGCTTTAAGCAACCGAGCAGTGAGGAGCTCGCCCACGATTTCCTTTGGCGGACTACCAAGCGTTTGCCGATGCGTGGGCATATCGGTATTTTCAATCGTTCCTACTACGAAGAGGTCTTGATCGTGAAGGCCGTCCCCGGGGTTCTCGCTGGCCAGCCACTCCCCGAGGGCTATACTGAACAAGCCCATTTTTGGCCCGAGCGTTACCGTGACATCGTTCAGTTTGAGGATTATCTGCATCGCAATGGCACCCGGATACTCAAATTTTTCCTCCATCTTTCGAAGGAAGAACAGCGTAAGCGTTTGTTGTCGCGTGCTGAGGAGGCTGATAAACATTGGAAGATCAGTAGCGCTGATTTGAAGAGCCGGGCACAGTGGGACGATTTTCAAAGGGTGTATGGGGAGTGCCTGCAGCACACCAGTCATGCCCTTGCTCCTTGGTATTCCATTCCCGCCGACGACAAGCGCAATGCCCGGTTGATCATTTCACACATCCTTGTTGAAGCACTCCGGTCACTTCCCATGAGTTATCCCGAGCCCGACGAAAAGCACCTCGTCGAAGTCGAGCGCGTGCGCGAGGCGCTAAAAAACGAGGGATAGTTTATCAATAGCCGTCACGCTGCTAGTGTGACTTTTATCTCGTCATACCCTTGTCGATAAGTATCAATTGAATTCCTATGCAACCGAAAACTTCCCATAAGGCACTACTCAAGTGGATTGATAAAATGGTTGCGCTGTGTGAGCCGGACTCGGTTCACTGGTGCGATGGCTCGCAGACTGAGGCGGATGCCTTGTTTGAAAAGATGATTCAGGCGGGTTCCTGTGTGCGCCTGGATGCGGAAAAACGTCCCAATAGCTACCTTTTCCGCTCCGATCCGCGCGATGTTGCGCGGGTGGAGTCAAAGACCTTTATTTGCTCGTTTAATCGGGACGATGCCGGTCCCACCAATAACTGGGAGGAACCGCGCAAGATGCGCCGCAAGATGAAGGGCTTGTTCAAGGGCTGCATGCAGGGGCGCACGATGTATGTCATTCCCTTCAGTATGGGCCCGGTGGGCGGACCCATTTCGAAGATCGGTGTCGAACTAACCGACTCGCCCTACGTGGTGGTCAACATGCGCATCATGGCTCGCATCGGCGATCCGGTCCTCGAGGCGCTTGGCAACAACGAGTTTTTTGTCCCTTGCATGCACTCGGTGGGTTATCCCTTGACTGATGGCAAGGAGGACGTGGCCTGGCCGTGTAATCCGGACAATACCTACATCGTGCATTTCCCCGAGGAGCGCACTGTCGTTTCCTATGGCTCCGGCTACGGCGGCAATGCACTATTGGGTAAGAAATGCTTTGCCTTGCGCATCGCCTCCACCATGGCCCGCGATGAGGGCTGGTTGGCCGAGCACATGCTCATTCTCGGGATTGAGCGCAAAGGGCGCGGCAAGAATTATGTGGCTGCCGCTTTTCCCAGTGCCTGCGGTAAGACCAACTTTGCCATGATGATCCCACCCAAGGCGATCGATGACGTGCGTATTACCTGTGTCGGCGACGATATTGCCTGGATCAAACCCGGTGAGGACGGCAAATTGCGGGCCATCAATCCGGAAGCTGGATTTTTCGGTGTCGCTCCCGGCACCTCCATGCAAACCAATCCCAACGCCTTGCTGTCGTGTAGGCGCGATTCCATCTTTACCAACGTCGCTCTTACTGAAGACGGCGATGTTTGGTGGGAGGGATTGACTGCGCAGCCTCCGAAAAAGTGCATCGATTGGCGAGGGGAGGAGTGGACACCAGAAAGCGGACGACTCGCCGCGCACCCGAACAGCCGCTTCACCGCGCCAGCGGAAAATTGTCCGGTGATCGACGAAAATTGGGAAAATCCCGAAGGCGTGCGCATAGACTCAATTATTTTCGGCGGACGCCGTTCTGGCGATATGCCGCTGGTTTTTCAATCGTTCAATTGGGGTCATGGCGTCTATCTCGGTGCCACCATGTCCTCACAGCGCACCGCCGCTGCCGAGGGCAAACAGGGTGAGTTGCGGCACGACCCGATGGCAATGATGCCATTCTGCGGTTATCACATGGGCGACTACTTCCGGCATTGGATTAAAATGCAGCGAGGCTTGACCGAATCGCCGCGCATTTTCCATGTCAATTGGTTCCGCCGCGATGCCGACGGCAATTTCTTGTGGCCCGGCTTTGGCGAAAACCTGCGTCCTTTGCTGTGGATCGTTAAGCGTTCCACCGGCCAAGCCTCAGCCAAGGAATCGCCCATCGGCTGGATTCCGCGTTATGATGATATGGATTGGCGCGGATTGGAATACAGTGAGGAGAAATTCGCCGAGCTCATGCGTATCGACCGCAAGCGTTTCCGCATGATGACCCTCGAGCACGAGCAGTTATTCCTCGAGCTGTTCGAGCACTTGCCAAAGGAAGTCATTTTCGAACGCGAGCTTTTGATTTCCCGTTTGCTCTAGTGCCCGTCGGACTTTGGCATTCGCAAATTGACTGTGGTTTTTCGAGGTTCATTTGCACCCGAGCCTTCTTTTTGCTTCGCGACGGGCTGCAAAAACGATTTTGCCGAACTGGCATGATCGTTGCCGAATGTCTATAGCGGAAAAATCGTCTCGATCTTGACAAATGCTATCATTTATAGCACTCTTTTTTGTATGGCTCAATTATTAGTTAGAAATGTCGCTGATGATCTGGTTCGTAAGTTGAAAAAACGCGCCAAGGCTAGAGGCGTTTCCACGGAGGAGGAACACCGTCGATTATTGGCGGAGTCTTTATCTCGCTGTGAGGTCAAGAGGCCTACATTAATCCAGTTTCTTCTTTCCCGCGAAGGAACTGTTGCCCCCGATGTTGAATTGGACCTTAAACGCAGTCGCACTATAGAAGATAGGGATACGGGTCTGTGATGGCTTATTTGCTTGATACCAATGTACTGAGTGAGTTGCGCAGGGGGGCAAAATGCAATAGCAACGTTCGTGCATGGGCTAAATCCGTTGCTAACCAGCCTTGCTACGTGAGTGTTCTTTCACTTGGAGAGATTAGAAAAGGGATCGAAATTTTACGGCGGCGTTCGCCCTCTCAAGTTACAGCGTTTGAGGATTGGCTTGAAAGACTGACTACTGATTTTGACGATAAAATATTACCTATTTCCCAAGAAATCGCCGATAACTGGGGACACCTTAACGCGTCGCGTAGCCACCCTGTAATCGATAGCCTGTTAGCAGCAACCGCAGTGCAATTTCGGCTGACAATTGCTACCCGCAATGTATCTGATTTTCCTAAGGAAATACTGGTCGTCAACCCATGGGAGTTAAATGCAATGGCATAATACATGCTCGTTTATACTTAGTCTTGCACCATGCTCGTGCGCCTGCAAACTGAAGCTCAAACCTAAGAAACACTTATTAATTATGCCTGAAGCTGTTTGGATTATTATTCGTATCGCCGTTATTTTACTGGTTGGTTATCTGCTGACGATCCTCGCCTTGAAGGCGCTGGCATCTGGCGGCAAAAAATCCAAGATGCCGGTGTTGGTGCTGCAACCCTTGCGCAACATGGTCAAGCTTGTTGCCGTGGCCATCGTTATCACCCTGGTTGCCGGGCAATTCGGAATCGAGTTGATGACCATACTCACGGCAACTGTTGCAATGGTGGCGATTGGTTTTATTGCCGTGTGGAGTATGGTCAGCAATGTCACGGCGACTTTATTGCTGGTAACCGTGCGCCCTTTCAATATCGGCGATACGGTAAAGTTTGCCGGTGAGGAGGTGGGTGGCAAGGTAATCGACGTGAACCTTTTTTACACTACAGTTCAAGCGGTGGACGGGGATTGCTACCAAATTCCCAACAACATGTTTTTCCAGAAAGTCCTCAAGCGCTGCAAGACGGTTTCCAATCAATCCGTCTCCATTGGTGAACACCTTGCCGAGCCTGAGACAGACGAACAAAAATAATTACCATCCTCTGTTTTATCCCCAATGAAACGTGTATTTGTCAGCGGTTGTTATGATATTCTCCATGCAGGGCACGTCCAGTTTTTTACCGAGGCCCGTGCCCAGGGTGACCACTTGACGGTCTGTTTTGCATCTGATGAGGTGTTGTGGAAACATAAGGAGCGTCGTTCTTCGCTGCCGCAGGATCACAAAAAAGCACTGATTGAGTCACTACGGATGGTCGATGCCGTGGTGATTGGCGAAGACCACGATCTCGGGCTCGATTTCAAGTCCCATTTTCTGGAACTGCGTCCGGATTTATTGGTGGTTACGGAGGAT
The DNA here is from genome assembly GCA_007117865.1 of Puniceicoccaceae bacterium. Classification (GTDB taxonomy): domain Bacteria; phylum Verrucomicrobiota; class Verrucomicrobiia; order Opitutales; family Coraliomargaritaceae; genus SKFT01. Next base: position 1,815 of record SKFT01000143.1, on the reverse strand, counting down.
GACCAATATACCCATGCAAAGAAGGAACTATGTCGCCAGGTAGGTGCCTCCTATATGGTCCTACCTAAAACGCCGCCGCTGTTCAAGCCCGTCAGCACTTCATCCATCGTGCGCTACATCCGCGCTCCTCAGGAAGCTCCGTTGCGGGTTGATTTTGCAGGTGGTTGGCTGGATGTGCCACGTTTTGCGCGGGCGGATGGCTTTGTTGTAAACTGTGCAATTTCCCCTAAGGTCTCTCTGCGGAGCTGGCCTTATGAGCGTGAGGCGGGTCTTGGTGGCAGCGGTGCCTGGGCTTTGCTTAACGGGCTTGATGGAGTGGCTAGCGAGCTGGACCTCGGGGTTGGTTGGCAGGATCCGGCGATCATCCGTGAAGGTGGACTTTGTGTTTGGCGCAGCGGCGAACGCCCCCATCTTGACATTAAAACCGATGGTTCACTGGTGGCCGGACGGATGGCTTTGTATTACACAGGCAAGCCGCATGACACACCCGGTTTGTGCGATTTGCAGGGACGCGATTTTGATGGCATTGCCGCTAGTGCAACGCTGGCGCGCAAGGGTGTTTGGCAGCAGGATCTGGATCTGCTGGCGCAGGGTATCCGCCGCTATTACGAAACCCAGTTGAGCGAGGGTATGGAGCCGTTAAATCCTCCTGCCGATGCCATCGCTTGGAAATACTGCGGCGGCGGTCATGGTGGCTACGCGCTGTTTTTGTTTGCCGATCCGCAGGCGCGTCAATTGGCCTTAACTGTGAATTCCGGTCTGATACCAATAGAGCCCGCATAGTTTGGTATGCCCGTATGGATGGTTGAATGGCTAGGTGGAGGGCATTTGGATGCCGCCTTCGGCTATTTGCTTTTTATGACTGCGCCGGTCTGGATTGCAATGATCGCTCTGCCACGCAATCGACTGGTAGCCCTGATTGCCCAGCCTTTTATTGCGCCACTGATTTACCTGCCGGTTTTATTTTACATACTCTGGCAAGCCCGCTCGATGGGCTTTCTACCCAGCTGGATCGATACCGCTGACTACCGCTCCGCGCGATCGCTGGTTCGTCATCCGGTGGCCTTCCTCGCCTTGTTTTGCAAGCTGCAAATCCTCTATCTTTTTCTCGGCACTGTCATTTACCAGAGGGCCCGCGCATTGCGCATGAATGCGCCGATTGAGCTTTTTATAGCGTGGCTGTTGGGACCGCTTGCATTGCTACCGTTCTCAGTGCGGCTGTTACTGCGTTATGTGGGTGTAGGGAGGTAGTTGATTTATACCGAATCCACAGAGAGCTCGTTCTGCCGGATGCATATTATAGGCAGGACCTTTTAATTTTTGCGCGATTGTGACGCGAACGGGACGCGCCTGTAACAGTGGTGCTATATGGTGGTGCGCGTGTATCTCAATTCCGGGGTATACGAACCTTAAACAAACGAATGAACAAAAACAAAAAACAGCACTGGTTTACCGCGCTTGCATTGGCGGTAACCATTCCTCTGGTCGGGCAAGCGGATCCGCCGTCAGATGTGGATATCCTCTTGGAAATGTTGCGTGAAAAAGGCATGTTCTCTGAACAGGATGAGCAAGTCTTTCGCGACCGAGTTAGCCAGGTGCGCAAGGAGGCGGCACCTGAACCGCGTTATCCCGGCTTGGATTACGAACCGACGGCACCCTTGCTGGATGCCAGCGCACGCGTCCAAGCACGTCCTTTTCGGGTTGAAAGTTCCGATGGCAAAAATCGCTTCGGTATCAGGGGACGTTTAATGTTGGACACGGCATTTGCGGATTGGGATGACAATCTCAATACCGCTTCGAACCATGATAATCTAG
>SKFT01000063.1 GCA_007117865.1 Puniceicoccaceae bacterium | reverse complement strand
CGGCTATGTCTTTGTCGAGGCGCAGGCGCAGTGGGTTGCGAAGTGGCTGGGACGCAAGAAACCCGGCAGCTGTTATCAGCTCGGCCACGGTGAGTGGACACTCAACAGGCGCTTGCGGGGGGAACCTAACAGCTAACGGCATTGACAGGACTGTCAGTATCTTTAGTGAATGTAATGGTGAATGGCACGTAAAACCAACTTTATATTGGAAATGATTTATTATGAATGCAATTAACTCACTAATTCAAAAACTGCCAGAAGAGGCAAAAGACTTGCAAGTGAACGCAGAACGGGTGCTGAAAGGGGAATCGCTGGATAGCGAGCAAACCTGGGGCGTCGCATTAGCTTCAGCATATTTCATACGTCACTCAGCCCTGATCGCAGCAATTTTGGCGGACGCCAAAGCTGCAGGTGTCAGCAATGCGATAATGGCGGATGCCAAAGCCGCTGCCGCATTAATGGGAATGAATACGGTTTATTTTCGATTTCGCCATCTTATGGATTCTGATAACTACAATCATCGGCCCATTAATCTGCGCATGACACGCATGCAGCAAGTAGCGACATCACGATTAAATTTCGAATTATTCTCAATTGGGCCCGCCACCTTGGCTGGATGTGAAATGTGCCTGAAGGCCCATGAGGCAGCGGTTAAAAAAGACGGAATGAATGAAGATAACATTCATGATGCGGTCCGTATTGCCTCTGTACTAAATGGTATTGCCGTGGCCTTTGACGCCGATTATCTATAACAACCTGTTTGATTTGAGCTTTTTCAACCCTTCCGTAGTTCAGTCTATTTAAAGTCCTTCCAATACAATGCGAGTAGGACCTCCTAATTGGCTTTCGATGCTAAAATCCATGCCGACCGTATGGGCGCGTTCCTGCATGTTCCGAAGTCCCCTGCCCCCGGCATTCAATACTAGCTCAGCCTCAAACCCCAGTCCATTATCTTCAATCTGTAATAAAAGCCCCTCCTGCCCGGATCGTTTTAATTGGCAAGAGAGTTGATCAGCCCTACCGTGACGGATGGCATTGGCAAATGCCTCGTGAATGATGTGAAAAACCTGCAATCTAGTTTCGCGAGGGATTTCCGCCACCAAAGCATCAGGGATATTCACCTCTATTGAGACACCAGCATCTTTGCGGAAGGAGTCGGCCAGGCGCTCAATAGCGCGTCCCAGTTGCTCGCCTTGTAATCGCATTGGCTCCAATTCGGCCAACAAAGCGCGCAATTCTGCGATCATCGCATTAACTTGATGAGAGATGCGCTCGAGTTCAACATCAGCAGCCTCCATTTTGGAAGCTGGGAAAAAGCGTTTGAGACGCTTAATGGCCAGCCCAAGAGAGTAAACTTCCTGAATCATCCCATCGTGCAGGTCACGAGCCAGTTGCTCGCGACGTTCCATCGCGCGACGTAAATCCCACTGGCTTTTTTCAAGTAAACCCTCGGCGGACTCTCTGGCTTCAATTTCGCTTTCGAGGGCTTCCTGCTGTTCAAAGAAAGTGTCCATTGCCCGGGCGATACGTCCAATTTCATCCCGTCGCGGTAACAAAGTTCTCAATTCGGGACGTTGTGAATTGGTCAATGCCCGTTCAATTCGCGCCAAGGGTAAAGCTAGACGCAATAAAACATAGGACGTAGCTAAAAGGAAAAAGCCCCCGAGCATAATAGCGAAATCGCGCCACTGCCAGGCGATCATACGCAAACTCATTGATAAAACATCGACATCCGGCTCGATCAGCAAATATCCCGCGACCCTACCCTGACTATCTAAAAGTGGCAAGGATGACGCACCCGGCTTGAGCAATGGCTCATTGCCGGCACCTAATTTCCAATAAAAACGATGCGTAATTGCGAGTGGATGCTGATCTGCAAAGACAGTCAGCGAATCAAATGGTTTGATATGAATTTCGCGCACGCCGTCATCCAGCAAGCGCCAAGTGATCCAGCATGGTTGATTTTCATCCAGTTCAAAAACCATACCTGATTTGGACAAGGCACCCATGCGCGTAAGCTCGCCGAGGCGAAGAACCAGCAACTTCGGCCACGCACTTAATACAGTATCGAACCGGGCATCACCAAAACGATCCAGGGAAGCCCTTGCGATCAAATTGCAATGGATGGAATCCGCAATTGGAAAACGTCCGGCAGAGTCCAGTAAATCATCTAACAGGCGCTCGCCAGCCAGCGAGCTCGCGAGGCTTACTGCATCAACATTGGTAAAAAAGTAGGCACGCCAGCGTTGATATTGAAATAGCCACAGGAAAAGTGTAATCAATATGAGTAAAAGCGGCAAGAGTGTCAGCTGCGTAAGGGTTCTCATTGAAACGCCCAATAATAAGCAAAACTCCTGACATAAGCCAAACCAAAACGCCGCGCACTGATTCGAACTTGCTTTGCCATTGATTGCGCACATGCTGATTGTGCATGAAGCCATTGAATTTGCTTGCAAACGCCGTTCGAGCACCTGAAATCGTTGCCATCCTCGTGCGCTGGGGTTTTGAGGACTTGCTGTTGCAAGTTGATACTCCGCAATTTTTGTTGCGCAATCTTGTGCGTAAAAAAGTAGCCCATTTGAGCACCTTTGAGCGGATGCGCAATGCCTGTGAGGAGCTGGGGCCTATCTTTGTGAAATTCGGTCAGATCCTTAGTACTCGTCCCGACCGCTTACCGCAGCCCTTAGTGAATGAGCTCAAGCGCCTTCGCAGCCATGTTGAACCCCAGGAATTTGAGCGAATCGAGCCTGTTTTGATAAAAGAATTGGGCTTTCCCATTGATGAGGTTTTTGCGGAGTTTGACCGTGAACCCAAAGCAGCCGGTTCCCTGGGTCAAGTTTACAAAGCCCGACTACCGGGCACCGCGCCGGATAACTACGTGTCTGTAAAAGTCCAACGCGCGGATATACACAAAACGATCAATGCTGACCTTGAAATCATAGGTTGGTTTGCCCGTCAACTTCATCAGCGGGTTGAGGCACTGCGACCCTACAATTTGCCGGAACTGATCCATCAAGCTGAAGATCGGCTCAAGGAAGAATTGGATTTTCGCAATGAAGCCCAGAATGCGGAAATTTTTCGTGCATTGAACGGCAATACGGAGCGCGTCTTTGCGCCGAAGGTATATGAACACGTGAGCACTCGAAGGGTATTGGTTACGGAGTGGGTCAACGGGGCACCAGCTGACGAGGTCAAGCTGGCGCCGGAGGTAGCGCGTGAGTTGGCTAAGATTGGGGGTGCATCTGTCTTTGAGCAAATCGTTGTCTCCGGTTTTTTTCACGCCGATCCGCACAGCGGCAATATTTTGATCACCGACGATCACCGTATATGTTTTTTGGATTGGGGTCAGGCAGGTCAAATCACCCGCGACATGCGCTACGATTTGGCTGATTTGCTTTCAGGTGTCTTATCGCGCGATACCGAGAAAGTGGTGAGAGTGGCGGAGCGCATGTCCAAGGGAAACCGCCGCATTGATCGACCTACGATTGAGAAAGCAGTTACATTGATCATCAACCGCCATCGCGCGAAATCGGAAGTGGATTCTGATATTGGACGTGTTGGACTTGAATTGCTATATGCTTTTGGCATCAATGGCATTGAGATACCATCTGACTACGCGCTATTGGCAAAAGCAATTGTTTGCGTTGAGGAATCCGGAAAGACACTCGACCCTGATTTCGACATTGATAGCTGCTCGCGTCCATTTCTTGAGAAATTGCGCAAGGAACGAATTGCGCCAAAGAACATTGCGCGTAATACGTTCTGGCCTATTTATCAAGCGATTCAGCGCCTGCAAAGGCTCCCCGGGGACATCCATCGCATCCTACGACGGATTGAGGATGAAGACATCAGCATCAATCTGCACCATACTGGCACCAAGGATTTGGAAGAAACCTTTAATGGAGCGATGAACCGTTTGACAGTCGGCATCATAGTCGGCTCCATCATTATCGGTTCCTCGCTGGTGATCACAACTGGCGTTAAGCCGCTGCTCTGGGGGTATCCTGCCATAGGTATTCTCGGTTTCCTGTTTTCCGGAATACTTGGCATATACATAGTGGTATCGACACTACGTGGACATCATTGAATCAAATGGCAAAGTTCCCCTTCAGGCATGAATCACCTTATCGAATGAGACCAATTCCTCATCGGTAAATTGAAGCTGGTCCAGGCACTTTACATTTTCCTCTAATTGAGCAACCGAGCTGGCTCCGATCAAAGCAGCTGTCACCTCTGGACGCCTCAACACCCAAGCCAAAGCCATTTGAGAGAGCGTTTGACCGCGCCGAGAAGCCATTGTATGGAGTTTCTCTATGGCTGGAAGCTTCTCCCTGACAGCATCTGCCTTAAGGAACCCGTGCATTTTGGCCGCTCTCGACCCGGAGGGAATCCCCTGCAGGTAGCGATTGGTCAGGAGTCCCTGAGCAAGGGGGCTGAACGCCACACAACCCATCCCCTGATTGGATAAAGTTTCGAGTAAGCCATCCTCGACCCAACGATTGAACAAGTTGTATGAGGGTTGGTGAACCAAACACGGCGTGCCCATCTCACGCAGCATCTCTGCAGCGTGGAAGGTCTGTTCGGGAGTGTAGGAAGAGATACCCACGTAAAGTGTTTTTCCCTGTCTCACCATATCAGCCAGGGCCGAACAGGTTTCCTCCAGAGGGGTATCCGGATCCGGTCGGTGAGAATAGAAGATGTCCACATAATCAATGCCCATGCGCCGCAAACTTTGATTCAAGCTGGCGATTAAGTATTTTCTCGATCCCCATTCGCCGTATGGACCGGGCCACATGCGATATCCAGCCTTGGTGGCAATGATCATTTCATCGCGATAGCGCTTGAAATCCTGCTTCATAACAGAGCCAAAAAATATTTCCGCAGAACCGGGAGGTGGACCATAATTGTTTGCAAGATCAAAATGGGTGATACCCAAATCAAACGCGCGATAGAGAAGCTTGCGACTGATAGCCGGAGCATCCGGTTCGCCGAAATTGTGCCAAAGGCCAAGCGCAAGGCGAGGCAATAGCAAGCCGCTGCGTCCGCAACGACCATAGGGCATGGCATGGTATCTTTCGGGTGCAGCTTCGAAGTTCATAAAATGAACTATGGCAAGGTCTTCCTCAAAAAGTCGAACCTCAAACTCGCCTTGAGGCGGGGAATAGTTGCCCATTGCCCGTGAATCCAGCTACTAAAAAAAAATGCCACCGGTAAAGGTGGCATTTCAACAACAAAAACAATGAAAACGATATGTATAGATAGACGCAAAACCCCTACCGACGTTCAAAAAAAAATTATATTTTTTTAGTTCGGTGGATTGTCCACGCGAATTCTCACAAATTGGCGGGGCATTCCGGCGACCGGGACCCGTGCCTGATAAACGTCCCGCGTATCATCAATGGTCTCAACGAAATGGACTTGTGACGGCGCGAGATCTGTCCAATCAACCAAATCGTTGGAAGTTTCGATCACAATAGCCACATCCACCGCATCACGGCGAACGCCAAAGGAAAAAGGTATTACATCCTCACCATTGACCGCCATGATCTCACCCAGTAAAGGCGCAATCAAAGAGCGGGGATCATTCGCGCCAAAACCCAGCGCATAACGCACAAGATTGGCGAATCCATCTTCACCCACAGCATCGGTCGGGCGTCCAGTGGTTGCCGGAATCCCCTCCGCGCCCAACCAGGTATGGTAAGTCCATGCCGTTTGGCCTTTAACGGCAAAGACAAAAGCAATGCCCTCGCCCGCAATATTGTTATCACCGATTCCTGCTTCAGCGTCCTGGGCATCTGAGCCAGCCGTCCAGAAAAAACGATTGGAGTCGTCACCGCCAGAAGGAATGAGCGAAATCCGATAAGTTTCACCTGGCTCGGTGAAGCGGTTTACCGGCATTGAAACAATAGTCGAGTTATTCCATTCGGCCATGCCGTCCGCTGCAACTGTTAATTGCGCCAAGACCACACCATCCGAGGAAGCAAATTGCAGGACGGCAGGAGGCGGGTTGCCTTGCTTGGCCAATCCGACTTCAATGCTTTCCACATAATGATTGGCGAGAAATACGTCCTGATATAAAGTTGCAGCAGTGGAAGCAACCCCAGTATTAAAAGTATCCTGTTCCACCAAAGACAGTTGCGGATCCGACAAGGGAGGGATTACCACCACCTGAACCGGATCGCTCTGCGTTGTCGCATTCGGATTGGTCAAGTCAATCCAGTAGAAAGCCGGTTCGCTTAACGCGGAGGTTTCCAGAACTGACACAATGCCACCACGCTCCTGCGCTTGATCATCCGAAGCAAGCGGTGTGGAGGTATCCCCGACCATTCCGGCATACCACTGGATATCCAGCGGAGGAAATCCTTGGACAAAGGCATCCAAAAGGGCAACTTGCCCGCTGACAATTGTCGCACCGACAGGTTGATAGAGAAAAATGGGAGATTCGGTTTGCGTCAATCGGAATTCGGCAATCCCGGGACCCGACAAGGAGAAAGCACTGGCATTATCCGCCTCATTGACTTGACCCATGGGAACGCCGGTCGGTTCGCCTTCAAAAAAAACGAGCGGATTGGAGAAGTGCGGAATTCTCTGGTAACTGGTATCGATTGCCATAACCGTGCGGTAATTTGTAGCGTTCGCGGTGAAGCGGTGACCGCGTGCAAAATCGACGATGGGAGCAGCACCGGACTCGCCATGTCCATGTCCGGAGGACAAGTTGTGGCCCAACTCATGAGCCAAAACGAGGTTCACAAGCGCACTTTCGGCAGAAACAACACTATAACCAAATTTTGGGTTAGGATTATTGGGGTCTGGAATCCAAGCGATCCCCGCGACCCCGGAAACAGGTCCATTGCGAAAAAGGGTGACCAAATCCGCACCATAGGCATCGCGCAAGCCCCGCACCTGGGCCAGTAAATCCTCATCGATAAACCCCTCATCCTCACCGGTAATAAATGCCAAATCATCAGCCATATCCGTATTGCTTTCGACGTAATCCACCCACTCCACCGCAACTAAATTGAAGAGCAGTGGAATTTCGCTATTTTGCAGGACCGTATTCATGGATTCCACGCTGGAAGCTGCGTGCGCGATCACACCTGCCTCATCGACATATGCCGACAGCACCGCGGAAGTGTAAACGACCATGATATCCAGCTCGGTCGCCTTAGATGCCTTAAGAGCTGGCTTACCGCATGGTAGCAATCCGAGGCAAACGAAAACAAGCAATAAGACAACTCGTGTAGGAGGAGGGTTTAGCATAGTCGAAATCGGTTGGTTTGCTTATGACAATCAAGGAAAAAACGCTGTTACTGGCAGAAGTTGAGGTGCGGGGGGGATGGATTTGCTTTGTTGTGCAAGCTGTAGGCAGATATGGCATTCTCCTAACGCGTGGGTATCAATTTCACTCAAAACGATGCCCCCATCGCCTGCCGGACGAATCTCGTAGGATTTATGTTGGGAGGGAATAATAATCGCACCGCTATTGGCATGTTGGTAATGAGCGAGCGTAACCATACTACCAGGTTCGCCGTCAACTGTTCCAACCAACACCCTTGCGCCTAGCTGGCTCTCACGGGTGCGTTGGATATTGACCGTAACTGATTCACCATCAAAAGTGGATAGTGAAAATTGGCTTAAGTTACCTGCCTCAAAATTGGAAATCACGGTTGCGAGCGATGGTTCAAAGGTGCCAGACCAAGAGCGAATTACAGCGGTATTGGAAGAAGACCCATCCGGCGGTAGCGATTCGTCCGGCAAAATTCCTGCATCATCTCTTGCATGAACGACTGGAATATCCGAACTAAAATCGGTCAAGGAAGTGGTATCAGGCGGTTTTTCAGATGGCATTGGTTCAGCGGCATCGTCAACTGCGGTGAGAGCATTGTAGAGGAAAAAAAACAAGCCTACCGCAGCGAGGAATAAAACACCCGGCAAAAGCATTCTATAAGATCTGAAAATCATGAAAATTAGAAAAACAACTAATCCATTCAATCTCAAGCCTGTAAATAGTCTCTTGAAAAGATGCATGAGAAGGTTGCCTATTGCATCAGACTGGCACAATGTGGACGGTTTAAGTGAAAAATAGATCATACATATACATCATTGTCATTCTCGTATCCCTTGTCCTCGCGGCGGCTTGGTGGATGCGTTCAGCAAGCGCCAGCGAGCCTGATGCTCAAGCCAGTGCTCCCGGGGCAGCCATGAGCGGCATTCCGGTGCGGGTTCTGGAGCTGACACCGCAATCTTTTGCGCGGGAACATCGCTTCAACGGCACCTTGGAGGCGCGTGAGAGTGTGGTGATTCGCAGCGAACTTGCTGGTCGCGTGGCAGCGATTCATTTTGAGGACGGCGATACGGTAAAGCGCGGCGATATTTTGCTTGAATTGGACGACCGGGAGTGGGCAGCCCAACTGGAAGCTGCCCGTGAGGAGCAGGAGTTGGCACGTTTAAACTCCGCTCGGCTGGAGTTACTCTTTGGCAACAATGTTGTGACCGAGCGTGAAAGGGATGAAGCCGTAAGCCGTCAACGGGTTTTAGCAGCGACAGTCGAGCAGTTGGAGACCCGATTAGAGCGGGCAACCATCATCGCCCCGTTTGACGGAGTGCTCGGATTCAGGGAAGTCAGTCCCGGAGCCTTGCTGGAGTCCTCATCGCGCATCACCTCGCTGACAACGGTGGATCCACTGCTGGTGGATTTCATGGTGCCTGAGGCCTTGCGTCGATCCATTGTCAAAGGAGCGGAAATAGTCGTCAAAATTGCCGGTGAATCGACCCCCAAGACGGCGACGATTGAAATTTGGGAATCATCCATCGACCCTACAACCCGCACGCTGCGTGTGCGAGCGCGTATGCAGAATCCGGATGGCACGCTGTTGCCTGGAGCCTTTGCGCGGGTGACGCTGCGCAGCATCAATGATGAAGCGATTGTGATTCCAGCGGAAGCTTTGATTCGCGGCTTGGCGGATGTGGCGGTGTTTGTTGTTGAAGACGGCAAAGCTCAGCGTCGGGTGGTCCGTGTTGGCAATCGCGACGGAGAAAATGTGGAGATACTGGAAGGCCTGCAAAGCGGTGAGCGGCTAATCTTCCGTGGCATGCAACGGGCACGATCGGATGGTCCGGTTGAAATCGTGGAAGAACGCAAACAATCCAGCGAAGTGCGTTAATGAATTTGTCCTCTATCAGCATTCGGCGTCCGGTGTTTTGCACGGTGATGTCCGTGACCATCATGATCTTTGGCTTGATGGGTTTGCGGGAACTTGGGGTGCGTGAATTGCCTGAAAACGAACGACCTCTCATTTCCATTCAGACTGAATACCCCGGCGCCAACGCAACAGTAGTAGAGAGTCAAATTACGGAAATACTGGAAGAAGAGGTGAACACGGTATCGGGCATACGCACGGTTGTCTCTACCAGCCGCGAAGGACGCTCGACGATTCAAGTTGAGTTTGAGTTGGGAGAGGATATTGACCGCGCGGCCAATGATCTGCGCGATCGGGTATCCTCAGCCATGCGCCGGTTGCCTCCTGACGCCGATCCGCCCACCGTGCGCAAAAACGACGCTGATGGCGATCCTATCATTTTTCT
>SKFT01000091.1 GCA_007117865.1 Puniceicoccaceae bacterium | reverse complement strand
ACGGGAAATGCACTTGCCCATTGCAGTTTTTCAATGCGAAAAGAGAAAACTCCATTGCGAACAGACCGAGTGGCAAGGTTATGAAAGGCGGGGTAGAAAAAAACATCCTCGGGTTGGGTGAAGCGCAAGGATTCGAAGGGGCCGGGAAGGGGCAGGAAGCGGCTTGTGTTTCCCTCCATGTAGATAACCCACGTATTGGGACGATTGGAAGTCAAATTCCAATCCAGCGGGGAGTTCATTTCAACAGTAGAGCCGGTAAATCGACGTCGGATACGATCTTCATCATTGGAAATGCGCCCGTAATTGGATCGCGAAAAACGTCCATTGCGGTATTCGTCAAGTACTAACATGCGCCAGTAAGGACGTGATGGAAGGGCATCGCGGCCGGGGCCATCAACGCGTAGCGCGACGCTATTGTCCAATGTGATTTCTGTTAGGTAACCAAGCGAAATCGATTCCGAAAAGCCAGACCTTGGCTGCGTATTTAATTGGAAAAGCTGGATCGTACGGTCCAATTGAAATCGCGGAATCAATACAAAAATCAGCGAGGATAAAAGGGTGAGAATGATAAATGCAGCTAGGCTAAAACACAGCAGTTTCCAGTTCAGCTGTCTTCGGACCCTGTCGACAAATGAGTACCATCGAAATCCTTGCCACAACCCTTGTCGCAGAGATGGTAGCTCCTCGGCGAGTTCTGTTTGGGAGCGCAAGAATAGCAATGGCATGGCCAGTAAGGCAAAGAGTAGGATTTGTGCGGCAAAAACAAATGAGGCTGTCATGACACCCGACAGGATTAGCGCAAAAAGACTGAGCAACAGCAATTGTAGGTCTTCGCGTCCACTGCGCATTGCCACTGCACGAAAAAAAAGCAGCAGCACAAGCATGCGCAATACCGCCGGCAGGAAATCCGGAGCGCTAAAAAACAGATCAATGGCGACAGCCAGGACGATAAATGGCGATGCGATACGAAGGAAGCCGGTGGATAAAAAATAACTCAGCGCAGGGCGGATTACCACTAAAATAATAGACACTCCCAGAAATCCGAGCAAAACATCACCACTAAATGGCAATGGACTCAGGGCCCAGCAAGCGATGAGTGCCAGACCGGCACCCAGAAACCACTGCAGTCGCAGTCGGTCCTCAATCGACAAGCCGCCCCGCTGGTTCCGTCCCAACATATAATACCACTCCCCTGGCATTGACTTCGGGTTCGGCGCGAACCCATTCCAAGACACGCGTGCGTTCTGCCCGGCCCCTATGCTCGCCTAGTTGCAATCGGGCAAGTCGGTCAAAAAAAGCATGCAAATCATTTGCCGAGCGCACCCTGATAGGTGCCTCATCATGGATCGCATAACCTTGCATGCGATTCGCTTGAAAAAGATCTTCCGCCAAGCTTAACATCAGTGAACAATAGCTTTCAAACATTTGCTCTGACCGCCAAAGAGTGCGACAAGAGTCGATTTGTAGATAATAAGCATCTTCGGCCCGGTCGGCAACTTGACGAATCATCAAATTGCCGGAGCGCGCAGTGGCTTTCCAGTGAATCATACGAAGGGGGTCACCTACTTCGTAGCGACGAATGTTAACCAAGTCGTCACCTTGTCCCAAGCGTGTTTTCATTGTGCCGGGCCAGTGCTTCATTCCAAAGTGTAGAGGATTGAAAATATAGTTGATACGCTGCGGCCAGACCCAAAGTGCGCACTTTTGCACGCCACCGATTTGTTTGCGAATAAATCCAAAGGGATAGCTGGATTCGAGTCCGCTAATCTCAATCTTCAAAAGGCCGCGTTTTTGTGGACGAACACGCCAGAGTAATAGTTCCTCCTGGCCCGGAGGTATGGCTTGTTGCATCCAGAGAGCTTCCTTACCCATGCCTGCGGAAGTCTTGAGGCGGAAACCAATGCCAAAAGAGGGAAAAAAACGCTTTGCATTAAAGACTCGAATACGCATTACGGCCAATGAGCCCGCGCGCAGCTCTGAAGGCAGTGAGATGATCCAGCGCAATCCCTTGAAATTGACTACCGTTAATAGTCCGCTGAATACAAGCGCCGAAAGCATCAGCGAAAGTGACAAAAACAAAATATTACTCGCGCTATTATAAGCCGTTCCACCAACAGCCAGAGACAGGACTACCAGTATCCAGCCAGAGAGTGTCAAGTGTGTGCGATAGCCGGGACCAGGGACGAGTTGACGTTTCAAGCGCTCACCCAATCCCCATTTTTCGGATGCACTACCAGTGATAACCATCCCATGGTCGATTGCCTTAGTCCAAGAGCTGTTTGGCAGATATGCGCGTGATCGCTCCTTCGTTAAAGGGCTTGTCATAAGTTAATTGATGCCTTCAGGTAGGCATTGGAATGCGGTTAACCAAAGTCTTCAGGCAGGCAGAGATTAATTGCCGGGATTCGAAAGGATCGCTTGATTGGCGACGCAGTGAAAGCCGATGACAGAGCACTGGCTGAACCATGGCAAAGACATCTTCGGGTATCACAAAAGCCCGGCCTCGGGTCAGTGCGAGAGCTTGGGCTGCCAGTCGCAGGGCAATGGATCCGCGCGGACTGGCACCTACGCGAAACTCCGTTTCGTTGCGGGTCGCCTGCACAATCCTCACGATATATTCTAAAACGGTATCCTCGGTGAAAACCTGTCGTGTTTGCTCCTGGAGTTGCAAAATATCGGCTGCGGACAGCACGCTGGGTGTGTTGATTTGGTCATAGCGGGTATCGTTGTCGCGCAAAATGGCCACTTCATGGTCAAACTCCGGATAGCCCATTTCCAGGCACATCAAAAATCGGTCCAATTGGCTCTCAGGAAGAGGGAATGTGCCTTCGTAATCAACCGGATTTTGGGTGGCAAAAACCATGAATGGATTGCCCACAGGATGCGACTCGCCGTCAACGCTAACTTTTGCGCGATCCATCACTTCCAGTAAGCTGGATTGGGTCTTTGGTGTACTACGGTTAATTTCGTCGGCCAAAACGATGTTTGCAAAAATCGGTCCCTGTCGAAAAGCAAAGGACTTGACCCGCTCGTCATAAATAGAAACGCCAAGAATGTCACTCGGGAGCAAATCACTGGTAAACTGAATGCGCGAAAAATGGCAATCGATGGCCCGTGCCAAGCAATGTGCCAGGGTTGTCTTGCCTAGGCCCGGCAAATCCTCAACCAAAACATGGCCGGATGCAAGCAGGCAGCAAATAACCCGCTCCACCACATCTTCCTTGCCGCGAATCGTTGACTCGATGGCCTTGCGCAAGCGATTGATTGATTCCAAGGCTTTAGGCGCCGCCACAGCAGATGTATCAATAGAAGACATGTATTTAATGATGCCACTTTTTCACGACGATGCAAAATAAAATGAATTTAGGATAAAACGTCATTCCAGCTTTCTTCACAAGCCTTCACCAATAGCCGTAATATATACCTGGTTTATAATATGTGTTGTGAAAAGAATCAATGAACTTCGGTTTCTTGTTGGCAGAATGATGATTTAACCTATGCATTGGGTAAATGGATTCGCAGAAGTTATTTGAGCAGGCGCGTGAACTCATACCCGGCGGGGTCAATTCTCCGGTGCGGGCCTTTCGGTCCGTTGGCGGCAGTCCTTTTTTTACGCGTAGTGCGAATGGCTCGCGTTTAACAACTGTGGAGGGGCGGCAACTGATTGATTTTGTCTGCACTTGGGGACCCGCTATCCATGGTCATAATTGTCCGGAAATCCGCTCGGCTATTTCTGTCGCTTTGGCAGATGGCACCAGTTTTGGTACACCCAATCCGCGCGAGGTGGCAATGGCACAGTCCATTGTAGCAGCAGTGCCATCGGTTGAGCAGGTAAGGATGTGTAATAGCGGTACCGAGGCGACACTGTCGTCGATCCGTTTGGCCCGTGGTTACACGGGTCGCGATAAAATTGTTAAATTTGCCGGGTGTTATCATGGTCATGTCGATGCCTTGCTAGTGAAAGCGGGGTCTGGCGCACTGACTCTCGGCAACCCGGACAGTGCCGGCATCCCGGCCGGTACTGCGGCAGACACTTTGGTTTTACCCTTTAACGACTTGGCGGCACTGGAGCATTGCTTTTCTGCATTCGGTGAATCCATTGCCGCAGTGATCCTTGAGCCCTTCCCGGCCAACTGTGGTTTGATACTGCCGCATGAGGGGTATTTGGCTGCCCTGCGAAAGCTCACGCAGGAGCATGGCTCGGTTTTGATTTTTGATGAAGTAATGACGGGTTTCCGGCTTTCACTGGGTGGGGTACAGGCAATGACGGGAATTACCCCGGACCTGACAGCCTTGGGTAAAATCATCGGCGGTGGTCTTCCGGTCGGTGCCTTTGGCGGCAAGCGTGAGATCATGTCGTGCCTGGCGCCCGAGGGCCCAGTTTACCAAGCGGGAACCTTGAGTGGCAATCCGCTTGCGATGGCGGCTGGAATTGCCGCTCTGGAAAAGTTGCGTGAAGAGGATCCCTATGATCGGCTCGACCAACTGGGGAGCATGATAGCGGGTGCGCTTCGCGAAGCGGCTGCAAGCAAGGGGATTGGGTTGCAGGTGCCACAAGTGGGGAGTATGTTTGCCCTGTTTTTTGCCACTGAGCCGGTGCTGAATTATGAGGCAGCGGTT
Source organism: Puniceicoccaceae bacterium (assembly GCA_007117865.1). GTDB lineage: Bacteria > Verrucomicrobiota > Verrucomicrobiia > Opitutales > Coraliomargaritaceae > SKFT01. The sequence goes on along the minus strand of SKFT01000091.1, from coordinate 4,977 downwards.
GCCACTGATACAAGATTGTTCAACAAGGTCTTCCACTATGCCCTGGAGCATGGGGTCTATTTGCCGCCTTCGCCATACGAGACTTGTTTTATCAGCACTGCACATGGTGCCGGAGATGCGGAGCAAGCCGCAACTGTTTTGGCTGACGCGATTAGGCTGCTTTGATTGTGGGTTGCCGATTTGGTGGCTGCTTGCGCAGCAGGCGCATACTGTTAAGGCAAACGGCAACCGTGGACCCCTCGTGGGCCACGACCCCAACGGCTATTGGAATCCAGCCGAGGATGGCAGCCGCCATCATCAGCAGTATTGTGCCGAGCGCGACCGTGATGTTCTGTAATATGATGGTCCTTGCCCGGCGGCTTAATTGATAAGCACGTGGCAGGTTTTCGATGCGGTCATCCATCAGCACCACATCGCTTTGTTCCAGCGAAGCATCGCTGCCGCGTCCCCCCATGGCAAAAGCCACATCAGCGGCAGCCAGCACGGGGGCATCATTGATACCATCACCGACCATGGCGACGCGCCTGCCGCCAGCTTTTAGTTTTGCCAGTTGCTTTACTTTACCTTCCGGGCTGAGACTGGCGTGATAGGCATTGAGGCCGATTGCCCCGGCAACTTCGGCAGCTGCCGAGGGACGGTCGCCGGTAAGCATGACAGTTTCGATTCCGCTGGCCCGAAGTTCGGCAATCATGGAAGGCACGGTTGGACGAATGGCATCGCTCAACAGGATGCGACCGACACACTCACCGTGGATGAGCCATACTTCGGTCAGTCCCTTGTCGGCGTCAGCCAGTTGACTGGCCCAGCCGGTCAGGGGGCCCTGTTCGAAAATGCGCCGGCTGCCGAGTAGCGTGGGGATTCCTTTGAGTTCGGCTTTGACTCCCAGCCCGGTCAGCGAGACCGAGTTTTGCGCAGTCGGGATATCGAGGTTGAGGTCGCGGGCGTGCTGTACAATGGCACTGGCAATAGGGTGCGAGGCGTGCAACTCCAGCGCGGCGGCAAGTGCGATAATGGCGTCGGACTGTCCCGCCGGATAGCTTTCGACCCCGGCGATGGCTAGTTCGCCAGTGGTAAGCGTGCCGGTTTTATCAAATGCGACAACACTCACTTTCGCCATGTCCTCAACGGCTGCGCCGCCGCGAAAGAGAATGCCGTCACGGGCACCGCGGGCGATTGCCGCGAGAATAGCTGAAGGAATGGACAATACCAGAGCGCATGGACTGGCAACAACCAGCAAAGTCATGGCGCGGTAGAGTGCTGAGCGCACCGATTCGCCGTCGGCGGTTTGGTTGGCGAATGCAGGCAAGTCAAAGGCCAGCCACCAAACAAAAAACAGCAAAGTCGTCAAAATTAGAACGGCAATGGTGTAGGGTTGACCGTAGCGGTCGATCAGGCGTTGACTTGGGGCGCGTTGTCCGCGCGCCTCCTCAATTAACCGAATGACTTTTTGCAGGGAGCTTTCGTTTGCTGGCCGCAGGCATTCGATATCGAGAGAACCCCACAGGTTTTGGGTTCCGCTTTTTACGATCGAGCCAAGCGATTTTTCCACTGGCTGTGCCTCACCGGTTAAAGAGGCTTCGTCCATGGCTGACTGTCCGCGCACCACCTTGCCATCGACCGGCACGGTGTCACCCGGGCGCAAAACAATGTGATCCGGCGGCCCGATCAACTCAATCGCCACGCTTTCCTCCTCGCCAGTATCGGGATTGCGGCGCCGGGCGGTTTTCGGTGCCAGTCGAAACAGCGCGTCAATTTCCCTGCGTGTGCGGTGGAGCGCAAAATGTTCCAGCGCACCTGCCAAAGAAAACAGAAACAACAGCAGAGCCGCCTCGCCAAAAGCGCCGATTAGAGTAGCGCCAACTGCCACAGCAAGCATTAAAAAATGGATATCCAGTTTTCCCTTCGGTATGTTTGGTAAGGCATCGCGGGCAGCATCCCAGCCGCCTGCCAGCATGGCAATGGTGTAAAGCAAGACCGCCAGCCAAGGCGGTCCAAGGACCTGGGATTCACTGATGAATCCGGCGATGCCGAAGACCCCGCAGGTGGCGGAAAGCAGCGCCAGTACCCGCCAGTCCTCAGGCTCTTCGTCCTCTTGGCCAGCCCTTTCGGCGGCGCTCGGCCAAGGAATTTTCCGCCATGACCAAAGTTGTTCCATTTCGCGGCAACCGTGGGGTTTTTCCAGACGCGTGATCGATCCGCGCTGGATTTGTCGCAGCTGTGCATCGGCCACAGAAACTCCCTTTGCTGTTGCCTGGGTTGCTGAGTTCAAACGTTGTCTTAGTTCGCTCTCGTTAATATTACCGATTGTGGCAATGGCCACCTCGTTTTGCGCAGGATCCCATTCCGCAGCAATCGCTGGTGGGGTAGCGACTAAAAAACGTCCGAGCAGGGTTTCCCAGTGCGTGGCAGGAGGCAATCCTGATTCAGATGGAGACGGTGATTTCATGCTGTGGATGATATTGGAAACTTCTGCTAAACCAAAGATTAAATTAATTGAAATTGCATTGCGGCGCTTACACCTATCGGTTTCAATACGGTTGAATGTTAAATGCGATATACAGATGGCGACAACGTCGTGAGATGAACCGTAATGCGTATAAACTACCAGCTGAGCCGGGCAGGCAACTTCCATTCCATTTCCACTTCGGCAGCTATCTGGGTCAAAACTCAGTTAAAGGTCGCGATTTTGCCCGTTTTGACCTTCCGCGCCGTCGCCGTCGCCGCCGCCGTGTTTTTTATCGCCTGCTGGCTGTCGGAGTATTGATTTACATTGTAATTGAAAGCCTACGGGGGCTATCGCTGCTGAGAATATAGTAAAATTCTCAAAATTTAATGGATTCGGGATAACGGGGTTGTGCTATCCAAACCTCCTTGACTTAACTTTCGGGTCGATTAACGTGATTTTTAATTATGGCAGATAAATCTGAAAAATGGCCCGAAAACATCACTGGCAAATTTTATGTCGATGAACAGTGCATCGACTGCGACCTTTGCCGCGAAACCGCTCCCGATTTCTTTGAGCGCAATGAAGACGGTGGTTACTCCTATGTTTACAAACAGCCTGAAAGTGAGGAAGATATAGAGCTGTGCATGGAAGCATTGGAAGGCTGCCCAGTTGAAGCTATTGGTGACGACGGTGACTCTTGATAGCTCCAGACCTCACGGTCTGAGGAGGCAGCTGCATTTGCGCAGTGTTCTGGCCGGGGTTGCTATACTTTTTGCCGGGTTGTCAGCGTTTTCGCAGGGCTTGCCCTTTGCGGATGCTAATAGCGATTTGTTGCCGGATCCAGCTGTTCATTTTGGTCAATTGGACAATGGTTTGCGCTTTGCGCTTCTGCCTAACCGCGAACCGCCCGGACGGGTGAGCTTGCGGCTGTATGTCAGAGCAGGCTCGCTAAATGAGTCGGAATCACAGCGTGGCTTGGCCCATTTTCTTGAGCACATGGCATTCAAGGGCTCGGAGAATTATTCTCCCGGTGAATTGATCGCTTTCCTGCAGCGGCTTGGCATGGCATTTGGCCCTGATACCAATGCACACACCGGATTTGACGAGACGGTTTATAAGCTCGATTTGCCTGGCAACGAGCTGGAGCTCATTGGCGAGGGTTTGCAAGTCATGCGTGATACCGCCGATAAATTGCTGTTGCTGGAAGAGGAAATTGAGAGCGAACGTGGCGTGATTTTAGCTGAGAAACGTGACCGCGACAGCGCCAGCTACCGGCGCACCGTTGCCTTATGGAGTTTTTTGTTGCCCGATTCCCTCATCCCACAGCGTTTTCCCATCGGTTTGCGCAAAGTGATTGAAACGGCCGACCGATCTTTGTTTGAAGATTTTTATGCCACTTGGTATCGTGCTGACAATATGGCTTTGATTGCCGTGGGCGACTTTGATGTGGAGGCCATGGAGGCCCTTTTGCAGCGGCAATTTGCCGACATGGCTAGCCTGGAAGAGCCGATGCCAGTCATTTCCATGGGGGCCGTTAGCACGGACCCTTTTGCCGCACACTTGCATACCGATCCGGAGATGCCAGTCACGCGAGTGGCGCTTTTTTACCTACGTCCCTTTGTTTCCCAAGTCGATTCGTCCGCGGTCAGGCGCGAGCGGCTGTTGCTCAACATAGCGCTGGATGCTATCAATCGTCGCCTTGATCGCCTTGGCGATGCCGAGAACGCACCCTTTACGGATGGTCGTGTTTTTGCCTTTGATTTTCTCGATTTTGTCGACCTGGCCGGGATTGAATTGGTCACGACCAAGGCCAATTGGCGCGAGTCGGTGACGCTGGCAGAAAATACTTTGCGTCAAGCTCTGAAATTCGGGTTGACGGATGCGGAAGTGTCCGAGGCTGCAGCTGGAATTCTTGCTGCTGCCCGTAACGCTGCCGAAGCTGCCGCGACTCGTCGCAGCCGGGGCCTGTCGGACAACTTGTTGCGCAGCATCGCCGCCGATTTCGTGTTTACCCATCCGCGTGACGATCTGAAACGTATCGAAAAAATCCTTGCGGAAGTGACACCCGAGGAGATACACGCAGCGTTTAAGGGGCAACTTGCCAACACCGTGACGCGGCTATTTGTCAGTGGCGATTGGAATATGGAATCAGCGGAGGAGGTACTGACCGAGGCCTATGCCACGGCCACAAAGCAAGCCGTGCAGGCCCCTGAAACGGTCGACCTCAAGCCCTGGCCTTATGCGGACTGGGGTAAGCCGGGAGTCTTGGCTTCCGGAGCCTATCACGCCGATCTGGAGGTGCATCAATGGGCTTTTACCAACGGTTTGCGATTAAACGTCAAGCAAACCGAGTTTGAGTCGGGACGCGTGCGCTTGGCGCTGCGGATTGGCGAGGGGGCGTTGTCACTCGATGCCGATTCTATTGGCTTGGCACTCATGTCCAGTGTGAGCTTTGCCGAGGGTGGGTTGGGCGCTTATAGCCGCGATGAATTGGAGCGCGTGCTAGCTGGCCGAACGGTGGGGCTGGATTT
>SKFT01000036.1 GCA_007117865.1 Puniceicoccaceae bacterium | reverse complement strand
TTTCAGCTTTTCAGCTTTTTAGCGTCTGCTCCTCCGCCATCCAACGGCATAGCCGTTCCGCCATCATTCATCCTTCATTATCACTCAAACGCGTATGCCTTATCAACGGCATGTCTGTCTGGTAGCGGAACTCAGTGTCGCGCTCGATGGCACTGCCGTCATACCAGGCGCTGCCAAGCAGTTTCCAGACGCTGTCGCTGTCGAGCGGCATGCGCTTGCGGGTAAGCTTACCGAAAAGGTCGCCGACTTTTGCCAGGGCGATTAACAGACTGGGGGGAATGGCCAGCCGGGTGGGGGACATTCCCAGTTCTGACCGCAGGCGATCATAGATTTGGCGGGTAGAAAGTGGCGGTGATTCGGCAAGAATGTAAACTTTACCGTGCGTTTGATGAGTTTGTGCAACGACTGTGCAAGCGCGGATGACGTTGTCCACATGTACAATTGACCGCTGGTTGCCGTTTTCAGCGATGGCTGGAAAACGCTTTTTGCGAATCGCTTCAGCCATCCGGTCGAGATTGCCTTTTTGTCCACTGCCATAGACCATGGTTGGACGCAATACGACGACGTGTGGCAGCTTGCTGGACAAAACCAGCTGTTCCGCCTCTGCCTTGGCCATGCCGTAGGGCGTTAAACGGCGATGCCGTTTAATGGCTGATGGCGAATGGCGAATGGCAAACCCTTCCGCCTTTATTCCTTCCGCCTTTATCGGCTCTTTCTGTGGTTGCCGAAAGCCAGCATCTCCCATGGCCTTGACCGAGCTCATGTAAATGAAGGTGTGGACCCCTGCCGCTTCAGCGGCTTGTAGCAGGTGACGGGTGCCCTCGACTATGATTGGGCTGTAGCCGGAATCATCGCCCGGCAATTCACTGACCGCATGCGCCTTGCTCGCGAGGTGATAAATGGCATCAATCCCCGCCAATGCCGAAGCGGGAAAGGCGTCGCCGCTGGCAAAGTCGTGGCCGACAAAGTGATCCCACGGCCCAGCAACAGCTTGACGCGCAACAGCAGTTACGCACAAGCCCTGTGCTTTTAAAGCTTGGCAAAGTGTGCGACCGATAAAACCGGTCGCACCCGTTACAAGAATATTTTCCATAGGGTTATTCGTTCGTCGTTCAGAGTTCGAGTTGGCAGTTCAAGTTCGAGCATTCAATTTGAGCGCTTGCGTGCGTCGATGATCCCGCCGCCGTCCGTTGGGCATTGGCGCGGCAAGCAATGCGCGTCGGTGACCGGTGCTTAGGTTTCAACAGCATTTTGGGCTTTTAACCACGAAGGGCTCGAAGAGCACGAAGCTAGGATACTAATGAATAACATGTTACTAGAGTCATTTCCTTCGTGTCCTTCGTGCTCTTCGTGGTGATACATTATTTAAAAAAAACCAGGCATGGATTCGACAAGCTCAACAGCCACTTCGTTACCATTTATTGTAAAGCTAATAGCTTATTACATTCAACTCAGGAACCCGACCAAAATCGCGGAGATTATTGGAAACCAAACTTGCATTGCGAGAAAGGGCGGTCGCAGCAATCCAGAGGTCATTGGCTCCGATGAGATTACCGTCCGCTTGCAGCTCCCGAAAAATCTCACCATAGATCCATGGAATTTCAGGATTCCAAGGAATGATGAAAAAGGGTTGGCAAAGCCGTTGCCATGCTTGCTTTGCAGCAACTGAACGCCCACAGGCTAATTCACCCGCAACTGTGAATGTTATGAAAAAATGATCTCGTCTATGCCGACTTAAAAAGTGCTTGGCGGGACCTTCCTGCTCTTTTTTACGCTCTCGTTCAAGAGCGATGACAAATTCAGTGTCTACAATTAGCTCCATGGATCATCCGGCGGCGCATCTTGATTGGCTGCTTCCTCCACCGACATCAGGAACTTTTCCGGAACCGGATTGGATGCATCATTAGCCCACTTTAATAAATCTTCTCCAGTCGGAGGCGAATCGGTAAAACGAGCTCTGCGCACCACGGAAGAAAAAGTTTCCCCGGGTCGTTTACGCGCTCTCAACCTTTGATAAGCGTCTAAATCTAATGTAACTGTCTTACCTCGCATAACACGAAAATCACACGGAATTATAGAAAGTCAAGTATCAAGCAATTGTTGCTGACTCCTTTTTTCTCGCTCAAATACCTTTCCTTCGTGTTCTTTAGCCGTAACTACTCAGGAGCCTTAATTCTGAATACTAAGTAGTTACAATGTATTTCAACTTAAGCTGGAGGGTGCAATTAAACCCCAACCCGTAGCTCAATGCTACCAGCGACGCGGCCTTTACGGAAGACCTGACTTGCGCTGGCCTTTCTTGTCGGGCGATTGCGTGGGCCGGACGGGAGATTGGATTCGCGCAGGGTTTGGTTCAGCTTGATTGGCACGCTTAGGAGTCCGCTACTCAGCGTTTCGCTGGCCAGATCCAGACTGCCGTCAGCGACATACTCAGGACTGGTATCCTGTATCGCCTCGGCAATGGCATCCGCGGGCATCATGGCGAGACGCCTCGCCGGTGGAGTGGTGAAAGACATCCGCGCCAG
>SKFT01000116.1 GCA_007117865.1 Puniceicoccaceae bacterium | reverse complement strand
CTTACCTTGCAGAATTGCGCTACGTTGGGCGGAATTCAAGTTGAATGTCCACAGTTGGACGACCCATCCCTGCGTCCATTCCGTCGGGATTCCGGGGTGTAGCTCCGCCGGCTCTCTGGTGGTCTTCTTTTGATCCATGGCAATGGGCTCACAACTAACCTGTTCGTTATGTAGGAGGATTGAGAAGCGACTGTTTTGCAGCAGTTTGCCACTGGTTGCAGATAAAAGCGATGTGATAGCGTTATCCAATTGCGCAGCCGGGGGCCATTTATTTGGCTGCAAGCGCATCAGCCAGGCGCTGAAGCCACGGCGTAGCAGGGCGGGTTGTATGCCGGAGGGAACACGCCAGCGCAACACCGCGGGTGTTTGATACAGCTCGGGCAATCGCTCGCGTGCAAGTGTATCCAGTGCATTTGCGTCGTCTTCCATTAGCATTCGGGTACGCGCGGCACCGTGACGGTAGGAGCGTTGCTCCAGTTTTTCCAACTGTGGTAAAATGTGCATGCGCATGGCATTGCGCGGATGGATGGCTGAGTGGTTGGAGGAATCCTCGCGCCAGTCGATTCCGGTCGCACGCAGGCAATTTCGCAATGTGTCGCTGCAGAGGTGCAGGAATGGTCGCCAGTGGCAAGGGTTTGCCGCAAAGCTATGTACGGGACGCGGTGCCGCCATGCCTTCGGTGCCCGCGCCGCGTCCAATCCTCAGTAAAAGACTTTCCGCTACATCATCGAGTTGATGACCAAAGAGGATGGCATCGGCGGAGAAGACACGTGCCTGTTCGCCCAAAAAGGCCATGCGTTCCGTGCGGGCGCTGGTTTCAGTTGTTTGCGTCGGGATATTGGCAGCTGTTCCGGCATAGCATGGGATTTCCAGTCGCAGGGCCAGTGCTTTGACGAAATCACAATCCTCCCCGGCCTGTTTGCCGCGCCAGCGATGATTGTAATGCGCCAGTGCAACCTTGTGTCCAAGCTGATTGGCTATCAGCGTCATCCAACCGGCACAGGCCACAGAATCGGCTCCACCCGAGCAGGCGATGAGCCAGTGCTGGGTGGCTTTCCCTTGGTGGATCGCCTCAGCCACAGCAGGGTGGATGCCGAAGTTGTTGCCGGATTGAGGCAGCGCCTGGCCGAATCGTTTCCAGAGTCGCTGTTCAAAAGCCTTCATCCATTTGCAACAATCCGTTCGTAAGCTTGCAGGTAACGCTCCTGCGTACCTTCGATCACCGCAGCAGGCAAGGGTGGTGCCGGCGGTTTTTTGTCCCATGTCGTGGTTTCCAGATAATCGCGGACAAATTGCTTATCAAAAGAAGGCTGGGCCTTGCCCGGGGCGTAGGATGGGCGTGGCCAATAGCGCGAGCTATCCGGTGTCAAAACCTCATCGATGAGGTAAATGCGTCCACTGGTATCCAAGCCAAACTCGAACTTGGTATCTGCGAGTATCAAATCTGATGCCTGTGCACGTTCCGATCCCATCCGGTAAAGCTGCAAACTGTAGTTGCGCACCGCATCGAAAACGCTGTCACCGACCAGCGCCGAGGCATCGCCAGCTGAAATCGGCATATCGTGTCCACTTTGTGCTTTGGTGGTGGGTGTGAATAGCGGTTCCGGTAGGCGCTCAGATTCCTTTAACCCAGCAGGCAAGGGGAATTCAAAAAGCTTGCCTGTTTCGCGATAGGACTTCCAACCTGAGCCGGAAAGGTAACCACGCACAACGGCCTCGATTGGCAGCGGCTTTAATTTTCGCACCAGCATGATACGTCCCTGCAGCTCCGGATAGTCGCGGCAAAATGCGCGAACGCGTTCATCATGATGCAGCACCAAATGGTGGTCAATAATAGGTGCGGCGGCCTTGAACCAGTGCAAACTGATCTGTGTCAGTAAAATTCCCTTGCCCGGAATGCCCTCACGAAAAACCACATCAAATGCTGACAAGCGGTCGGTAGCTACCATCAGGTAGCTGTCCCCGAGATCAAAGATTTCCCGCACCTTACCGGAGGCTACCTTGGGGAAGGGTAGGTTTTGCACGGTTAACAAAGCCTTGGGTGGGAGTGAGCGAACTAAGTCATTAGCAATCATTGTAGAAAAGTCTTAGCATAGCGAGCGAGCGGGCAACGAGAATAAAAATCGTATTTTTATCAAAAAAACGCTTGCAGTGGGGAATAATGTTGATTGTTATTCAACGCTTTGATCCTCCTTCTCCCGTTCGTCTAGCCAGGCCTAGGACACTGGGTTTTCATCCCAGCGACAGGGGTTCGAATCCCCTACGGGAGGCCATTTTTGCCCAAGGTTTTAAAACGACCTTGGGCTTTTTTTTGGTGCAGCCGCTCACCGTAGGGGATTTGAACCCCTGTCCTCCTGAATGGGTTCGACGCAAGGAGCGTAGCGACTGAAGATGGGTGCCGCGCAAGCGGCATCAATCCCCTACGGGAGGCCATTTTTGCCCAAGGTTTTAAAACGACCTTGGGCTTTTTTTTGGTGCAACCGCTCACCGTAGGGGATTTGAAACGCACTGTCCCAAGCGAATGATGGATGGTCCGATCTTTTTGAGTTCGGCCTCGTGTTTATCGGTGGCGGGGTCCAATTCCCGCAGGTATTGCCAGAAGCGCTTGGAGTGATTCATTTCGCGCAAATGAGCCAGTTCGTGTAAGATCACGTAGTCAGCCAGGTTTTGCGGCAGGAGCACGAGACGCCAGTTGAGTGAAAGAGTTTTGAGTTGCGAACATGAGCCCCAGCGGCTGCTTTGGTCACGCACGCTTATGCGCTTGGGGATGATTGCGAGGGCATGTTGTCCGGCCCAAAAATGGACGCGTGTTGGCAGCTCCATTGTGGCATAGCGGCGCAATAGGAATTTGAAGTCCCGCTCCCATACCTCGCGGCGATCATCCATCTTAAATATTGCTTTCGTTGATGATGGCAGAAAGCGCAGTAGCGAGCGCGGTGATCCCGTTTCAATTTTAACGGCAACTGGACCGCTTTTGCCGGCAAGAAATGGATTGGCTTGCAGGTGCTCGCCAATTGTAGGTGCTGCCGGGCGCTGTGCCAGGCAATTGGCGATCCATGAAATGTTCTGCTCGATGAAATGCGATTGGGTTTTACGCGTCACCCTGGGCGGACAAGTCAGGAACAATGTTTCGTTATCACGCACGCGCAAGCGCATCGAGCGGGTGCCGCGTTGTTGTAGGACTTCGCATTGGAAAAGCCGCGGGCCATCGGCTAAGTTGAGGGTTATGGGCCACTCGCTGCGCATTTAGCTCAACTCTCCGTAGTTGCTGGTTCAATGGCATCAATTAATGCGCGAGCGTGACGGCGCAGGGCACTTTCCGGATCGATCCCGTTGTGGCGGCAACGTGCAACGAGGGCAAAAAGTTCAGCACCGGCCTCCGCTTCTGTCAGCGCTTCATTAACGCGGGAGGGATCAACGCCAGCGGACTCAGCCTGGTTGTTTTTTTGCAATTTTTTGTATACTGAACGGGCGTAGAGGAGAGCAGGCAAGGCCGGTGGGATGGAGTGCAAGCCCTTATCCGCCTGTGCTGAGGATGGCTTTTCGGCGGCCTTGATGGCATCCCATTGTTGTAATACTTCCTCCTTGTCCAGTCCTGACTTATCACCAAAAACGTGCGGATGGCGACGGATCAACTTACTGTTAATCGCTGCGGCAACGTCATCAAAATGAAAAGCGCCGTTTTCCGCCGCCATTTGTGCGTGCATGACGACTTGCAGCAAGACATCACCGAGCTCCTCACACATGTGGGGAAGATCGTTGTTGTCGATGGTTTGCAATAGCTCGCAAGTTTCCTCGATCAGGCAATCAGCCAAGGATTGGTGGGTTTGCTCGATATCCCAGGGGCAACCCGTATCTGGCTTGCGCAGCTGGGCCACGGTTTGTAGAAGATTTTCAATTGCTTTCATTTATCGTTTTCCAATAGCCCTAGCAGTCTGTCGGACTTAGCCAACCCTAAAGTTTATTCACCGCCGACCGTCTGAAGTGCTGCGGTAGGGGAAAGAAAGGGGGCAGCAACTGTGATTGAATCAAGTGCAAATTGCGGTTTTTCTAACCTGGCCACATGACGATTTTGTAGTGCCTTTGCGAATGTCTCCCCGGTTTTATGCGGCTTCCCAGCCCGTCAAAAGAAACTTGGGTTAGACAATCGAAAATGAAGGTGGCATGCGAAAACAAATAGTAAAAAAGGTTGCCGAAGCCGTGTTATTGGTATTGGTTAGTAGGTGGCCGGGTCCTATGCAACGATGGACAGGTGAACCCCGTGAGGTCCGGAAGGAAGCAGCGGTAGCCTTGATCTGCGTGTGCCGTAGGGTGCCTGGCCACTTTTGTGTACTACAGTAGCGCCCGAGCGGGATTGAGATAGAGTGTGCGTACAATCCGCTCGCCGCCGCGGCTGAAAATGATGCGTATGTGATTGGGACGTTGGGCAGAACGGTTGCGAGACTGGTCGCTGGCCCGTTCAATTTCCCAGCTGCGTTCATTGGCATTGAAATAGACAAACTCCAGATCGGCTACCCAAGGGGAGACAAGGCTGTAGTGGTAGCTTCGCTCGTTATTGGTAAAACGCGGATCGACCGACCAGACCAACCACAGTTGCTCGTTGTCATGTTCAAAATGCAGGTGTGCCCGCAAGGGTGGTAGGGGGATCAGATCACTGACAAAAAAGCGGATGTCGCGATTGATAGTGAAAGCCAGGGTGTTGCTACGGGAAACGGGTGCACGGTCCCAACGAAAGTGCTGTCCGCCTGGACGTTCTTCGGCCTGAGCGGTAGCAGCTGCCAGCTCCTCCAATAAGCGAACCACACCGCTTGCGTGTTGCTCGAAGAGAGGGTGTGTCTCAACAATGTAGTAGGAGCGAATCATAGACGACAAAAGCATCATTCCACTGGTCATGATCAAAGCGAATAGAGTGATCGCAATCAGCATTTCCAGGAAGGTGAGTCCCTTTCGGTGCTTCCCGGGCATTGTCAGTGATTGCTTTGAATCTGTTTTCACGGTTCTTCCTCCTGTTCCCCACGGGCCTCGCGCAGCTCGCGAAACAAATCCTCCTTGGTATTAAGCAACTGTTCTTGTTCCTCGGCGTCCAGCCAGCTTGGACGGTAGGCAAATATGCGTTCTTCAATCAGTTGTTGGCGTTCCTCGCCGCCTTCAACACGTATTGTCACATCGACAGCAAACACGTTGAGGACGCGGGTAGGAAATACCTCTGCTTCCCAACGAAGGCGCACATTTTCCGTATCAGTGCCATCCTCGCCCTGAATCATCAATGCGATTTCCCTTTCTCCACCCGCTTCCAATTCCGTACGACTTCGGGCGGCAAAAACTGCTTCCCTGGTTTCGTTTAGGATGCGTTGATTGTGGTTGTAGACAGCTGGACGCACCATGGCATTCAAGCTATCCATTGCGGCGCGTCCAAGCACAAAGGCCGCCAGTGCAAAAAGGACAAGTGCAATTAGCAGCTCGGCTATTGAAAAGCCAAGGCAGGATTTGTTTGGCTTGGATTTCATAACTCGCTTTGTGTTTGCCATTTGAGCACAGAAAAGGGATCAAAAACAAATTCGGCGGCGGTGTTGCGTGTTTCCCAATTGACAATGAAAGGTCCTGCACCCCATGGGGCAATATAGAGCCGATCAAGCGCATATTCCCCGGCCTCAAAGTTTGGCTCAGAGTCAATCTGGTTATCCGGTAAAACGGGATAGAAGGTCAACTCCACCTGCGACCCCGGCACAAAGGCGAAGCGATCCAGTAGTTCGCCGCGTCGGCTATGGATAAGCAGGCTTTCGTTTTCTGCGTCAAAGCTCAGTGAAACGGTCTCATTGCGCAATTGTGCATGCCAGTGCGCGCGCGCAACTGCTTCGTTAAGGCGTTCCAGCGGAGGCCTTCTTTCAAAAGGATTCTCCATGCTAAAAAAGTTGATGATTGCCAAGCCCAGAAAAGCGGCCAGCAAGGCAATGACCAAGGTGACTTCCACTGCTGTAAAGCCTCGTCTGCCGGAGCGGCAGCGGAGCAGACGCATTCCACTAACCAATTGGCATACAGTAGAATGGGGGAGAGGATGCATTTTGCCGGAATAGAACCGTCCGACGTCTCAGTAGCGAAACAGCAGGTGTGGTATTGCGTTATCGATCGTCGTCTTGGGAGGGTTTCCAGTTGCCGATGTTGCGATTGCTGTCGACGCCATCCGGGCCCCAGGACCACAAATCATAGGAACCCGGATTGCGCTCGCCGGGGTAGCGATATTGGTAGGGATTGCCCCAAGGGTCGTTACTCATACGGCGCAGGTAGGGTCCATTCCAGTTGACCGCTTCCTCGGAAGGACGTTGCAACAAGGCCTGAAGCCCTTCTTCGGTAGTCGGAAAACGCCCCATGTGAATGCGGAACTGCATAAGCGGCCCTTCCATGGTTTCATTGACAAAAATCCGGGCTACTTCTTCGCGTCCGCCACCTAGAATACGGTCCAAATTGCCGACCAACAGGGCGGTGATCGCAGCCAGCAAGGCAATGGCGATCAAAATTTCAAGCAAGGTAAAACCCTTGGTGCGATTTACCTGGGATAATGTTTGAACGGATTTTTGTTGCATAATATAAATTTGGGATGGCAAGGTTTTGCCGTTTATCGAGGTATTGGTAAGTATTTGGCTGGTAAGGTTCCAAAGTCAAGGGTTTAGCTCGTATCCCAGCTTGGCTATTAGGACAACGAATTCGCCTTTTTGCGAGGATTTTTTTACAAGTGGCAACACTGTCGCGAGCGAGCCAGTGGTAATGGTTTCATGGAGCTTAGTGAGTTCTCTGGCGACGCAGACGCAGCGCGCGGGGCCGAAGATTTCCAAAGCATCCTCAAGGCATTTGAGAATCCGATGGCAGGACTCATAGAGAATGGTGGTGTGTTCGGCGTTCAGTTGCTCGGAGAAAAAGCGTAAGCGAGCTGCTTTTTTAGGAGGCAGGAAGCCAGTAAAAAGAAAGCGATCTGACGGTAGTCCGGATACTGAGAGGGCGAGGATGGCAGCATTGGGACCAGGTGTAGCAGTGACCTTGAGTCCGCGACTGTGGCAGGCGCGTACCAGCCGAAAGCCAGGATCTGAGATCGCAGGGGTACCCGCATCGGCCATCAGCACTACCTGCGCACCCTGAGCAATTTTTTCGCTGAGCGTATTGGCCAGTGCATGCTCAGTTTCCTCGCGGTAGGAAATCCATTCTGCATCAACCTGCAATTCCTTGTGGTGCAGAAGTTTGCGGCTCACACGAGTGTCTTCACAGGCAATGACATCGGCAGCGCAGACGGCTTCGATAGCACGCGGAGACCAATCCCCCAAGTTCCCTATCGGTGTGGCGACTAGCGTAAGTTTGCCTCCTGCGGTGTTCATCTAAATTGTTTGTGGCGTTCCACCTGACTTGGGCAATCGCAAATTGGCTGTGACTCGCTAGAGTCGATCGTCCCCACCGCTATCGCTTATTTGAGCATATCAGCAAGCGCTAAAATCCACCCATGCCCGGAGCTTGATCTTCCCATGCAGCGGGGCGTCCCCAGGGTATGGATTGGTCGTCGACCGAGCGATCAAAACAACCGCTGAGCAGAGGCAGTGAAAGGCAAACCAGACTGAGAAAAAGCGTTTTCAATTTCATAGTGATCCAATCCCACTACTAACTCAGTGAAGGATGCGCACTTCCAGTCCATCGCGCAGGTTGCGGGTCGGCGAGCCGGGAAGGATGTGTGCGAGTGTTTCTGAACCCTGCACGCGAGCGATTTGGATATTGGCAACGGCTTGCAACTGGGAGACTAGCTTCACCGTATCGCCGACGCTTAGGCCAAGGTTTTCACCACCAGCAAGCACGAGCAAGCCACTGTTGGCGTCGACAGCTGCTATGGAAGTAGTGGCACCGAAGCGGCCCGTGGTGGCAGGAGTGCTGCGGCCAATGCGGCGATCCTGCGTCACTTGTGCTGTTGCATTCTCATTGGCAACAGGTGCCTCAGTTGCGCGGGCTGTGCGGGCCTGTTCCTGGGCTTGCTCCAGCTCTGCGCGAAGGTCGCTAAGGCGATTTTGCAAGGTGTCGCGTTCCGCTTGCAGGGCTTCAAAGTCGGCTTGGTTTACGCCGCGTTCGACCTGCCTTTGCGCGGTAACCAAATCGCGGCTAGCAGTCGTCAGGTCTTGGCGTGCGCGCTCGAGTTCCCTTTGTGCCTCGCGCAGACGGTCATTGGTGCGCGAGCTCTCACTACGGGCTGCTACCAGCTCGGAGCGGGTGTTGTCCAGGTTGCGTCGGGTGCTCTCCGCTTCAGAGCGGGCGGCATCGCGTTCCGAGCGCAAAGTGGTCACCGTGGCTTCGGTCGTTTCCAGCTGAGACTGCATCGCTGAGGTATTCGCCCGGACATTGGCAAGGGTCGCTTCTTTTTCAGCTATTTTCCCATTGATTAGGAAAAAAACCACGATGGCTGCGACACCAGCGGCAATTGCAAGGATACGAAAGATGAGGGATAATGACTTCATTGGTTAATGGCGATATTTTTGAAATAAACTGAATTATGCTTCGAAGCAAAAAGAAGCTTCTCTGGGATTCAGAGCGCTCTTTAAATCAATGGCAAGCGTATTCTGTTGCAAATGCATCAGGCATTTAAAAAGCGTTTCCTCGCAATCAGTTGCAGGCAGTGCCTCAGCGAGTGTTTCAGCGGTGAATGTTTTGCCTGGATGGGCTTTGAGGAAAGCGAGTACCCGAGTTTGCAATTGGAGTATGCCAGCAGCGGCTTTTTTGCCGGCTTCCACTCCCGGTTGATGGTAGGCGTTGATATTAACCAGATTGGCATACAGGCCAACCGCACGCTCGAACAGGGCGATCAGCCGGCCGATGGCTTGGGCATCCACTTGCTTAATGGTAATTGTCAGCGAGTCGCGACCGGATTCATACAGTGCCTCACGGGTGCCAAGATAGAAGCCTTCCAAAAAGTCACCACTGGTGATGTCGGGTTCGACCGTGATGGATTCGCCCGACCGGTCTTTTAACACCTCGATGAAAGTGACAAAAAAGTTGTGCACGCCCTCCCTCAGTTGCTGCACATAGGCGTGCTGATCCGTGGAGCCCTTGTTGCCATATACGGCAATTCCTTGGTTGACGGTATTGCCATCCAAATCGGTCGCCTTGCCGAGCGACTCCATGATTAGCTGCTGGAGGTATTTGGAGAACAGTACCAAGCGGTCCTTGTAAGGAAGCACCACCATGTCTTTTTCACCGCGTCCATTGGTGGCGTAATACCACATCAGTGCAAGCAGGGCTGCGGGGTTTTTACGGCTAACGGGTTGACGGGTAGCATTATCCATCGCCGCTGCCCCTGCCAACATCCCCTCAATATCAATCCCCTGCAAGGCCGCAGGCAAGAGGCCGACCGCTGCCAACTCACTGGTGCGTCCACCGACCCAATCCCACATCGGCAGGCGCGCCAGCCAGTTCTCTGTCTTAGCGGTTTCATCGAGCTTGCTGCCCTCGCCGGTAATGGCAATGGCGTGGCGGCCAAAATCAAGACCTTTGGCTTGGTAGGCTGCGCCAGCTTCCAGCATTCCGTTGCGAGTCTCCGGTGTGCCGCCGGACTTGGAAATCACAACGACGAGGGTTTGCCCAAGCTGATCCTCTAATTGCGCTAACACGCGGTCCATCCCATCCGGATCGGTATTGTCAAAAAAGTATAGCTGCATGCGGTCTTTCAGTGGTTGT
>SKFT01000077.1 GCA_007117865.1 Puniceicoccaceae bacterium | reverse complement strand
CAGGGCCGCATGGTAGATGTCAGGTTCCGGTTTCATACAGCCTACTTGGTGGCTGAGAGTGAGGCTATCGAAGCAATCCAACACATTGGATAGTTTTTGCAGTTGGCGCATGTGCGGTGCGTTGGTATTGGAAATGACTCCGAGATGGTAGTGCCCAGACTGCCGCAGAGCACGCACGCAGCCGATTGTCGATTCGATTGGAGTGAAAATATCACTCCAATAGTCGAGAGTGCGCTCTGTCGTTTCGAGACTGGGGTAGAGTAGCAGTAACTCCCGCAAAAAAGAGGCCTCTGGGAGGCGTCCACATTCCAACTCCAGCGCAAGCATATGCACTGCTTGCTCGGCATCCGCAGCTATGGTGCCGCCACTATTTGCTTTTTGATGAAAGCGGTTGTAGTCAAATGCAAACAGCACATTGCCCAGATCGAAGAATACGTTTTTTATTGCAATCATTGTGAATTATGGACCCATATTAAGGTGCCTCATGTTTTATTTGTATGATATCCCGTTCTCCAATCAAGCGTTTACCAAAAAAGTTAACCCAAATACTAGTCCTGAGTGCTGCGGCTCACGTGGTGGGATTGATTATTTTTGGTAGCTATACGGTTTACCGGTTTGTGATTCCCTCGAGTGCGGATTTTCAGGAGCCGCCGCCGATGGTAGAGGAAGCGCCTCCCCCCACAAGTATCGAGGTAAGTATTCAACGCCCTCCACCAGCGAGCTTGCCCGGTCGCGATCTCGCTGTTCAAGCCGTTGGCAGTATCGCGATTAATTCCGTTCCTGCCAATGCGGCCGGGTTTCAAGAATCCTTTTTAGTTGCCGATACTTCCGCTATGTCCGGGATGAGTTCGTTGCGTTTGGGCGGATCGTCATCCATCGGATTGGGGGTATCGGAGATTTCTGTATTCGGCATACGTGATTCAGGCGAGCGCATCCTGTTTGCGGTCGATACCGGGCGCAATATGCTGCTGGATGCAAAGGGTGGACTTTACTCCTACAATGCGATAAAAGAGGAATTAGTACGTTTGATTAGTGGACTCTCACCCGGCACTCTCTTTAATGTGATATTATTTGAGGGCACCCGCCGACCGAGCGTATTATTCCGTCCGTCCATGGTGCCGGCAATCCCGCAAAATTTCGATGCCTTCAATCGTTGGTTCATGCCGATCAATCAACGGGCTGATAATGTGGGTTTGACCGGTACGGGTATACCCGTCAGACGGGCGCTTGAGACGCATCCGGTAGGACAAACCTTTGCGGCAAACGATGAACGCTCGCCGCCCCAGCCGTGGTTGATTCAAAATGCTCTTGAGCAGGATGCCGACTTGATTTATGTGATTACTGCCAACTGGGGAGGCTTTAGTAATCTATTGCGCACTATAACTGAGCGGGAACAGCAGCAAATTGAAAGGGACAAGGCCCGCCTCGAGGCTACCAGCACATTCCAAAGGGAGATCGCTGCGTATATGGAGGAGAAGACCCGTTTGCGGGAAGTCATTCGTCAAAGGGAAGCTGCTGAGGCTACCGAGCGCAGACAACGCAACCTGCCACCCCGCATATGGGTCCATAATTCAGTGGATACGCGGCATGGCTTCAATGAGCGAAGGCGGGCTTATGATATTCCCATGCGCAACCGGGATCCACGGCCGGTTGAATTGTTTTGGCCACGCGAATCGCCAATCTATCGCCATGAGCCGCGTCAGGTAGAAGACTACTTTCGCAACTACCTGAGGGTATTTTATCGTGATGAAAACAAGCCCATTCCAAGAATGAATGTGATCTTGTTTTTGGCTGAGGATGAGGAGTTGAGCCGTGAGCGGGTAACTGAGATTCGCGGCTTTCTGCGTCATTTCAACAATGGTCAGATGCGCGAGCTGCGCGGCTTGGCCGCAATTCAGGCAAGCAGGCGACAATAGCCTGAAGATGAATTAGTTGGAGTTCCGACGGTGATCTGGCCGCATTTTGTTAAAGTTTGTGATAGGGGAGACCCTTCAGGAATGTGCACGACGCCAGATCAAGCTGTAAACATCTCGCAAGGCATAGAGTTCTTTTTGCGTGTAGGGCCAAAGGCGCTCATCAAACGGCTGGATAGCGCTTGGGTCGGCTGTTGTTTGGCTGGCTAGCCGGGAAAGCGCCTGTATAAGCTCTGGGTATTTAGCGCGGATGTATTGAAAATTGGTTGGCGCAGGTTTGGATGGATCAATTCCCAGAGAACGAATCCCCTCGCGGGCAAACTTAATTATCACCTCCAAGGGTGAAGGGGCGTAGTTGTTCTCGTCAGTAACTGGTTTTGTGTAGCTTTGAGGTTCTTCATTAACGAAAATTGGACTATCACTAGACTGTATCTCATGGTGCTTGATGGTTTCTTCAATCACCAGCGCAATCATCTGTGAGCGACTGCGATGGTTTCGCTTCGCCTCACGCTCTACCCAGTCGTGGACGTGTTTGGGGAGCGTTATAGAGATAGTGGGCTTTTCTCTGTGTACCATAGTAAGAGTAATAGACAGATTTAGGAGAAAAACAAATCCTGTGGGACATGAGAATTTT
>SKFT01000160.1 GCA_007117865.1 Puniceicoccaceae bacterium | reverse complement strand
GGCCTGGGGCAAGAGGGCTTCGGTGCAGTCACGGACCAATACCGCCAAATCAAAATCCCGCGACTCCAATGCGAGCTTACCAGCCTCCATTTTAGAGATGTCGAGAATATCATCTATGATGCGTAGCAGTGCTTCGCCGCTCGAGCAAATGATATCCAGATAGCGTTGCTGTCCATCGTTGAGCGGCGTGTCACGTAGCAGTTCGGACATGCCGATGACCCCATTCATCGGCGTGCGTATTTCGTGGCTCATGTTGGCGAGAAACTCGCTTTTTGCGCGATTAGCCGCTTCAGCCTTGTGCATGGCATCGCGCATCAAATTCTCCATTTGCTTTCGCTCGGTAAGATCGATATCAATACAGAAAAACTCGCTTGCCTTGCCGGGGATCTCAACCAGCGAATGCGACGAGTATACGGTAATGGGTGAGCCGTCTTTGCGCTTGAGCGTCAATTCAGCCGCTGCCATCGGTTCACCCGTCTCGCGCATGGTTTGTATTTCCTGTCTGACTGCATCCCGAAGCTCCGGTGGAATAATCAAATCGAGCAAATTTTGTCCAATCGCCTCCTTTGCGGTGTAGCCATACATTCGCGTCGAGGCATCATTCCAATACGTCACCGTGCCATCCATCAGGTAGCCTTGCACGGAAACCGATTTTACTTCGCGAAGAATAGACTTGAACCGCTGTTCACTTGCCTCAAGTGCCGCCTTGGCTAGGACTTGCTCGGTGATGTCCCTTGTTACCACTACCATGGCAAAGGGTTTATTATCAGAATTGCGCAAGACACTTGTCGTCATGTAACTGGGGAATACGCTTCCATTCTTGTGCAAACGATTAATTTCTCCCATCTTGGAACCCTCTTTCAACAGGGTTTCGATCCACGGGTTAACTTCTTCTTCCATTTGTTCCGGGGTATGGAAAAGGGACAGGTGCTTGCCTGCCAGTTCCTCGGCCTCATATCCATGCATTTTGGCCCAGGCTTGGTTGACAAACTTGATGTTACCATCGAGATCGCTGATCACAATGCCATTCACTGATTGCTCAACGGCTGTCTTGAATTCAAGTAGGCGCTCCTGCGACTCCAGCGATTTTGTAATGTCATTTTGGATACCGAAGAGCCCGGTTATTCTACCTTTATCATCATAGGTGCAGACATAGTTCCCTTCGATGGTAACGGGAGTGCCATCAATTTTCTTCTCAAGGGTTATGGCGTGTAGTCTGCCTTTTTTGAGTAGTTCACGAATGATTTTTCGTCCGAGCTCCGGATCAAATTCAAATAACTTTGCTGGGCTAATTCCAAGGAAGTCTGCTTGTGTGGCACCATACTGGGCTAGCATGGCCTCGTTGACTTTTGTTATACGCAAGTGATTGAGCGCGTAATCCACCAGAGCCTCTTTATCCTCAGTATTTGCCCAGTCAATCGGCGTATCAGCGGACATGAAGAAAAAACCGCTGAGTGATTGGGCAAAAAATTGCTCATAGCGCTCATCGCTCTTTTTCAGCGTATCCGCCAGTCTTGCTTGGTTTTTGGCGTATTGTTTCGACTTGCAGCGGCTTGCCAATGACAGCAAAAGCAGCGCCATCAAGGTGACAATCAAGAGCACCGCAGCAATTACCAACAACCAATATTCTTGCAGGACCTTGCGCAAGGTGATGACGCCATAGTCCTCAAAAGGCGGCAACCTGAGAGTGCGCGCAAGATCTTCGACCACCAGATAATCTGCCGGAATCGTAAAGCCATGGATGCGTGCCGCCGCAGCAGCCGGATGATCCGGTTCCAGCGAGTAGAGCGCCGAGGCAAATAACCGCAATGCCTCTCCGTCCACATGGGGCAAGGCAAAGACGGGCCATTCGGGATACAGGCGGGTTGAGCTAAGCATGGGGAAGTGGGGAAACTCCAGCGGATTGATCAAGCGCAATTGATTCAGTTTCAATTCGCCACTTGCAGCCATCGTTTCCAGGATGCCGTTACGCACAAAGGCGACATCCACCTCCCCGCGTAAAAGCGCCCGTATCGCGTCCTGATGGACAGCCGTTAATAATAATTGCTCTTCCCTCAAGGGCACCCCTGCCATCGCCATTTCATAAACCTGCGCCCGAAAGCCACCCATGTGCTGCAAGCTGGGAGTGGCGATGCGCTTACCCCTCAAATCCTGCAGCGTGGTTATGTCTGCGCGCTCGGCGCGGGTAACGATCACCCCGGAGAGAAATTGTGTGGCCTGACCATCCGGTGCCAGTGGCATCAATGTGGCAATCACGCCGCTGAGAGGGAATTCACGCCGCACCACCAAAAAATGGCTTGGATTGGTGGTGACAAAATCCAGTGTCTGATCCGAGATCCGCCGGTAGATCTCCTCCATCGGCAGCACATGCAAGACCACGCGGTAATTAAGCAAAGTCTCATTTAGGTAATCCGCTATTGGCTGATAACGCTCGGTCGTTTTCTCAATTCCCTGATAGGCAAAGACGCCGAAATGGAATTCCTTCGGTTGGGGAGAATTGGCTGAGAGAATGAAGGGCAATGAAAAGACGATACAAAGTAATAATGTCCAAATCTTAAT
>SKFT01000168.1 GCA_007117865.1 Puniceicoccaceae bacterium | reverse complement strand
TGTTATCAGCTCGGCCACGGTGAGTGGACACTCAACAGGCGCTTGCGGGGGGTAAGAAACGATTATCCGTAAAAAGAAAACTTTGAAGGATTAGTTTAGTAAAAATAAATTATGCCTGACATGGATTCGGGCAAGGAAGTTGAAATACTTTTTGGCCTAGCTCAAAGGGATCGGAAAAAAATCCGTCTGCATTAACCTCAGCCTTAAGTGCGACAAGTGAATGACTTCCTGTTGCGACTAAGAAAATCGGAATTCCAGCTTGAGCTGCTGTTTCCGCATCGAAGGGAGAGTCGCCAATTAGCACCGTTGATGCAGGATCGGCACCAAGAGTGCGCATTGCGCGCTCGGTAAATTCCCGCTGTGGTTTGCGTAAACCGTCGTTAAGTGTGCCGAAAATACCACTCATGTAACGCGCCAAACCAACAGACTCTAGCAGGGGAGCAGCAAAACGCTGATCTTTGTTGGTTAAGACAGCCATTGAAACAGAGCGCTGGTGCAAAGAACCCACCAACCAGGCAGCACCAGAAATGACGCTGACTTGGTCTAAATAAACGGCTTCAAAAGCCTCATAGAAATATGGCAAAGCTTCATCCACAAATCCTTCACCAAGTAAACGACTTAGAGTTAAGCGAATAGCACCACCCACTGCGGCATGAATACTTTCCAGCGATTGAACGGGCAACCCCAATTGACTGGCAGCATGGTTAACGCCAGTTCGAATTGCCTCAAAATGATCAATCAGAGTCCCATCCAAATCAAATAACACAGTCTGCATAATCGCTTACGTTGAGTATAACTCAGCGGCGATCAACCCAAAACGCTTCACAATCTACGCCAAATTGAAGCTTGAGCTATACCATACTGATATTTACGAAGGTGTTCACGTATGATAAAGGGCATATCAGCTTGGGTTACCAACTCGAAGTGATTCACAAACAATTCACGCAAGGCCTGAATTGCTGATTGATTTCGATTGCCGATACGACTAGCGTCAGGAGTCAGGTGCTGCAGCCAAGTCAAAGGCGTGGTGATTAACAAATTACCCCCCGGATTAACCAAAGAAGGGAGCCTTTCGACTAAGTGTAGAGGTTGCGACAAACGACAAAGTAGATTACATGCCAAAACCAAATCGAAAAGTCCTATATCGGCAGGCAAAAACTGGGCATCACCCTGAATAAAACGAACGCGATCAGGTTTGCAATCCGTGGGCAAAGCAATCGTAAAGCTGCGAGACAAGTTGGCCTCATCGGCAATTTGAATCTGGCGGCTACCAGTTTTAAGCAGGCCATTGGCCGCATCGACAAATGCGTGGGAAAAATCAAGTCCTAATACACGATTAAAATGTGCAGAAAGAGCGACCGCAGACGCCCCTACCCCACAGCCCAAATCCAAGGCACAATCGCGTCTTGAAGAATCCGTATGCTGCAATGCCATCTCGGCGCAGCGTTGGGGGAAATTAAGACCATCAGCAGCACCGAGGGGAAAGGGGAATTGTTGATTAGCTTTTCCGTAGTGGAAGAACAAATACTGGGAAAGGAGCGAATTGGCCTCGTAATCCGGCACCTCTTCACTAAGCATCGCCAAGTCCCTCCAGTAAAGCGATCATGTATTCAGCTGGTTGGTAGTTGCGAATAAGCACCCTGGTTTGACCACTTTTATACATCCGCGCCTCTGGCAAACGGATCTCCGGTGTTTTGTGCGGTGCATAGAGCACATCATCATGCGAAGCATTCAACCGCTCCTTAAACAAGTCGGGAGTAAGTTTTCCTCCCAAATGGTCATCACGTCCAGTTGCAACATGAATGGTGCCGAGAATTTTCTCATCCTGAATATCACGTCCGGAGAATGGTAAAACCTGAGTGCCGAAGCCAAGTTCACCGATAGCACCAGTCATTGGATCGTCAGCCAATTTGCGGTTATGCGCTTCGATTTGATCATAATCGCCATAAACAAACTGCGATTTAAAAATCATGCCGTCCTTGACGTGTAACAAGCCGATTGTTCCTTCCTCATACTTAAATGGAAAAACACCATCCGCACCTTCGGGAACAAAATAAACCTCACCGGCAGGCAGGTTTGCAACATCCGGCTTACCCGGAGGACACAAGCCGTGGCTCTTTTGCGCCTCTTGGCCGTTGGTGTGTAGAACCAATGTATATTTGCTACCTTCTACCTCAAAATCAATTTCAAAGCGATCCGCGCGGGTAAGACCTCTTCGCAAACGTTCGGCGTCGGAACTGACAGCCTCGTAGTCAACCGAAAGCCCACTATCGATAATAATCTGGTTCAAACCATGTAAAGTTGCGCCTCGAAAACCAAATTCCTTACACTTTGCAGTAAGTGGCGCCGTGGCGGAGAAAGTGGATACGGTTAAGATGATATCATAATTGGGATAAATGTCTTTGTCCAATGAAAGCTGTGAGCCATCGGGAGCGAAACATTCGTCTGCCATATCTAAGTTGCTACCGCCAGTTTCCTTGTAAGCATAGAAATCGCCTTTGGTCCAGTTTAGCTCATCCAATGCGCCTGTGAGGAAACCTTGGTAAAAAACAGAATGCCCATAGTTTTGGATGGAAAGACGCTCATCGCCCAAAAAAGAAAAATCTTTGACAGCAGAGGGATCGGGTAAATCGATTAGGATGCAAACTCGCTCGCCAGTGCCTTGGCCAAAGCAAGTGCGCAACAAGCGAATTAGACTGAAAGGTTCGAACGAACGTTCGTTAGCATTGAGAATCATATTAGTATTGAATTTGAATTAGTGAAAATTCACCAAACACACACTTGCCAAACTGTCAAAAAGACAGACGCTTTTTTAAACGAGCATTTCACCATCTATCAGATCTCCTTGATGTCGCCATAAGTTGGCGTAATGCCCATCAAGCGCCAGAAGTTCGCCATGATTGCCCTGTTCTATAATGCGTCCCTCTTGTAGCACGACAATTGTATCAGCACGGCGCACGGTTGACAAGCGGTGTGCAATAACAAGCACGGTCCTCTCCTTGACTAGAAGATCCAATGCCTCTTGAATGCGTCTTTCGGTAATTGTATCTACGCTAGCTGTTGCCTCGTCGAGAATGACCAAGGGGGGATTTTTGAGCAAAACGCGGGCAATTGTTAGGCGTTGCTTTTCGCCTTGACTGAGTCGAATGCCCTTCTCGCCAATATTAGTGTCAAGTCCAAATGGCAAACGCTCAACGAACTCCCAGGCAGAGGCACCCTCCAAAGCACGGCGAAGCGCATGATCATTGGCATCGGGTGACGCCAATAACATATTATCCCGCACGGTGCCCTCAAATAAAAACGGATCCTGAGCGACGTGGCCGATACGATCATGTAGCGATTGCAAAGAAATGGTGCGTATCTCGACGCCATTGAGTAACAGCTGGCCACTGGTGACATCATAAGTGCGCATGGCCAAATTCGCTATTGTAGATTTTCCCGCACCGGTATGACCGACCAAGGCAGTAACCTTGTTGGGTTCTAAGGTCAAATTAAAGTCCTGCAAAACAGCGGGACGCTCGGGATACTTAAAGTTGACGTTCCGATATTCTACGCGGATAGGTCCAGACGGTAGTGGGATAGGATGTGTGGGTTCATCGACAGCTACCTCAGCATCGAGAATTTCAAAAACACGGTCACCGGAAGCCCTGCCCGCTGCAATCATGTGATTCAATCCATGCAGCATCCCGACGGGCTGGTATAGCATGGTTCCATAAAGAAAAAACGCGATCAGCATTTCCATGGAAAAATCCTCACTACCGCTCAATACGCGATAGCCACCATAGGCAACAATAGCTACCATCCCCAGATTGGTAACATATGTGGTTCCCGGACTGTAAAGCGACCAGCGATACATCGCTCGCAGGGTGCGATCCCGCAAAACTAAGGCTTTTCCCTCAAAGCGTTCACTCTCACGATCAGCCAATCCAAAGGTCTGGATTAGACGATTGCCTTGAATATCTTCAACCAGTAGACTATTGAGATCACCAGCGGCTTCGCGTACCTTACGCCAAATTTTGCGAGAACGCCGGGAGTAAAAATGGCCAACCAAAAGTAAAATAGGCACAGGTAAAAAAACCAACCAAGCCAACATGGGATTCATCAAGAACAAAACAACAGTTATTCCAAGGATGGTTAGCACAGCCTGGGTGCCTTGTTCCGTGCCGTCCAAAAGTGCTCGCTCAAGAGTTGCAACATCTTCAATAACACGTGAAGAGATATCACCACTCTTGCGTTGATCGAAAAACGATACCGGCAAGCGCAACAGCTTCGAATGCAGATCGCGTCGCATCTCCAACAATACCCTTTGTTCCAGAGTATTGTTAACGCGAATGCGGGCACAATTAAAAATCTGACTGCCCAAGTAAAGCAAAGCGATGACAGCAACGCCGATCCACAAAGCGGACAAATCCCCGGCATCGCGAAGATGCTCCAGTATTACCTTAATTGCCCATGGCACAGCGATCAAGCAAGCAGTCATACCCACCGCCAAAAGGAGGGTAAAGATAAACAGAACCCTATGCCTCAAGAGGTAAGATGAAACTCGCAAGATGGTGCCACGTTTGCACTGCTTGCTTTGCTTGGAATTATTTG
Source organism: Puniceicoccaceae bacterium (assembly GCA_007117865.1). Classification (GTDB taxonomy): domain Bacteria; phylum Verrucomicrobiota; class Verrucomicrobiia; order Opitutales; family Coraliomargaritaceae; genus SKFT01. The sequence continues at coordinate 5,229 of SKFT01000168.1, read as the reverse complement.
AAGAATTCATTAAAAGAATCCAGTCAATCCATCAACTATAAAAATGCAACCCTAGCAGCCGCCAAAGTGAAATACTTAATCACATTAATTTATGCCCAACTCACTAGATCTCCTGACCAACCGCAGCCACGCGCTCCATATATTCACTCACGTTACAGGTTAACATGCGCGTGCCGGAAGGGCTGACTTCCAGCACTTTGTTCACCACCGGATCGAGAAAGTTTCGGTCGTGGCTTACTAATAAAACCGTACCCTCAAAAGCCAAAATCGCCTCCTGTAAAACCTCTTTACTCTTTATATCGAGATGATTCGTTGGCTCATCGAGAATAATGCAGTTCGCAGGCTTCATCAACATCTTCGCCAAGGCCACTCGATTGCGCTCTCCGCCCGACAATACACGGGTTTCCTTAAATACAGAATCACCACTGAACAACAAGGCTCCCAGAGCACCGCGAGGATTGGCATCCGGATTACCCTCAGCGGATTCTTCGACTTCAGCCAAAACTGTTTTGGTCGGATCCAACTCCTCTGCCTGCTGCTGCGCAAAATAAGCCATAACTGTATTAATTCCCAACTCACGGCTACCGGCATCAATCGGCTCAACACCAGCAAGGATTCGGGCTAATGTTGACTTTCCCGCACCATTTACACCGACAATGGCAATCCGATCGCCTTTGTCGATGCGCAAATTCAATCCATTAAATACGCGAATGAAACCGTAGGATTTGTACACGCCCTCAAGAGTAATAACCTTAACGCTAGCTGGCGGTGGCGGTGGAAATCGAAAGAAAATCTTTTTTTCCTCACGCTCAGGCTTAATCACCTCCACCTTATCCAGCGCTTTAATACGACTCTGAACCATGCTGGCCTTTTTTTGATTGGAACGGAATCGGTTAATGAACTCTTTCTGACGATCAATTTCCTTCTTCTGATTCTCGTAGGCACGCCGCTGCGCAGCAAGGCGTTCCTCGGCTTGCTTAACATAGCTGGTATAATTTCCCCTGAAGCTGCGCAACTCCCCGTGCTTTAACTCAAATATCTTGTTTGTAACAACATCAAGAAAAGCACGGTCGTGGGAAATTACCATCAGCGCGCCTTTGTAACGACTCAAAAATTGCTCAACCCAATACTGCGAAACAATATCCAGATGATTGGTCGGTTCGTCCAACAATAGCAGAGAGGGACTCTGCAATAGCAACTTGGCAAGCGCTATACGCATTTGCCACCCCCCGGAAAACTCCCCGGTATCGCGTTCAAAATCACTGTCAGTAAAGCCCAGCCCATGCAGAATGCGCTCTATTCGCGAGCGCATTTTCTCAGGTTCATGATATTCCAGCTGTTCCTCCCAAGCACCCATCTGATCAATTAAGTCATAATACTCATCGCTGGCAGGATCCAGATCATACATGCGCTCCGCCGCTTCATCGACATTTTTCTGCAATGATAATACGTCGCCAAATGCCGATTCCACCTCTGCGTATAAACTACGACCTTTCGCTTCAATACCATCCTGCGGCAAATAACCGATGGTAAAATAGTCAGGCTTATCCACCCCACCACTATCAATCTCGTGCTCGTCCATAAGTATTTTAAACAGGGTCGATTTACCCGTACCATTTGCTCCAACCAAACCAATGCGGTCATTGGCCTGAATCGTGCCACCAATGGCGTTGAACAATACTTGCTTACCAAACGCTAGGCTAATGTCTTTAATTACCAACATAATCACGGTGAACATCGCCAGCCGGATGAGTTGTCTCAAGCTTAAAATGAATTCCCGCTTAATCCCGCTTGCAATTCGGCATTCAACGCCTGTGCGGCAACTCTCCGGTCCTTGGCTGCCAATATCGGTCGCCCGACCACCATGTAGGAGGTTCCCGCCCGAATCGCATCTGCTGGTGTCATGATGCGTTTTTGCTCATTGGCCGCTGCTCCGGATGGACGAATACCAGGCGTTACAAAAACGGGCTCAACACCAAAGGCTTTGCGCAAATGTGCTAACTCCAGCGGCGAGCAAACCAATCCGTCAACACCAGCTGCCAAACTCAGCTTCGCCAATCGCTCCACTTGTTCGGCTGGCGAGTTGTGAACCCCAATTTCAGCTAAGCCAATGGCATCCATTGAGGTCAAAACCGTAACCGCCAACAAACGCATCTCAGGCGCACACTCATTTCGGGCCGCCACAGCCCATTGCAACATTTCACTTCCGCCAATACCGTGCAAAGTCATTAAATCCACTGGCAATGAAGCCAAACTCTGGACGGCATTGGCAACCGTATTGGGAATGTCATGTAACTTTAAATCCAAAAATATTCGGTATCCCCGATCCGCAATTTGCAACACCAAATCGGGTCCATAACGGGTAAACAACTGCAATCCAATCTTTACCCAACGCAGCGAATCGCCCAACTCATCCAAACAAGCCAACGCCGCTTTGCGCTCTGGCAAATCCAAGGCAAGTATCCAATCCACGGATGCACTGTCCGTCTGCTCTGTTTTTGTAATTGTTTCCATATTAATTAACAAAAAATGATAGACCACGCTAAATGGCAATGCCACATTCGTCGATTCATCACTTGTCAGGGGCTGGCTTTTCGCTTTGCTGTTCCTTATGAGTAATCCGGATTTTGCGGCCAAACAACTCCCAATTTATCAAACAAGTGATGCCTTGCTAAAAGCGATTCGTGATAATCACGTCGTGCTGCTCAATGCACCCACGGGCTCGGGTAAATCCACCGTCGTCCCTACCTTGCTTTTGCAATCAGAGGCAATCAATGGACAAATCATTGTCCTGCAACCGCGCAGGCTGGCAGCCAGATTGCTCGCCGCCAGAGTCGCGGCATTGCTCGGCGAGCAGGTTGGCGAAACCGTCGGCTACCGTATTCGCTTTAATAACTGCGCAACCCCTAAAACTCGCATCCTCTTTGTCACAGAGGCCATCCTCTTGCGCCAGGCGCTCACACATCCCCATCTGCCTAATGTTGGAGCTGTTATTTTTGATGAGTTTCACGAACGCAATTTATACAGCGATCTGAGCATGGCTCGCATTCGCCAGATACGGGATCAATCCAGACCCGATTTGCGCTGCGTGGTTATGTCCGCTACGCTAGATAGCAATGCCCTAATGGACTACTGGCCTGAGGCGCAACGACTATCAGTTGAGGGACGCACTTTTGCTTTGGATAGGATTTACTGCGGTGCAGCATTGGGTCATCAAAGCCCACCTTCATGGATACGGGCCAGCAAGGCTGTGCGTGATGCAATTCGTGCCGGAGATCCGGGTAGCATTCTCGTCTTCATGCCAGGCATTTATGAAATCCAGCGCACCTTGGGGTGCCTCGCAGCCATTCCCGAGTGCCGTGGCTATGAACTACACGCGTTACACGGCAGTCTTCCGCCCGCACAACAGGATGCGGCCGTAACCCCTTCAAATAACGCCAAGATTATAGTCGCAACCAACGTCGCCGAAACTTCCATCACCATTCCCGATGTGCGGGTAGTCGTCGACGCTGGTAGCGCCCGCGTGGCACGCTATGATCCTGGCAGGAGCCTCAACACTCTACTTGTTGAATTCATCAGTAAAGCCTCAGCCGAACAACGTGCGGGACGGGCTGGACGCACAGCTCCAGGTAAAGTCTACCGCCTCTGGAGTCTCGCTGAAGATCAGATGCTTGCTGAAAATGAGACTCCAGAAATTCGTCGGGTTGATCTGTCCGAAACTTTATTGCTTCTCAGCGCAAATGGCATTCAAGTTGAATACTTTCCGTGGTTTGAAGCACCCAGCAATGAACAAATTGAGGCCGCAAAAACTCTTCTTATTGATATTGGCGCACTCCATACAGATGGTTCAGTCACGGAGATTGGCAAGCAAATGACCGAGTTACCGATGCAACCCAGACTTAGTCGTATGCTCATTGAAGCAAGTCAACTCGGCTGTCTGGATGCCGCCTGTGGTGTCGCGGCATTGCTGGAGGGACGTTCCATCTACCGGATTCCCGATCAAGCCAGCCGCAAGCAGGAAAACCAAATTGAAACAAACGACGTTTGTCACAGCGACCTTTTGATACAGCTGCACGCGCTGGAGTGCGCGCATAAAAACAACTTTGACTTCCGTTCCTGTGACCCTCTGGGTATTCATACCGCAGGTGCTAGACAGGCATTTATGGCCAAGCAACAATTGCTAAAACAAGCAGAATCAGCCGGACTCAATAGCAACACCTGTCCCGCCAACGCACTATCAGATTCACTGGGGCGTGCGCTACTGGCAGGCTATTCGGATCATATTGCCTTGCGCATTGAGTCCGGCACTTTGCGCATGCGCATGTGCGATGGATCGGTCGGCTTACTACGTCGTGAAAGTCGCGTGGATGCACCCCTATTGATTGCCTGCGAACGGGAACAACGCGATATTCGTGGAGAGATTACTCCACTGCTTTCCATGTGCCACCCTATTAATTTAGGTGACCTCAAAGCCTTTTGCACCGATGCTTTCATTAGCTTCAATGATCTGCGTTATGATAATGACCTACGCCGCGTTCAACGTATCGAAGAAACCCGCTTCAAAAATCTAACACTAAAGTCAACAACCCGTGAACCCTCGCCCGAAGACACAAACAAGGCAGCTGCCTTACTAGCGGAACAGGTTAAAACGGGCGTTCTCAATTTAAAAAACTGGGACAATGCCGTCGAGCAATGGATCGCAAGAGTCAACTTTGTCGCCATTCACTGCCCCGAAGCCGAAATCGCGACAATTGATGATGAAGCAAGACAGTTGCTATTGGAACAAATCTGTAGCGGTGTGACCAGTTACAAGACCTTAAAAGACCGACCCGTCTGGCCAACCCTTCATAATTGGATTTCTCCCGAACAAGTTTATTATTTGGACCAATGGGCACCGAAATGCATCGTCTTACCCAATCGTAAAAGACCCGCTACAATCAATTATTCAGAAGATGGCAAGGCGCGAATCTCAGTCACAATCCAGGACCTATACGATGCAAAAAGTTCCCAACTGACCCTAGCCAATGGACGCATCCCACTCCTGCTAGAGATCCTCGACCCCAATCGTAAAATGGTCCAACTCACCGACGACCTTGACGGCTTCTGGCAACGCACCTACCCCACAGTCCGCCGCGAACTAGCTGGCCGCTACCCAAAACACCCCTGGCGCTAGTCCAGTCAACAAAAATGCCCTTGACACCAATATTATAAACCTGGTATGTTAGTATT
>SKFT01000035.1 GCA_007117865.1 Puniceicoccaceae bacterium | reverse complement strand
TAATGAACGCAATGCCTCGTGGCGATTCAGGCGTACCGTTGGCAGCGGCAATGGATGCATGGGATCCAGGGCCACGATGGGCATTTCAGACTTAATTAATTCATCTATGAGAGGGTCACTTTCACGTAGCCGAGAGGCGACTAAAATAATGCCATCGACCTTTAGGGAGCGGAAGCTCTGTAACACCAGTGCCTCAAGTGCGCGTTCGGAATTGGTCAACTCCAATAGCGCCTGGTAGCCTCTTGATCGCAAAAAACGTTGCAATGCCATCGCCTTGCCGGACAGCACCGGGTTGTCCAATTCGTGCAGACAGATACCTACCAAATGGGTTCGTTGTCCACGCAACCCGCGAGCCATTGGATTAGGACTAAAGCCAAGATCCCGCATCGCCGACTCAACCCTTTGTCGAGTTTCGTCGCGCACACCCGGATGGCCATTGATAACGCGTGAGACGGTCCAGCGGGAGAGCCCAAGGTGCCTGGCTAGTGCCGCAGTGCTATCGATGTTGTTAGCGGGATTGAGCATTATTCGTCAGCAGAGTTCAAATCGGATGGTGATTCGTCGGACTCCAGCTTTCTTGTTTGCATGACGATGCGGAGCAGGGCGATTTTGAGTTCATCGAACCCCTCTTCCGACAGGCATGAAATAGGAAACACTTCCGCATCGACCGCTTTTTTGAAAGACTTCAAGTATTCCATCGCATCCGCTTCATCCATTTTGTTGGCTGCTATTAGATGCGGCTTTTCCAGTAATTCGGGTTGATACCTTTGCAGTTCAGCCCGCAGGGTTTGGTAGTCTTCAAGCGGTTCGCGTCCATCGGTTGCTTGCATGTCAATGATGAACAATAGCACCTTGCAGCGCTCAATGTGTTTGAGAAAGCGGTGGCCCAGCCCTTTGTTCTCGCTGGCTCCCTCAATGAGTCCAGGTATATCGGCCAGGGAGATTCGTTCGTAAGGCTCATTGTAGTCGAGAATGCCTACGGTTGGGAATAGGGTAGTGAACGGATAGGCGGCCGTCTTTGGATGCGCGTTGGTAAGCATCGATAGCAGCGTTGATTTGCCAGCATTGGGAAAGCCTACCAAGCCAACATCGGCGATGGTTTTTATCAGCAGGCGAAATTCACCCTCGGCTCCGGGCGTTCCCAAGGTGTATTGGCGTGGGGCCTGGTTGGTGCTGGACTTGAACTCTGCATTCCCCTTACCGCCAACCCCGCCTTGTAGCAACAAAATCGGCTTGCTGATTTCAATTGCCTCGGCAACAACTTCACCCGAATCGCGATCGACCACCACTGTGCCGACTGGCAGCGGTAGGATCAAATCCTCGCCCTTGGCGCCGTGCTGATCGCTGCCGCGACCCGGCTCACCATTTTTAGCGCGTCGCTGTGGCTGAAATTTATAGTCGGTCAGATCCGAGACATTGTTGTCGGCAACAATATATACATTGCCACCATTGCCGCCATTGCCGCCGTTGGGCCCACCACGAGGCTCATATTTAGCACGTCGAAAGCTGAAGCATCCATCGCCGCCATTACCCGCTTTCAGGGATACATTGAGTTCATCATAAAACATCTCATGATGACAGCGCATGTGTCGCCACAAAGGCAATCCGAATCTTTATCTCCTTTTCACACAAATATAAACCTGGTATGTATTATTAGGCGTGAAAGGAATACGTGATAATTTCGGGGGTATTTTTATTTCTTATTAATGATTAACGACTTGTCCTGGGAGGCGCAGGTAATGCCTGGTCGTTACTGCGGGAAGTAGCGGTGGAGTTTGAGGCCGGCTTGTAGGCGGCGGAGCAGGCTGAGGGTGGGACGGGCACGATTGAGCAGGTAGAGGTGGATGCCGGGAGCTCCTCCATCCAGGAGATTAAGGACCTGGCCAGCAGTCCAATCCACTCCAACCGCTTCAACGGCATCCGCATCCTCGCCGGCTTCATCCAGTGCGCTCAACAGCGATTGTGGCATGGTGGTACCGCAAAGGGCACAAAAGCGTTCGGCTTGCGGACGAGATAAGATTGTCATCAAGCCCGGGAGGATAGGCACCTTGATGCCCAGATCACGGCATTGTTCGACAAAGCGAAAATAAATTTTGTTGTCGAAAAACAATTGAGTGGTGATGAAGTCGGCACCAGCAGCCACTTTATCGCGCAAGTGCAGTAGGTCGTCCTCTAAGCTCGTGGCCTCCGGGTGTTTTTCCGGATAGCCAGCAACACCGATGATGCACTCAGGAAAGGTTTCACGAATCAGCGTCACCAGCTCGGATGCATGGTGAAGTCCACTTGGATGCGGCTTGAATTCCTTTTCGCCGCGGGGCGGATCACCCCGCAGGGCCATGATTTGTTTGGCACCCGCCTGACGAAAAGATTGAATGATCTCCACCAACTCGTCACGGCTGTGACCGACACAGGTGAGGTGGGGCATGGTGGCACAGCCAAAAGCCTGACCGAGTTTTTCGGTGTATTCCAGCGTGAGGGCGCGAGTACTGCCACCTGCACCATAGGTGATAGAGACAAAGTCAGGCGAACATGCCCGCAGGCTGGTCACGGTTTGCATGAGTTTTTCCGCTGCCACGGCATCTTTCGGTGGAAAAAACTCAAATGAGAGAATCGGCTCGATGCTACTGCCCTTGAATGAAATTATTTGATCCATTTACAAATCAACATATAACGATTTGTTGATCTGTAAAGCCTATTCTTTGACTTGAGGGCTTATTTTGTTAGGCAATGGCAGGGCTTGCACGGGCAGCTTGGTTTTGATCCAGATATTTTGTTCCTTAAAGAGTCGGGGAGATACCATTTCGCAGGCTTCGCCTATGGTTTCGAGAGCCAGGCGGCGACCTTTACCGGTGCCATTAAAGGCATTGGCTGCGGCGACGATGCGCTCGGGTGCGCTCAGTGGGCTATCGCCCTCGGGGATCTGTACGACCCAGCCAACGAGATCCTCGCCGCGCAATTTTCCATTGGGATCGGAAAGCAGGAAGAGGAATTCTTTTTTAACGGGAGGGGGACGATTAGCCTTTTCCTCCTCCTCGGCCTGAATTTCCATTTGCAGTTCGTTGATGATATCGGCGACTTTGCGTGGATCCGGTTCATTGCGTTGGAGGACGAGTTTAACTTTATCGAGATCAATTTTCGGCATAATATGAGGATTTATGGGTGATGCGGGTGGCTTTTAGAAGGGCCAGATGCGTGGTATAAGGACGACACTGGTAACAAAGTAAAGGATGTTCAAGGGGATACCGATGCGGGCAAAATCACTAAATTTATAACCACCGACGCCATAGACGTAGGTATTGGTTTGGTAGCCGATGGGGGTGGCAAAGCTGGCTGAGCCTGCAATGCAAATAGCAATCACAAGGGGACGGGGGTCGATCCCAAGCGAGACTCCCAATCCGATCGCGATGGGAGCCATCAGTGCAACAGCAGCATTATTGGAGAGGAATTCGGTAAAAATGGAAGTCACCAAATAAACCATGGCCAAAATCAAAATTGGCTGCCAGGTAACGGGTGCCACTGCCTGAATTCCGTTGGAAGCGGAATTGGCGATCAATGCACTGGCACCGGAAACGTCCATAGCTTGTCCGAGTGCCAGCATGCCGTAAATGATAATTAAAATCGACCATTCAACCGAGGCGTAGGCATCCTTGGGTTTGAGGCAGCCAGTTAAGAGAAATAGCACTACCGCGATGGTGGTAGCAGCGACAATGGGCATGATGTTGAGCGATGCTGCGGCGACCAAGCCTGCGGTGATAGCGATGGCAAAAGGCATTTTACGGCGCATATTCGCCGCTGGGGTGCGGGGGCGGTCGAGCAGTATAATTTCGTCCTGACTGCGTAGTCGCTCAATCGCCTGATTCGAACCCATGAGCAGCAGGGTATCGCCATCCTGCAAGCGCAGGGAGTCGAGTTGACTGCGCAGATTTTGCCCCTTCCGATGCACTGCTACCACGACCATGCGAAAGCGTTGGCGGAAGGCCAGCTCCTGTAGTGTTTTGCCGACAATAGGTGACTGCGGTGCGACCATACCCTCGACCAGAGCACCTTCTTCAGCTGCGATTTGCTCCAGTCCGACTTCCACTTCACCGAGCAACTCGATACCATCTGTCTCGTGGGCCTCAATTACTCCAGAGGGGCGACAGGAAAGCACCAGTCGATCACCTGCTGCGAGTTTGATTTTCCGTGGGTTACCAGGTACGGCAATGCCATTGCGAACGATTTCAAGGATGCGCAGATGGCGTTCCTTAAGCAGTCCGGAATCGTCCAGTGCCTCTCCAATCAGTGGTGAGCCATTGCGCACAAATGCCTCGGTGATGAACTCCTTGCGCTCGTCGTCGGACAAAATCGAGCTGATGGTTTCGCGCTTGGGGATCAGTTTACCGCTAAAGATGACGAGATAAATCGCGCCGATGAACAGGATCGGTACGCCGATGCGGCTGATTTCATACATGCCGATAGGTTCATAACCGTAATCACTGAGGATACCGCTGCCGATCAGGTTGGTGGAAGTGCCGATGAGCGTGCAGGTGCCGCCGAAGATGGAGGCATAGGAAAGGGGAATGAGGAAGCGTGAAGCGTGGGTGCCCATTTCGCGGGCGATGCCCAACATCACAGGTAGCAGCACCACGACCACCGGAGTGTTATTAATGAAAGCGGACATCGCCGCCACGACCATGATCATGCAGAACATGAAGATGGGCAGTGGAAGTTTTATCAAAAAGCGGAATACGCCGGTGATCAGATCCACAGCACCCGTTTTGGTCAGGGCCGCGCTGACGATGAACATGCCGGCCACGGTCAATGGCGCGTGGTTGCCGAAGACCCCGAGAGTAGCGGATAGAGTGGGGAAGGCATCTGACTCGATGAACGTGCCCGATGCCAGAATCACAGCGAAGACAATCAGCGCGGTGACATCAGCCGAGACCTTTTCCGTGATAAAGCTCACCACGGCAAAGACCAGCAAGGCCAACACAAATATAATTTCCCAAGTCATATAAACCAGTCCTTATAGGTCAAATCCACAGCAAGCTGCGAGCCGAAATTCGGACTGGGGGAAAATAGATTTGATAGGTTGCCTAAGCAAGTAGTCTGATCTAATCGTCAATAAAAGAGATTATATGCGCTTTCAAATAGCTGTTATATGACTGAAGTTGCTGGTAAGGAAATTGCGAAAGTGCTGGCGCATTTCCTCCAATGAAGAGGCGCGAATTTCTGATTCCTCCGATCCCACTTTAACAATAAAATCACCTTGATTGCGCATGACGCCTGAAAAATGATTTTGGAACATTTGGCCAATTTGGCTGGTATTCCGGTGCATCTGCATAATCTGCTGCTCCCGCATATGATATTGTTGCATTTGCATCATAACTTGCTGGTTGGATGATGCCCCGCCGCTAGCGGCACCTACCACGCCAGCCGCCGCGATTGTCCCAATTTGATTCATGAAACCCGCAGTCGCCACTGCGCGTTTGGCATTGGTTTCATCCTTATGCGCTTCGGCTTCCATAGCCAAATAATGGCGGAACTCCGTTCCCCAGCTTCCGTGATAGGAATTTCGCATAAATTGACGGTCCTGATCCGCTAGAATTTGAATCTCGGCACCTTGCATGGCATTCAGCGCATGAATCAGCTCTGGCGTGAGTTGGGTGGAAGTTAATCCAAGCGTTTGCAGGTATTGATTGGCAGCCATGGATACATCTGCAGGGGGTAACCCTGCCAACAGATCCTGCAAGGTGAGTGCAACATACCGCCAGTATTGATCAAAGGGACCCTGCGCATCGGTCGTTTGGTCTTTCCAGCTGTCGAAGGACTCGTAGGGGGCGGAAATATTCATCGGCAGCAGAAAGTATCGGTCGGAGCCCTGCCAGGGGCGGGTTCCGCTGGATTGGCTCGGACTGAACCAGCCGGAAACGGATTGTCCACGGCCTCTGTTGATAGAAAGCGCAGACGGCTCGGTGATGCGAACATAAGGCGACTCGGATTCGCTGTAACGCGGGAGGGTACCGATGGGAACCCGTTTGGCACCTTGTTGCAGCGGATTGAGCACCTCAAAGTAAATGTGTGGAAAGAGTTGTCGTCCGTAGGTATCGCGTGGGGATATCCCGTCTCCATCAACCCGGTGTCCAGCCACATAAGCCGACACATGAACGACGACTCGTGCAGGCGGTGGAGTGTATTCGCTAACCTGAGTTAGGCCGCCAGCCCCAATGGTAGTTATTTTAGTTGGATTAAGCAAGACCGTGCGCTCAGGGAACTGGCGCAGGATGGCTTCGTAAAGCTCCAGCGCGAAGTAGGTTGATTTGGCTAGTACTTCGCTAGCTCCCTGTTCGATGTTTTTGGCAGGCTTATGTTCCAGGACCAAATGGTTGCGGTAATGATTTTGCCACGCCGTATTTGCCGATGGATCAATCGAAGCGGGGAACTCGATGACTACGGGAAGCGGTACTGCCTCCGCTTGGAAGGGCAGTGGCTGAGGTGTCGGCCCTAACGGCATATTTTCCACCCGGGTTACCTGATTGCCCGGATATGCGCAGGCGGCCATGATCAACAAAAACGGAATCAACAGTGAAGCCGTTGCGGAGGAGTTGGGGGTGTTCTGTGTTTTTTTCATTATTTGTGTGGATATGTATTGAGTGAAAAACGTTCAGGTTGTGCGACTCACCGCCGGATAACGGGTCGTGGTGAACCCACAAAATCCGATCCAACCCGAATGGGGCTTGTTGGGCGGAAGGTTCTCACATAGCCGACGTGGCGTGATGCCTCCTCGCCAGCGGTTGCCCTATAGGTGGTGAGGATGTTTTCAGCACTTTGGCTATCTACACCGTAATATATCTGCCACCTGCCACTGCCTTGCCGGTCGTAGATCTGAATGTCATGCGCCCAGCCGTCAGTATAAACTTTGCGGATATTTTCCTCAGAGATTTCGTGTACCTGCGAGCCGCCACCTGGAGGTGAACCACCGCCCGAAGAGCGTCCGCTAACTGCGGGTACACCGCCGCCACTCATCCTGTCCTGCAAGACCTGCATGGTTAGTTGCGCAGCGTGTTGCGTTATTAGGTTCACTTGTGCTTGCCGTTGGCTGGCTGTTAGCGCGGATGCCTGATCGCGGTAGGCATTGGAGGCATGCAGGGACTGCGATGATGCATATTGGCTGCCACCTGCACGTCGTTCATTGGCAACCGAGGCGGCTTCACCCATAGCTGCCGCCAGCACATTGTCCAGCGTTTGGAAATTCCCGAGTATTTCGTCAACCCAAGCCCAAAGCCATTCAAAAAAAGAGCTTAAAGCTGTTTCCACAACAATGCCCGCAGCCTTTCCGGCAACATAACCAACCCCGGCAGCGAGCAGGGGATTGCCGGAAAGCAACGCGATTCTGGTAGTCGTTGTTTTGACGAGCTTCTCTGCTGCATCCGCTGCCTTTTTTGTAATCACTAGACTACCCGCCGAAAGCGCTCCGTCATTGATCAAAGTCGATCCAACCTGATAGGTTTTGGTTGATAAGGAGAAGGCCTCATTTGTAGAGCGCATTTCAGACAGATTAGCGCCGGAGATTAGATGGGGTACGTGTTCACCAGTATCGATAATAGCATCTTTTGCCAGATTGCCAGCCTCGTAGACTGCCTCGCCAAGCTCCCCGAGGAAGGATTGAGTGCTTTCGATCTGCGGATTTGTAAGCCAGCCGCTTCCGCTTGCCGAGAAATGAAGACTCCCAAGGAAAGCGTAAATAATAACTAAAAAACAAGACAATACACGCTTCATGGCTCAACCTCCAGTGGTTCCAAAAGGTCCAGGAAAACCAGGTCTGTAATGCCGTCTACAGCCTCTGGGTTATAAATCAGCATCACCGCGAGTTGCGGCAACGATTGCGGCCACAATGCAAGTAACAAACGACCGGAATCATCCAAAGGCCATGCTCCACCTAACACCAGTTGTTCAAGCACCGTTGATTCCAATTCCAGAAACCTATTCTTCAAATCATCCACGGCTTTTGGTAGTCTGGCTGCCCAGCTCTCAACCTCTTGGTTGCGTAGCTCCCGATGCAACTCTGGATGTCGAAAGAGGATAAGGTCATGCGCACCGACGAGGTGTGCCAGGTGCAGATGGGATCGTTCAGCGAAGACATGCGGGGATGTCTTGGGATATGCAAGATGAACCCCTTTTTTATCCCATAAAGCAGCGAATGAGGCGATCATATTAGTGATTGAAAGGAGCGGATTAGCCTTTGAATCAAGCCATCGAGGAGCAACCGAAGCCTTTTCGCTGAACGGGATGAGTGATACTAGCTCTGGTCCCTGATCCTTTGAGGCTATCTCCCACCTCGCTATCAACGCAGAGTCCAACCATGGATTATAAAACGCAATTTCGCCCGGTTCCCGTGGAAAAATGAGTGCTCCGGAAAAAAAGAATTGCAACGGCATTGCCTCGCTCTGCGTGCCGGATTCCGGCCAAATCTCAAAAAAGCGCTGAGGCTGTAACGATGCTGCGACCTCCCAGTTGCCTTGGATCACGGTTTGTTGCAATAAAAGACTGGCGATAATGGACGCGACTTCCTTTTCGTTATCTGAGGCTTTAAGTGGCTTTATCAGGAGACAAAGGCAAAAACAGCCGACCCTTGCGATAAGGGTTAAATTACCAGCCGTTATCGTTGATAGAACGGAACGCTTGTTTATTAGTTCAAGCATAAGAATCACTTATTGATGATATTAGTTTATCTGGGTCGAGTGGGGTGCGTCAACGCTAAAAAAACACATTTTTTACAATTGGTTTTTTGGGTTTTTATGCGAACTTTCGCACCTGGCATTCAATGCCGAATTCATTTCATTTTGAGCGTTTGGGCGGGATACATGCGGCGAAGAGAGCAGCTCAAAATTCTGGATTTTTTTATGCAAGTGGCTCTGGATCCTCAGTTTGACTGTTAAAAACAGAGCGGAAAGGATTTGACAATCCACAGCACATGTTTTTTTCTCAGCCAGTCAATATTTAGAAGCCAATAAAGCAGACGACTCACTGTTCTGCCCAGACATTCACATTTTATGGTACAGTTTCACCGCTTGACCATTGGCGGTAGCGTTTCCGCACCCAACACCCCGCCGTCTCGCGCCACAGTTTAACAGCCAGCTACGCGATTCCGCATGACTGCCAGATTGCTAAAGACTGTCAAACGGACTCCGCACCCCAGCGCCCGGCTTGCGCATGACATGCAGATAAATCTGCGTCGTCTCCACCGAGGCATGCCCCAGCAAATCCTGCACCGTGCGGATGTCCGTGCCGCCTTCGAGTAAATGCGTAGCGAACGAATGCCGCAGCGTATGACTCGTGATCCTTTTATTCAGCTTCGCGCGTTTACCTGCATCGGATACTACCCGCTGGTAGGCATTATCCAGAATATGGTGTCGGCGACGCAGACCGCTACGGGGATCCTGCGAAATCTCACGACTGGGCCAAAGCCATTGCCACCGCCAATCATCACCTGCCCGCGAATGCCTTCGCGCCAAAGCCTCCGGCAGATATATACCAGCAATATCAGGGTCGCTGCGGTCCATTTCAAACCATTCCCGAACTTGAACTAAATGAATCTTCAAATCATCAATCAGTTTATCCGGTAAAGGTGCAATCCGATCCTTACCGCCCTTGCCGGATCTGACAGTCAACTGATTGCGTTCAAAATCCAAATCCTGCACTCGCAAGCGCAATAACTCAGAAACCCGCAAACCGGCAGCGTATTGCAGTTGCACCATCAGTAGCTTTTTCCCGCGTAATACGGAAAAAAACTGCCGCAACTCCCCCTTGCTCATTACAACAGGAATCTTCTTTCGGTTCTTTGCCCG
>SKFT01000129.1 GCA_007117865.1 Puniceicoccaceae bacterium | reverse complement strand
GACGGGGGACTGGCCAGATCACCGTCGGCGGTTAAAACCGCCGTTCCCAGTTAGGCGCTGACAACCTACCCGCCACTTCCCGCGCCAAATCCTTGGCACTGGCGGCAACACCGGATTGGTAGGGGCACCTCCAAGCTCCACGTCGATTGGCTTCGCCATCCAAGCACTTAACCACTCAACTTTTCACCTTCCCACCATTTCACCTTTTGGTGTCGGCTACGTCGGGTTGGGTTCAAATCTTTTCGCACACGCTGGCAATGTCGCTGGTGGCGGGGTAACAGTGGCTGCCGACGCAGAGTTGGAAGCTTTTGTCCGGTAGCGTTTCGCTGGCAGGTAGAATAGAGAGCCGGCGCCATGGGCGTGCGGCCACGGCACTGCGCAGGGCTTCGATATCTGCCTCTGGAGCATACTTGACTACTACTAATCCGATTGCGTGATCCGCTGCGGCAAAGAGTGCGTGGCTGATTCCCATCGCCGCCTTTTTGGCGTATTGATTATAGGCTGGCAGGCATTGGCTCAACGCATCCGAGTAACGCACATCGCCGGTCAGCGAATGCAGTCCGGCCAGCAAGTGCAGCCAACTGCTGTTGCCTGCTGGCGTGGCATTGTCCCACCAATCCTTACGGCGGGCCACTGGGGTCTCGGCCTTTTCGGCAGTGAGATAACAACCGCGACCCTGTTGGTCGGAAAATTGTTGCTCAATCGCGTCCGCGCAGGCGCGGGCGCGTTCCAACCATTTCGAGCTACTGCCCGGCTGGAGCCATTCGTTGAAGGCGGATAAGGTCAGGCACGCCTCGCCGAATCCGGCATAATCCTGCAGAAAGCCATCGATTAGCGCACCGGTTTCGGGATAATAGACGGTATGCAGTTGCAGTGCTTCGAGTGATTGATTCGAGTTCTGCTGCCAAATCCAGTCGGCAGCCTGGACTGCCATATTCAACCAGTCCTTATTGCCAAAATAAAAACCCGCCTCGGCCAACGAGCGGATCATCCACGCATTCCATGCGGTTAGGATTTTGTCGTCTTTACCCGGTGGGGTGCGCTGGCTACGTGCCGCCAGCAGCTTTTCCCGCAGCGGTGCCATTGACTCGCGCACGGCGAAGTCGGCCTCGGTTAGGGCGGGATTGGACCAACCGTGTTCAAAGTTGCCGTTTTCGGTAATGTTATAGACCTCGCAGAAGCTTTTGCCGTCCTCGGCACCGAGCACGGCCTCCACTTCGTCGGGCGTCCAGACATAGAAACGTCCCTCAACGCCCTCGCTATCGGCATCGATAGCAGCGGAAAACGGCCCCTCGGGATGACGCATTTCGCGCACCAGCCAGCCAACGGTCTCCTCTACCACCGCGCGAAAAAGCGGCTCGCGAAAGCGTAGCCAGCCACGGGTATAGGCACCCAGCAGCAGGGCGTTATCGTAGAGCATTTTTTCGAAGTGCGGAATCAGCCAGTAGTCATCGACACTGTAGCGGGCGAAACCACCACCAACCTGGTCAAAGATACCGCCATGCGCCATGGCCCGCAGGTTGAGATGGAGAACGGAGTCGATGCGCTTGGCAAGATCCGCTTGCGTATCCAGGGCTTTGGCGTTGCGAAGCGAAAAGAGGAAATCGAGGCTCATCGCGTGCGGAAACTTGGGTGCCTTGCCGAAGCCACCGAAGCGGTCGTCATGATTGCCACAGATACCCTTGGCGGCCTCGATCAGCACCTGCGGATCCCAGTGCGCGTCCTCGTCGCCGGTATCGTTGGCAGCGAGGATATTTTGCTGGATCGCATGGGCGTTTTCCTCCAACTCGCTGCGGCTGCGCTGATAGAAATCCGCAATCCGCATTAGCACCTGCGGCCATGGAACGCGTCCGGAGCCATTGTCCTTGGGCGGGAAGTAGGTGCCGCCAAAGAAAGGGCGACCATCGGGAAGGCAAAATACATTCAGCGGCCAACCGCCGCTTTGGCTGAGCATCTGCACTGATTCCATGTAGATTTGATCGACGTCCGGACGCTCCTCACGATCGACTTTGACGCAGATGAAATGGGTATTCATCAGCCCCGCGATGTAGTCGTTTTCAAAGCACTCATGTGCCATGACGTGGCACCAGTGGCAGGCAGAGTAACCAATGGACACCAGCAGCGGCTTGTCTTGCTCGCGTGCAGCGGCAAAGGCTTCATCACCCCACGGATACCATTGCACCGGATTTTCGGCATGTTGTTTCAAATAGAGACTCTGACAATTGCTGAGTGCGTTTGGCATGATGATATGATTTTCAAGTGAAAGTTTATCAATAGGTTTATTTTGTCTAGCCCAATGGGCCTTGAAGTCATGGGCGACAGTATTGCATTTCAGCAATTCAGGATTTCACCCAAGTTTTTCGTAGTGAGCCAGGGCGGTTTCCCAGAGTTGATTTTTTTCCTCCAATGCCTGTTCGATGCGAGCGGCTTCGAAGTGCATCTTGCGCAGGGTGTCGCCATCGCTGGCTTCAGCGAAGCGGCTGTTCAATGCCGCTTGCTCCTCTTCGAGTGCGATGATTTCCGCTTCGATGCGTTTGACGGCTTTTTCGGCCTCGCGGACGGCGGCTTGTTGACGTCGCCGATCGGCTGAGTTTTCGCGCTTGTTCGTGGTCTGCGCAGTGGCCTTGGTTTGAGCGTCCGGACGGTTGTCGCTGAGGCTGGAAACGAGTCCGCTCTGGGCATCCGCTTGTCCGGACTTGCGCAGATAGTATTCGTAATCGCCGGCGTAGCGGGTGATGTTTTGCTGTTCAACCCGGATGACTTTGGCTGCCAGTGCGCGGATGAAATGCAGGTCGTGGCTAACAAAAATGAGTGTGCCGCGGTAGCCAGTGAGAGCCTGGATAAGGGCATCGATACTGCCCATGTCGAGGTGGGTGGTGGGCTCATCCAGCAATAGCAGGTTGGGTGGAGTGAGCAGTAACTTGACCAATGCCAGACGGCTTTTTTCGCCACCGCTGAGGACTTTGACCTTTTTGAAAACGGCCTCGCCGGTCAATAGGAAAGTGCCGAGCAGCGAGCGCACCGATTCTTCGGTCATACCAAAAGGTCTTTTGGCGCAGGCCTCTTCCAATA
The DNA here is from genome assembly GCA_007117865.1 of Puniceicoccaceae bacterium. Lineage (GTDB taxonomy): Bacteria > Verrucomicrobiota > Verrucomicrobiia > Opitutales > Coraliomargaritaceae > SKFT01. Next base: position 6,797 of record SKFT01000129.1, on the reverse strand, counting down.
CAGTGGCTTCCGGATCGAGTGTTTCGGTGCGTTGTTGGGAGAAGTAGCCTATGGTGACGTTGAGGCCGGGGGTTGCTGAACCGGCCTGTATGGGCACGATGCCGGCAAGGATCTTGAGCAAGGTCGATTTGCCTGCTCCGTTGGGGCCAACGAGCACGATGCGGTCCTCGCGTTCCAAGGTCAGGTTGAGATCGCGGTAAACGGTGTGCTGGCCGTAGGCCTGATCCACATTCTCCAAAACAAAGACTTTTTGACCACTGCGCTGTGGTTGCGGAAAATTGAATTGGATAGAGGCGGCTTCGGCAACCGGTGCCTCGATGCGCTCGATTTTTTCCAACTGTTTGATACGCGCCTGCGCTTGGGCGGCCTTTGTTGCTTTAGCTCGGAAGCGGTCGATGAACGACTGTAACTGGGCAATTTCCCGCTGTTGGTTTTCGTAGGCAGCGCGCTGCTGTTGTTCGCGGGCGGCCTTTTGTCGACGGTAGTCGTCGAAATTGCCTTGAAAGCGGGTGATGCGTTGATTGGCAATCTCGAGAATGCCCTTGCAGACGCGGTTAAGAAAGGCGCGGTCGTGGGAGATGGTGAGGATGGCTCCACGATAGTTGCAAAGTTGATCCTGAAACCAGCCGAGGGTCTCCAAATCCAGGTGATTGGTTGGCTCGTCGAGCATTAGCAAGTCCGGCTCCATCACCAGCAGGCGGGCCAGGTGGGCACGCATGATCCAGCCGCCGGAGAGGAAGCGGGCGGGTTGGTTAATGTCCTCCTGCCGAAAAGCCAGTCCGGCGAGGATGCGGTGAGCCTTGGCTTCGAGCGAGTAACCGCCCAGTTCAATGTAGCGGGTCAGGGCCTCGTGGTGTTCCGGTTGATCATCATTGGGAAACTGGCGCAGTTGAGCGTGCAGCAACTGCAACTCGGCAGAGATGGAGGTGGCCAGCTGCAATACGGTTTCGTCACCTGTCGGTGCGCTTTCCTGTGGCAGGTAGCCGATTTGCAGGCTTTTATCGGTTTCGATCAAGCCCTCGTCCGGTTCAAGTTCACCAATCAGCAACGAGAAAAGTGTGGTTTTACCCGCGCCGTTTGGACCCACCAAGCCGATACATTCGCCGGGCAGGACACGAAAGGTCGCGCCTGAGAAAAGCGTTTGCGGACCAAACGATTTGGCCAGATGGGAAACCGTGATCATCGTTTACTCCAGCAACCAACTACTCCAAAGTGACTCCAATGCCTCGCTTTCATTGCGGGGAATCCATTGTGGTGGAAATTCAATCAGGTGCTCGCGCTCACCGGCACGGTCGTGGATTTGGTAGATCAGACGGTATAAGGCCTCATGACCCCATTGTTGCCAGGGTTGGATAACGACACCTGCGAGTTGTCCACTGCGGAGGGCGGCGGTGGTGGAAGGGTGGTTCATGATGGAGACGGCAGGGGCGCGGGAAGCATCCCAAATGGGATCCACCATGCTGCGGAAAGCCCAATCATCCAAAAACAACCAACCACGAATCTGCCGGTTGCGATCTTCTGCCACGGTTTCGCGCAGGAGGGCATGGACGGCATTTGGATTGGGTGTGGTTGAGAGAATGACATAGGGTTGGCGATTGCCAAGCACCTCGAGGACACCCTGTAGGCGCTGCTCCATGGCAGGTTTCCCCGGAGCCGTGAGGATGGCTATTGTGCCGCTGCGGCGCATCGCTTGTAGAAGCTGTTGTGCGGCGAGACGTCCGGCAGCCAATTCGTTGGCAACTATGTTTTCTTGGTATGGGGGGGCATCGGCAGAGGCGTGGATGCTGATAAGCGGTATTCCGGCCTCATTCAAAATCGTTTCCCAGTTGGAAGGAGAGCCGAAGGCGGTTGCGGCAACAACAACGGCATCTGGCGGTGTATCCAGCAGGTCTTGTAGTTGCGCAGGGATGCTGTGTGATCCGGGCGTTCGATCGGGTAGGGTGGTGCGCTCGAAATCAATTTCTATCGTGTAGCGTTGCTGCAGTTCCAACTTGGCGAGATTCAGTCCCCGATAAAGCCCCAATACCGTGGATGGCGGGTTTTCACCATTTAGCACCACAATCCGATAGTTGCCGAGCAGCTCAAGGTTTTGTCCACTCAGCGGGAATGGCGCCAAGCACGTGAGCAGGAGCAAAAGGTATCCGCAACTGGACAGGTGCCGGGACATGATGGATGAACAGCGCATCAACTCGCAACAGCAAGCTGCTGAAGACGTTTGGAGCGCACGTTGTATTTGGCGGATTGTTCGTCAGCGTGATAGGAGGAGCGCACGAGTGGACCCGATTCGCAAACGCCAAAGCCGAGATCCAGCGCATAGTGTTTCCAATGGGCAAATTCGTCCGGAGTGACCCAGCGGTCAATTGGCTGATGGTCTGGCGAAGGTTGCAGGTATTGACCAATCGTGAGGACATCGATTTTAGCTGCCCGCATGTCACGCAAAAGCTGTTCGATTTCGTGTTCTTTTTCGCCGATGCCGAGCATGAATCCGCTCTTGGTGATGAATCCGCGTGACTTGGCGTGTTTCAGAACCCAAAGCGAACGTTCGTAACGGGCGGTTTTACGAATTGGACGTTGCAGGCGTTCGACCGTTTCCAAATTGTGGTTAAAGATGTCCGGCTCGGCATCCAATACCGTATCCAAATGCTCTACCTGACCACGGAAGTCGGCCGTTAGCACCTCGACCGCGCACTCTGGTAAACGGTTGTGAATGGCCCTGATGGTAGCCGCCCAAACCGAAGCGCCGCCGTCCTTCAAGTCGTCGCGTGCGACTGAAGTGATGACACAATGCTTAAGATCCATCTGCGCCACACTTTGCGCGACCCGGGCTGGTTCGCCCAAATCGAGCTCCGTTGGACGTCCGGTCAAGACTGCACAAAAGCGGCATGAGCGCGTACAGACGTTGCCGAGGATCATTACGGTGGCGGTGCCACGCGACCAACACTCCCCCATGTTCGGGCATTGGGCACTTTTGCAGACGGTGTGGAGTTTGTTGTCGTCAACAATCTCGCGCACTTTGTGATATTGTTTGCTTGTGGGCAACTTGGCCCTGAGCCAATTCGGTTTACGTTGATCCATAATCTAACAGAGTCTTTCCGAAAACGGCGGCAAATTCAACCGCTAAACACGACTTTATAGCAATCATTGGCGGCAGCGTGGCAAGTTCTGCCCGTAGCGATGTCACCCGGCCATCGGTGATGCCACAGGGAATGATGCCCGTGAAGTGATTGAGGTCGGGGTCAATATTCAGCGCTAGGCCGTGGTAAGTTACCCAGCTTTTGACTGCCACGCCAATCGCACAGATCTTGCGGTCTTCCAGCCAAATGCCGGTCTTGCCTTCGCGGCGTCCGCAGTTCAGTCCCCAGTTTGCCAGCGTGCGGATAACCACTTCCTCCAGATCGCGCAGGTAGTGGTGCAGGTCGCGGCGGTCGTGCAGCGAAACGATTGGGTAGGCCACCAGCTGTCCCGGTCCGTGGTAGGTAATGTCGCCACCGCGGTTGGTGTGGACGACCTGGATGCCGGCTTTTTGCAAGCGTTCGGCAGTCCAAACCAGATGCTGCGCGGCCCCTTGCCGTAGGCCAATGGTGTAGACGGGATGGTGCTCGGTGAGGATCAACTGATCCGGGATGAGATTGGAGCGCCGGGCATCCACGCTTTGCAACTGCCGCTCCATGGCCTCGGCATAGTCGGTCTGACCCCAGTCGTCGACGGCGAGGGAGGTGCTCGGTTGAGTTGCTATGGTGTGTGTTGACATAGGGATTGTCTTGCGTGGATGGATATGCTGGTCTTTTACTTTTGCCTGTCTTATATCCGTGTCAATGAAGGAAGCTCTCGAATACATCGCCCAAGAACTGGATCGCCGCTATCGCGCAGGCGATGAGCAGGTGTTTGTCAGTGATGCCAACTGGGAGCGTTTACAAGCGTTGCGGGCGCCTAGTCCCTCCGGCCACAAGGCGGCTAAACATCCGGCCAGTTCGATGCCGCGCGAGAAGCTGATCCCCGCGGATTCCGAACCAGCGCAGGGCAAAACCAATTCCGCCACCGCACCGCTTTATCCCGAGCCATCGACTCCGTCAGCGGCAAAACCCAAAGCCAAAGCTGCTGCCAAAGCACCCGCATTGCCGCCGCCACCGGTGTTGAATGTTCCGGACGGCATCGCTACCGAGCGTCTGGCCTGGTTGCGTGAACAACTGCTGAATTGCCCTGAAAGCCGCTGTCATGTGGCGCCGGGCAATCAGTTGGTTTTTGGCGCGGGCAATCCCGAGGCGGATTTATTTTTTGTGGGTGAAGCCCCCGGTGCCGACGAGGCCATACGTGGCGAGCCATTTGTTGGCAAGGCTGGAGAGTTGTTGGATAAAATGATCAAAGCGATGGGGCTTCAGCGCGAGTCCGTTTACATAGCCAATATCCTGACCTGGCGTCCTGAGCATGAGCAACCGACTGGCAATCGTCCACCGACCTTGGAGGAGATGGAGTTTTGCCTGCCCTATCTGAAAGCGCAGATTGAAGTGGTGGCACCCAATGTGCTGGTGGCTCTTGGCAATACAGCGGTGACTGGTTTGCTGGGACACGATCCCAAGCGCCGCCTCACTTCCATTCGCGGTCAGTGGCATAAATTCGCCGGGCTGCCATTGATGATTTCATTCCACCCAGCCTATTTATTACGCAACAACACCGCCCGCACCAAGCGTTTGGCTTGGGAGGATATGCTGGCGGTGATGGAGCGACTCGAGCTGCCTATTAGCGACAAGCAACGCGCTTATTTTTTACCTAAAACCTGATCGCGGGACGGTTCCATCGGGGGTCGTCCCTGCATTTTTTACAGGCACCGCAATGTCGTTCAGCGGACAATTGCTGAACTGATTTTTGAAAAATACCTCATGCTCGGCAGGGATTTCACCATGGAGGTGCAAAACATGCACAGATTTTAATATTAAGGTATTAAAAACGAGATAATTGCGATTAAATATTTCACAGCGAAGGTGAAGCCGATGACGGGCAATCCAGACGCTCTTGGTTGGAGAAGGAAAAGGCACTTACTGGATTCGGCAATTTTTTTTCAATAAAAATACTTGCCTTGGTTGTGGGAACCCCTACTTTCTCCCTTTTTTCGTCTAATAGTTTCCACTTTCATCATGCCGACAATCAATCAACTCGTCCGTAATCCGCGTTTGGTCCAAAAAGAGAAGACCAAGTCGCCTGCGCTGCGCGCCAATCCTTTCCGCCGCGGCGTTTGTGTGCAGGTAATGACCCGCACGCCCAAGAAACCCAACTCCGCTATCCGTAAGGTGGCGAAGGTGCGTCTGACAACCGGCACCGAAGTGATTGCCTACATTCCCGATGAAGGTCACAATTTACAAGAGCACAGCATCGTTTTGGTGCGCGGCGGTCGCGTTAAGGACTTGCCGGGTGTGCGTTACCACATTGTCCGTGGTGCCCTTGACTGCGTGGGTGTTGAAAAACGCCGTCGCAGTCGCTCCAAGTATGGCGTCAAGCGCCCCAAGGCCAAACAAGCTTAATTTTCAACCCTTTGATTTAATATGTCACGTCGTCGCCAAGCTGAAAAACGTCCTTTGGTTCCCGATCCCCGCTACAACAGCACGCTGGTCACCAATTTGGTGAATCTCGTGATGGAGCGCGGCAAGCGCACAGTTGCGCAAAAGATCGTTTATGGTGCTTTCGAGCGCGTTAGCGAGAAGCTCGGCAAGGGGGATCCTGTCGACCTCGTTATCGGAGCTTTGGAGAACACCCGTCCGAAACTGGAAGTCAAGAGCCGCCGCGTTGGCGGTGCCACTTACCAGGTGCCGGTTGAGTTGCCATTTGAGCGGCAGCAGAGTTTGGCTTTCCGCTGGATGGTTGCCACCGCGCAAAAGCGCAAGGGTGTGTCCATGCAGGAAGCGTTGGCCGATGAGATTGTCGATGCCTACAACAATACCGGTGCGGTCGTGAAGAAGAAGGAGGAGACCCACCGCATGGCGCAAGCCAACCGTGCGTTTGCGCACTTGCGCTGGTAATCTTACCAGCCTCTCCCTCCGTTCTTTGCCAGTATGTCGTCCCGTTTATCCAGTGCTAATTCGTCGAAGCGTCGTTTCCCGCTTGAGCACACCCGCAATATCGGTATTGCGGCGCACATCGACGCTGGAAAAACGACTACAACGGAGCGCATACTGTATTACACGGGTGTGGTGCATAAAATTGGTGAGGTCCACGATGGTGCGGCCGTCACCGACTGGATGGAGCAAGAGCGCGAGCGGGGTATTACAATTACCTCTGCAGCGATTTCCTGCGAATGGACCAATGCCAGCGGTGAATACACCGATATCAAGCATCGTATCAACATTATCGACACGCCCGGGCACGTGGATTTCACTGCTGAAGTGGAGCGTTCATTGCGTGTCCTGGATGGCGCGGTGGCCGTTTTTTGCGCGGTCGCTGGTGTGCAACCACAGTCGGAAACGGTCTGGCGGCAAATGGATAAATACCATGTGCCACGGATTGCTTTTGTGAATAAAATGGATCGCACTGGGGCGGATTTTCTCGCTGCGGTGGATTCCATGCGCAAGCGCCTCAAGGCCAATGCGCATCCACTTTACCTGCCGATTGGTGCCGAGGAGCATTTCAAGGGTTTGGTGGATTTGATCGCCATGGAGGGCATCGTTTACGACGAGAGTGACGAGTCCGGGGTTAAGTTCGACATTGTTGAAGTCCCCGTCGACATGCGCGAGGAAGTCGAGCAATACCGCGAGTCGCTGATCGAGGCGCTGTGTGATTTTGATGATAGCTTGGCGGAGGCCTATTTG
>SKFT01000115.1 GCA_007117865.1 Puniceicoccaceae bacterium | reverse complement strand
GAAATAAAACGGGTATCTGCCGCGCGCTCACCTACGAAAATGCGGTCATTGCGGCTAAAGCCACGACCAAAAATGCTAATCGGCGTGCCAATCGGCGCGCGTTCGGTCTCCAGGGAAATGGCAAAACGCGATTGCAAGCGAAACTCCTGCAGGTCGGAACTGTAAGTACGCAAATCGCCGGGTTGATTGCCAGGACGGAAAAAACGGTAGTTAATCAGGAAGTAATAACGCGCGGTATCAACTCCATCCGGCAAACGGTAATCGAAATCAAACACATTCGCAGCAACGGGATTCGCTTGCATCGGATGCGTTTCACCGCCGACAACCACCTTCGCCGTCACACTGTCACGATCAACCGCATCACTCAAAGGCACGGCTTTGACAGACATGGTGTAAATGCCAGAGGGATTCATCGGCATCGCGCTGGGAGTCAGATTTTCCACCGACATGGTGCGGCAACCGGCAAAAATCAGCAACAAAAATAGACTAGAGAACAAAAGAATACGCTTGCAAATAATATCCATAACTCGTCATTCAACTACAACAATGTGCCCTCCGCAAGCAAAACCTAGCAGCCTTTCGGACTTGGGCATCTACTGTCACATCCCCTTCTGTGCTTCGACTTGTGACTTCTGCGCCTTTTATCAAGAGGCACCCAAGCGCTCGGAAATCGAACGCTTCCTCGCGGGCATGATACTGGAATTCGATCACCTGCCCGCGAATTGCCATGCGCAAACCATTTTCTGGGGTGGCGGTACGCCGGGCTTGTTGCCGGCGAAGGATTTGCTCTCGCTCGGCGAAGCGCTGCTCAGCCGTTTATCATCCCCTCCGCTGGAGTGGACCGTTGAGATGGCACCTTCGACCGTAAAATTGGATAAATTGCGGGTGCTGCGCGATCTCGGTGTGACCCGTATCTCAATGGGAGTGCAGAGCTTTAGCGAACCAATACTTTTGCGTCTGGGACGACTGCACCAACCAAAGCAAATCTTCACAGCCTGGGAGCGCATTCAATCAATCGGCTTCGAACATAACAATATGGATCTGATTTTCGCCATCCCCGGCCAAACCGAACAGCAATGGCTGGAGGATATTTCCCAGGCTATTGCCCTCGGACCAGACCATATTTCCACCTACTGCCTGACATTTGAGGAAGACACCCGCCTCTACCTCAAACTGGCCCGTGGCGAGATAAAGCGCAGTGAGGAACAGGAGGTGGCACTGCTCGAAGCGGGCTGGCAGGCATTGAGGCAAGGCGGCTTTGAACAATACGAAATCTCCAATTTTGCGCGCCCCGGCGGCGCCTGTCAGCACAATATCAACACCTGGCGGATGACTGAATGGATCGGCTGCGGCCCCTCAGCTGCCTCCCAGTATCAGCGCCGACGTTACCAAAACCCGAGCGATCTCAATCTATGGCTAGAGCAACTGGATGGTTTGGCAGGAGCGCCTCCCGCGGAGCCTATTATTTTGGATGACAAGCAACTCGCTACCGATGCACTCATCTTTGGCTTGCGCATGAATCAAGGAGTGAACTTGGAGGCATTGGCAAAACGATATCCGCAGGCAAGTCTGGCAGATACCTTCAACGACCTCCTGCACGATCTGGAAAATGAAGGCTACCTCGTTCGCAAAGGGAATCGAGTGAAACTGAGTCATGCCGGCCGCTTGGTTTGTGATGCCATTGGCGCCAGTTTACTCGACGCATCCGCTGCTTGGGCCCAGCAACCCTAATGTCTCGCAAGATTCCACCAAGCAGCCGGTCGGACTCAGGCAATTGCAAATTGATTTGTGAAGGCCGCCGGGTTGGATGGCGAATGGCGAATCCCAGTGGAATAAGCTTGATTTTTCAATATTGATTGAAGGTGAATGAATATCTTGCGCATGGCTGCAACAATAGCGCATTGGTAAGGTTTTCCCCGTGCCTCATTGCCTCCAGCGAAGCGAGTGGCAAGAAAGATATTTGCAACTGCTCAGGTATTCTGAATTCAGGAGACAGCTAAATATCTGTGCCAAACATGCAGGGATTTTAATAATAAGGTACTGAGTCGTTATGAAAAGTCTCACCTCGGTCTACATTTTCATTGCATTATAAGGTAAAGCCTGTTGCATAGATAGTGTTACTGGGTCCGTGGTGTAATGGTAGCACGAGAGATTCTGATTCTCTTTGTTGGGGTTCGAGTCCCTACGGACCTGCCACTTTATTCCGATTTCCTCAATGAACACTTTGATCAAACGATTTCTGGCACTGGTCCTTTTGAGCGCATTGCTCTGGGGCACGTTGGCTTGCTCTACAACCCGCGAACAAAACGGGGTTATTATTCAGCAAAAGCGTTCCTGGAATCCGCTCAATTGATGTTTTCTGGATTTTCCCCGCACGCCGTTAAATGAGATGTGTTGTCGCAAGGCAGTTGCGATAACACAAGCTGCTGGTCACTACCCTTAGCGCTCCTCACCGTCGAGATTCAGGCGCAGTCCATCGTAGGCCAGACGCACATGATCCGGTAAGCGGGCCTCTGTCTCGGCATGATCCACCAAATAGGTCATGTGCGTCAAGTAAGTCATCGGCGCCTCCATCTCAGTAGCGGTTTTAACCGCTTCGTCAATCGTCATGTGCGCTGGATGGGGCTGCGGACGCAAGCCGTCCAACACCAACAAATCAACCCCTTGAGCCAACTCGCGGGCAGCGGGGGGAACCTGCTTGCAATCAGTATAATAGGCAAACCGTTGTCCGCTCCCTTTTTCCTCGAACACCAATCCCAATACCTCAATCGGTCCATGCGGCAGCAAAGTTGTGTAAATCCTGCCACCCTCCAGTTCAATCACCGCTTCAGCAAGACGCAATCGAAAGGCAGGATAACCACGCGAAAGTGGTTTTTCCCTAATCGCATAGGGATAAATCGCCCTGACACGTGCCAAGCCCTCCTCTGTGCTGTAAACGGTCAAGGCATCGCCATCGCGTTGATCGCAAAATCGCCGCAAGTCATCCATCCCCTGGACATGATCAGCATGACCATGGGTTAGAATAAAGGCATCCACTTGCTGAATGTGATTATGGATGCATTGCAATCGAAACTCGGGGGCGGCATCGACCTGTATGTGCTGTCCACCCATCAAGACATGAATGGAACAACGCGTGCGCCAATTGCGTGGATTCGCCAAATCACACCCCCCCTCTGGATTAGCGATCATGGGAACTCCCTGGGAGGTTCCGGTGCCTAAAAAAACAACATCCATTGTTCCATTAGCCATGTGCAAATAAACTTAAATGGCAATTGCATTGACATATTGTCGTCAAATTGTCGTTATCCGCCGCTTTTCCTCTACTAAAACCTTTTTCATTAATGGATCCGAAACAGATACGCAACATAGCCATCATCGCCCACGTCGATCATGGCAAAACCACGCTGGTTGACTGCCTGCTACGCCAAAGCGGCACTTTCCGTGACAACCAACGCATTGAAGAACGGGCAATGGACTCGATGGATTTGGAACGCGAAAAAGGCATCACCATTAAAGCCAAGAACACTGCGGTGCGCTGGAAAGATTATGTGATCAACATCGTCGACACTCCCGGCCACGCCGATTTTGGCGCTGAGGTGGAGCGCGTGATGAAGATGGTTGATGGCGTATTATTGCTAACCGATGCTGTCGGAGGTCCACAGGCACAAACCCGCTGGGTGCTGCGCAAGGCGCTGGCTCAGGGTCTCAAAACCATTTGTGTTATTAATAAAGTGGACCGCGAAACGGCACGCGCTGAGTGGGTACACGACAAGGTGCTCGAGCTGTTTCTTGATCTTGAGGCTGACGACGATCAGTTTCACGCACCTTTCCTTTATGCCAGTGCCAAGGAAGGCTTCGCTGACCGTCAGGTTAATGGGCCACGCAAGGACATGATTGCACTCTTCGAAACGATTTTGGAACGCGTTCCCCCTCCAACGGTTGAGGATGGCGGTTTTCGCATGTTGGTCAGCAATGTGGACTGGGATGAATTTGTTGGCCGCATGGCCATTGGGCGCATCCTCTCCGGTTCCGTGCGGCAAGGAGACAGTCTCTACGCGTTGCGTAAAAATGGTGAGCGCAAACGCGTTAAAGTAACCAAGCTGAAGACCTTTTCCGGACTGCATACCGACGATACACCCGAGGCAATTGCTGGTGACATTGTTGGTATAGCTGGCTTCGACGAAGTGGATATTGGCGACACTCTGGCCGAGAGTCCGGACGCTGAAAGCCTTCCCTTTGTCGAAATCGATCCGGCAACCGTGCAGATGGAATTTTCTGTCAACAGTGGACCACTCGGTGGCAAAGACGGAAAAAAAGTCACCTCCCGCCAAATACGCGAGCGTCTCATTCGCGAAACCCAATCCAATCTATCCATCAGCATTGAAGACACCGATGATGGCACCCGCTTTCTCGTTAACGCCCGCGGATCGATGCAAATTGCCATCCTTGCCGAGACCATGCGGCGTGAGGGCTTTGAAATTCTGTTATCGCGTCCCACGGTTCTTTACAAAACGATTGATAACCAACGCAATGAGCCGTTTGAGCAAGTTTGGATCGAGGTTGGCGAGGAGCACCTTGGCAGCGTCATCGAAATTCTCAGTAAGCGCAAAGGCAAGGTTACTCACATCGAGCACCATAATGCCGGTGTGACCGTCGAGGCAGAGGCGCCAACCCGTGGTTTGATCGGTTTTGAGAGCGACTTAACGACGTTGACCAGCGGGCATGGCGTTTATTCTCACAGCTTCCTTGAATACCGCCCCTACTGCGGCGAAATTATCACCCGCCAAACCGGCACGCTTGTCAGCATGGAATCGGGTGTTTCCATGCCCTATGCGCTCGATTTGATTCAAGTGCGCGGCAAACTTTTCATCGCCCCCGGTGAAGCCGTTTATCCGGGCCAGATTATTGGCGAAAACCCGCGCAAGGAGGATCTACCGGTCAATCCGGCCAAGGCCAAGCATCTCGACAACATGCGCGCCTCCGGCAGTGACAAATCGATCCAGCTCGCGCCACCGATTCGCTTTTCCCTGGAGCGTGCGATTGAATACATCTCACCCGACGAACTCGTAGAAGTCACGCCCAACCACTTGCGCTTGCGCAAACGCATCCTCGACGCCAACGAACGCCGCAAAATCGCCAAGCAAAACAAATAATCCGTGTGCCGCGCCGGACAACGCTGATCAGGCATTTCGGCTGCCCGTCCCTGCGGGAGGGGCAGCCCAAGATAGAAGCCTTGGCTTATACAGCCTTGGGGATTTCAGCCGGGATATCGATCATTTGCGTCTGCTTGCGCTTAACCTTGGCCAAACGCGAGCGACGACGCAGTTTACGATCCAGCTTGTCCACCAGTAAATCAATGGATTTATAGAGATCATCGGAGGCGACCGAAATCACGATATCCTTACCGTTGATTTCAATATGACCTTTCGCGATGAACTCGTCTTGACGGGATATGTTCTGATTATACTCCAATTCAACGCGCAATCGTATTATCCGGTCTTCGTGCAGAAAAAGACGCTCCACTTTTTCGTGAACCGCATTTTTCATCGCATCAGTCAGGTCAACATGGAGTCCGGAGATGATTACATCGTGTTGTTTCATATCAATTATGGTTTATGGTTGTCGTCGGGGCCCAAATCGTTTTTGACCATCCCGACAAAGTTATGGGCACAAAAAAACCAACACAGGTATTACGCTTTCTTAATGAAATGTCTGCGATTGTTATCACAGGTGCGTCATCCGGTATTGGCGAATCGTTGATCAAAACAATAGTTAAGTTAGGTTACTCCGGTAGCATTTGCAACCTTTCCCGCACGAAACCGGCATTTTTTTTGCAAAAAAAATATCAGCATTTCGCCTGCGACCTCAGCGATGCCGATGCGCTCGCACAGGCAGCCGATTTGCTAATGAAATACCTGAATACAGCGGTGAGGGATGGACCCATTTTGCTGATCAATAATAGTGGTTTTGGCGCATATGGCCCCTTTCAGGATCTCGAGCGCGCACGCCAAACTCAGCTGATTGATTTGAACATACGCGCAATGGTAGACCTCACTCACCGCTTGTTGCCGTGCCTGCTTGAACGAGGCGGAGTGATTGCCAACGTCGCCTCTATAGCTGGCTTCCAGCCCTGCCCTATCCTCGCCACCTACGGCGCAAGCAAATCCTTCGTTTTGGATTGGACTCTTGCCCTGGGAGAAGACTTGCGCGGCACAGGGGTGCGTACTTTGGCGGTTTGCCCGGGACCGACCTCCACGGACTTCTTTCGCAATGCCGGCTTTGGCGATGCCCGCCTCGATGTTCCCGGTCAGAGCGCCGATGACGTTGCCTCGGAGACACTGTTGGCACTGGCCAATGGCAAGCGCCTCATCGTCACCGGTTGGCGCAACCGCTGGCTGGTGCGACTTAGCCGTTTCTTGCCATTGCTCCTTCTAACCCGCATTTCCGGCTCCGTCCTGCGCCGACTGCGCAATTCCGTTGCCGAATGACTTTGCCAGAGCAAAGTCATGGCTGCATCCCGCCTAAACTCTCAAAAGTAAGTAACTACTCAGGTATTCAGGAGAATGACTACTGATTTTAGGTTCAACCGTTGTTGGAGCGTATGGATTCCAGCGCGGGCGTGTTGCAAACACCACGGCACAGTCCGTTACCAATCACTATCGCCAGCAACACGCTACCGAGCGCCAGGCCAGCAGCGGCCAGCCAGTCGAAAGAATAAGCCGTTGCGTGCAGGGCGAAGCGCAGCAACAACCAGTGCCCGACCAGCGCGAGTCCACCACCGACTACAGCCGCGAGTAAACCGAGGCTGCCAAACTCAACCCGCAAAATAGTTCGCAGTTGAGCGCTGGATGCGCCCAGTGTTCGCAGTAGCGCGGCTTCGCGCTGACGTTCCTCGGCGTTGTTGAGCAGCACGCCAACAAGGATGCATAAACCGGCAGCGAGCGTAAAAAGTGCCAGCACCTGCACCGCCTGCCCCATTCGCTTGAGAATATCGGTAATCGTTTGCAATATTTGCGTCAAATCGATTACCGATACATTGGGCAGGGAACGTGCGAGCACCGCCTGCACGCGTCCGGAGGTCATGCCTTCTGGAATGGCAGTCGTGACGACATGGAAACCCGGTGCGCCTTCCAACACCCCCGGGGGGAAAAGCATGAAGAAGTTTAGATTGAATCGGCTCCAATCGACCTCCCGTAGGTGACTGACGACAACTGTCATTGATACGCCTTGGATATCCAGTTCCATGCTATCACCCAAGTCAACGCCAAGATCCTCAGCGACACCGGTTTCAAGTGATAGCGGAATGGGTTCCGTGCCATCCCATTCAGTTGGCGGCCAAATCCCGGCAACGCCCTTTTCGGTGGCATTCAGCTCAGTGCGATAGCTGGAGCGGAATTCGCGCCGCAAAACCCATGGCGGAATGCGGTCTTCGCCGGCCAAGTCGCGCACCGATTCACCGCGTATGGATAGCAGGCGCATGGCAACCATCGGGGCACTTTCCAACACCGGCAAGCCGTTGTCATTTAAAATAGCCCTTACATCGGCGACTTGATCGGCTTGGATGTCGACCAGATAGAGGTTTGGTCCCGAACCGGCGGCAAAGTCCAACTGCTCCAGCATCCACGCCCGCAGGTGTAGGGTCACGCTCAATAGAAAGATTCCCAGACCCAGCGCCACGACCAATAGCAAGGTGTGGTTAAAGGGACGAAACAAATTGGCCACGCCCTGACGCACGGCAAAGCCAAATGGACGTCCGCGTCCAAAGCGCGCGATCACGATGGCCAGCTTGCCAACGAGTGCAAGCAACAGCAATAGCACTACCCAGGCACCAGCCATAGCCACGCCCCGCAAAAGCGAGGCGCTACTAAGCGTTGCCAGCAAAACCAGCAAACCAAACAGACCGAGGCAAACCGCTAGCAGGCGTATGCTCGGAAGTCGTTTGCTGCTGGTGTTGGATTGTGGACGCAGCACTTGCAGGGGGGCGATTGCGGCAATTTGCAGCAGCGGTAGCAGGGCAAATCCCAAACAAGTGGCAAAGCCTACGGTGGCTGAAAGGATCAGTACTTGTGGTGAGGGCATAAAGCCCAGTTCCAGTGGCAGGGCGTCGCGAAAGAGTATAATCAACAACGCGTGAAATCCCGTCCCAAGCAGCACACCCGCAAGCGTGCCAAAGCCTCCCAGCACCCCTGCCTGAACGCCATAAATGGCGGTTGCCGCTTTGGCTGGAGCGCCCAGACAGCGCAGGATGGCAATGCTCGATTGACGGCGGCGAATTTGCGCATTGAGCGCACCCGCAACTCCGATTGCACCAAGAATAAGGCTAAAAGTGGCCAGGAGTCCTAAAAAGGATTCCACCCGATCGAGGATTCGCCCCAGTTGCTCACGTCGGCTATCCGGTGTTTCCAGGTCGATTGCCCCGCTTGGAAAGGCCTCCGTCAAAATTTCCATCAGGGCATCCACATCGACATCCGCAGCAAGCTGGATATGTGCATGATAACTGGCAAGCGCGGTGTGGCCGAGGAGTCCGGAGGCTTCCAATCCGGCGCGATTGGTATAGACGTCCGGCGCGAAGCCGGCGAAGCGTCCGCTGCGGGGCGCGGCTTGCAAAACGGTGCCGCCTATGGCAAGGCTCGCTTGACCGAGTTCAACTCGCTCGCCAATCGACAAGCCAAATTGATCTAACAGTGCGGGCTCGGTGATCACCACTGGATCCGCCCCGCGCAGCTCCCTCCACGCAGCGGAGGGTTCGCTGGTCACTTCGCCGTAAAAAGGAAAGCCGCCCTCAATTACCCGCAGTTGCACCAACCGCGCCGACTCGCCATTGGCAAAACCGAGCATGGTGGTAAAGGTGATTTCATGGCTGATGGCTTCAGCGGTATTGGTGAGCAGCCTCTCTAGCTTGGCGCGCTCCAGCGGCGAGCGCGAACTGATTTGCAAATCGCTGCCCAACAGTGCGCGCGCTTGCAGGGCAAAGCCGCGCTCAAAGCTATCGCGCAGGGCGTGCACCGTCACCAGGGCGGTGATGCCGATTACAATGGATACGGTAAATATTGCCAGGCGACGTCGCTCGCGGCGGGTGTCGCGCCAGGCCATGAGCCAAATCCACGGCTGCAATAACAAGCGCCACAGCGATGTTTTGCCAAAATCAGTATTTCTAAGCATCGCCGCCTCCACTGATGATGCGACCGCCGCGCATCCGAATGACCCGCCCGGTCTCCGCCGCGAGTTCGTCATCATGGGTCACCAGTACGAGCGCGGTGCCAAATTCGGCATTTAGCTTGAAAAGCAACTCCACAATTGGCGCACTGGTTTCGGCATCCAGGTTGCCGGTGGGTTCATCTGCGAATAAAATGCGCGGCTGGTGAACAAAGGCACGCGCAAGAGCAACCCGCTGCTGTTCGCCACCGGAGAGCTGATTTGGATAATGATCGAGACGGGCGGACAATCCCACCCGCTCGAGACTATCGCAGGCTTTGCGACGTGAATTGCGGAGTCCCTGTAGCTCCAGCGGCACCATGACATTCTCCAAAGCAGTCAACGATGGCAGCAGCTGGAAGTTTTGAAACACAAAGCCGACAAAGCCATTACGCAGTGCTGCAAGCGCATCCTCATCGAGTGTGTGCAGGGGTTCACCAGCCAAATGAATGGTTCCCGCATCGGGCTGATCGAGTCCAGCACAAAGTCCCAGGAGCGTGGTCTTGCCACTGCCCGAGGGACCGACGATTGCGCAGCGCGCTCCCTCGGCAACCGTCAAATCAATTGCATCCAAAACCTGCAAAGGTATTTCGCGACCGGGGAAGGATTTACTAACTCCCCGCAGTTGAAGCAACGGGGGCGTGTTGACAGATGTGTCGTTCATGTGTATTGATTGGACTATGTCGTTG
>SKFT01000158.1 GCA_007117865.1 Puniceicoccaceae bacterium | reverse complement strand
GTGCGCGACACATCGCTGGCCGTTGCATGACGAATAAAGAAGGTGCGGCTTTGTGTGCGTGGCGCGATCTTGACGTCACTAACGCTAATCAGAGAGCGCAGCTGCTCGATGTCTGAATTCGTTCCAAAAACGATAATCGAGTTATTGCGCGCATTGGGGGTGATGGTTACAAATGGGCTGAATTGCATGCCCTGCAATGCGGCGTCAGCCACTTCGGCATCGGGGTCATCCGGACGAATATTGCGCACTTCCATAATGGACGAACGTACCCTGCGCAGTGCACGTTCCTGTCCGCGCAACATGTTATTCAAAACGCTGAACAAGCTATTGGCCTGGGTGTTTTCCAGCAAAAAGATTTCGCTGCGGGTAAGGGGAGCCACCTCAATGTCGACATCGCGCAGCAATTCCTGCACTTGACGAACGTCGCTGCGAGTGCCGTAGACAACCAGACTATTACTGCGGGCATCCGGGGTCACGCTGATAAACGGGCTGAATTGCAGGGCCTCCTCGCCCTCAACCAAGTTTACCAGCTCAGCTTCCTCGCCAGCAGCTGCTGCTGGGTTGCGCACCCCGCGCGTTTCGCTGCGGACTTGTCGCAGCGCACGGTTTTGATTGCTGATCAATCGGTTGAGCAAGCCCGCGGTTTGGTTGGCATCGGTATGGGTTAGTGAAAAAATCCGCGTTGTGGTGAGTGGCTCCACCGCAATATCCGCTTCGTTTACGATTAGCCGCACGCGCTCGATATCCTGACGAGTGCCAAATACAAACAAAGCATTGGTACGACGATCCGCGTTAATTGTGGCAAACTGGCTGAACTCAAACCCCAGCGAAGGGGGCTCGCCCGGTCCCATGGTACCGTCATCGCGGATGGCCTGCGTCTGCATGCGTTGACGAGTAAAAACACTGCGCTGGAAATTGATGATGTTTTGCACCACGCGACCCAGCGTCCCCGCCTCGGCATGCTCCAGGAAAATCACTTCATTCATCGTCAGTGGCGCGGCTTCGACATCCAGCTGTCGGACAAGGCGCTTGATTTGCTCAATATCCCGCTGGGTTCCCTGCACGATAAGGGTATTATTACGACGGTTGGCAATAGTCGCAACAAAAGGACTGAACTCAAAGCCATCCTCAATCGAAGCACGACTACCGGCATCGGTGCGCTCATCACCAGTGCGTATGCCTTGTCGGGAAAAAGTGCTCTGTTGTGTCCAAATGGTCCACTGGGCAATGTTGCGAATATCATCGGCCTGCGCATGGACGATTTCGACCACCTCACTGCTAACGTAGGGGGGGGCGCTTATGTCCACTTGGCTAATGAGTGCCTGCATACGGCTAATATCACTTTGAGTGCCATAGACGACAATAGAGCTATTGGGTGCGTCGGCGAAGATCGCGATGTAGGGACTGAATTGTAACTCCGGCATTGCCTCCTCGACCATGACCATGCCCGGATCGGAATCCGGACGCGCAATTTCCACTGCGGAAACGGCGGCTTCGCCACCTTCTGGTGCGGTGCCATCCGTTGGCAACAGCTCTTCAACCAAGCCATCGATCCCGACCCTACGGGCTGATGGTTCAGAGGTCGTGGCTTCGGCTGAGCGAAAACGTTGCCGTGCAAAAAGGCTTTGTTGGGTGCGGATGATACCGTTTACCATGCTCCACAAGGTCCAGAAATTGGCATTCTCGATCTTAATTACTTCAGTAGTGGTAAAGGGTGCCACCTCCTGGTCAAACTCCTCCACCACGCGCTGGATAAACTCAAAGTTGGCGGGATGGGTGGTCACCCAAAGGAGATTGGTACGACTATCCGCATAAATAGTTGTTTCCCGCATGCGAGCACTCAAACCCGAGCGGGCCAATTGAAGCAAATGCGTGCGGACATTCCAGGCGGAATCATGTTGGATGTGGAAGGTGTAGAGCTCTTGCCTGCTATCCGGTGGAGCATCAATCACAGACAGGATTTGTTGAAAGCGGCGCAAATTCGACAGCGTGTCGGTAATCATCAAGTGACTGGTTTCTGTCATCTGATGAATGGAGGAGCGTCCCGGCGTGGTCAAGTTACGCAAGCGGTGCCAGGCAGTGTTGGAGCTGATAAACTCCAGCGAAAACATCATCGAGAAAATCTGCTCGGAATCCGCACCCTCGGGCAATTCAGTGATGAGCGTGACGGAGCGACGGTCTGGATTGGCAGCAGGGAGTGCGGTGACCATGCCGTTGTCGTTCATGCGCAGACGCACACCATTCAGCGCAAGGATATGCTCAATCGCAAAAATGGCGTCACGGCGGGACAGCGCTGAACCAGTGTTAAAATTCAATTCAGTGCGCGGCAAGCCCTCACCGGGCACGATCACACGGCCACTGAACTCACGCAAAAGATCCAAGGCCTGCAAAATGGTCATCTTGGACATACGGATGGGGCCCACGCTGTCGGTTTCACTCCGACCCTCAATCGGCTTGGTGATAATAACGGGCTGGCTACCTTCGGCTTGTAGCGTTGAGGCTGCAAAAGCCCCTATTAACAACAGCAGAACAGCAAACAGCGGGCTGAGAATAAACGGTATTTTATGGGTTTTCATCTGAATCATGCGATCGGCAAAAT
>SKFT01000180.1 GCA_007117865.1 Puniceicoccaceae bacterium | reverse complement strand
CCGATTACCAGTAGATTGCGGAAGCTGCCGCCGGAGCCCTTGATTTTTCCGCTGTGGACGTCGGACGTCAATTGCTTGATCGACTGCAGGCAGTCGCGGATGGCAGCGCTGATGGATGCGTCGGGGGCGAGATCCGGATTGCGCAGCCAGTAATGACCAACCATGCGGTTTTCATCCGGATTGGCAATGGAACCCGCTTCCAGTTCGCGCATCGCTGCGAAGGCGGCCTGCATGGCGGTCTCCATCTCGTCGAAAAATCCCTCCGTAAAGCGCATGCGGCTGATGTCGAGTGCAAAATCCAAATCAGGCAGAGCAAGGTAGTGATCGCAGAAGCGTTGCCAATTATTCATATGCCCATTCGTATGCCGCAAAGGACCCCCTGCTTGCAAGCGAAAAGAAAAAAGTTGCAGCTGTGCTTTCATTTCTTTTTTCCTGCTTTCCTCATTCAAAAAATTATCCAGTCAACTCCACTTCTGCATGGCGGACGAGTGTTTAGGATGCGGGGGAGACCGCGTAAAGGGCCTGTTGATTTATTCGGCTGAGACCGCATAAATGCGGAACTCCAACACGCTTCCGCTGTTAGCAAAATGCGACAGGTTGGAGTTTCGGCTCTTGACCTAGGGAAGCTTGAGCGGCGAAAACGGATTAGCCGCTATCAGCGGCAAGATGCACGCTGCTACCTTGCAGATACCCCGCATTTTTAATTGCTCCCAAGCCGCAAAGTCGCAAGCCGTTTGAATATGCAAGCTTGCATTGTTTCCCTATCCTCTATGGGATAGCTACGATTTAATACCTATGATTCACCAATCATCGCGCAGAAGAAAGCCCGCTGGATGCAGTCCGAGGACTGCACGATACGCGAATTGGTGCGCTACATGCGCGAAAGGGCTTGGCTGCGCGATACCCAGGTGGATGCGATTGAGACTTTCATTTATTTGAACCTAACAGCCCTTCTGACTGCTGAATACCTAACTAATTACATCCCAAACCGGCTACAACGTGACCATTGACCCATCATTTACCTATACCTTGGATGACTTGCGCAAGCGATCATTTCCCGGCACCTCTTTGGCCGTAGTGGGTTATCCTGTGCGCCACAGCATCAGTCCGGCGATGCACAATGCCGCGATTGCGGATTTGCGGCAGCGCAACGACCGTTTTCGCGACTGGACCTACTATCGCTTTGAGATTGCGCCGGAAACCCTGCCCGAGGCGCTGGAGGTATTTCACCGCAAGGGATTTCTTGGTTTAAACCTAACCATACCACACAAGGTCGATGTTTTGCAGCTTTTGAAAGGGTTTAGTGATGACGCACGACGGATGGGAGCGGCCAACACCCTGGTTTGGGGTGAACTGGGTTATGAGGGATTTAATACCGATGGCTATGGCCTGGAGCAGGCTTTAAGCAAGGACCTTGGGATGGCCATTGCCGGCACTGCCATTGTGTTACTGGGTGCGGGTGGTGCTGCACGGGCGGCGGCCGTACATTGCTTAAAAGCCGGTTGCTCCTCGTTGTGGGTGGGCAATCGTTCGCAGCAGCGTTTGGCAGAGATGATGGACGCAATTCAATCACTACAGTCGAAAGCCCCCGTGCATGGGTTTTCGCTTGTGGACGCCCGATTGCCGGATCTACCAGCCTCCGGAGTGCTGGTCAATGCCACCTCGCTGGGACTCAAGGAAAGCGATCCACTGCCGATTGATCCCTCGCGTCTGCCAGCAGGGTGGAGCGTAATGGATATGATTTATAACCCGACCGAAACCCCATTGATTAAAGCCTCCCAAAAAGCCGGTTTGCGTGCTGCCAATGGCTTGGGGATGTTGGTTTTTCAGGGTGTGCGCTCATTGGAAATTTGGTCGCGCGAAACGGTCTCCGATCATGTTATGATGGCGGCGGCCTGTCATTCACTCAAACTCCCTCCACGATATGTTGACAACTTTTGAATTTGCGCTGCAGGAGCTGCCTTGGCTGTTTGCCATCGGCGTGTTTATTTTCGGCACCATAGTCGGCAGCTTTTTAAACGTCTGCATCTACCGTATCCCGGCAGGAATTTCCGTGGTTTTTCCGGGTTCGCGCTGTGCCTGTGGGCAAAAAATCCGCTGGTATGATAACATACCGGTCATTAGTTGGCTTATTTTAGGCGGCAAAGCTCGCTGTTGTGGACGCCCCTTTAGTATCCGCTATCCGCTGGTGGAGGCCTTGACCGGAGTTTTGTTTTTGTTTGCCTGGCTGGCCCACACACCGGCAGTGGCGATCGTTGGATTCTTGTTTTTGGCCTTTTTGATAGCTTCCACCTTCATTGATCTCGATCACATGATCATTCCCGACCGTTTTTCCATTGGCGGCGCGGTGTTGGGGGTGCTGATTGCTTTTGCGTTACCCGCGCTGCATGGAGTCGAATCGACCATCCCGCTGTTGGCCTCACTGGAGTCTGGCGTGCGTGCCATCATTGGCATGTTGGTGGGAGCGGGTTTGGTGTATTGGATAGCAGTCCTTGGAGAAATCGTTTTTCGCAAGCCAGCCATGGGCGAGGGCGATGTCAAATTCGTTGGCTTCATTGGTGCCTTTTGTGGCTGGCAAGGAGCGTTATTTGCGATGTTTGG
>SKFT01000055.1 GCA_007117865.1 Puniceicoccaceae bacterium | reverse complement strand
CATCCTTCATCCTTCATCAAAGGCACCTTTAGTCATTCTGGATTCTGTCTCCTGACTCCTGAATACCTTAGCAGTTAAAACAAACATTCTTATTATGAGCCAAACCGGAAAAATCGTCCAAGTTATCGGCGCCGTTGTGGACGTCGCGTTCGCATCCGAAAATGTTCCCGAGATCTACGAAGCCCTCGAAATTCACTTCACCCTTGAGGGCAAGTCGATCAAATTGACGCTGGAAACCCAGCAGCACTTGGGTGACGGCATGATTCGTGCCGTGGCAATGGCCTCGACCGACGGTCTCGTGCGTGGTCAGGAAGTGATTGCCACGGGCAAGCCCATCTCAGTCCCAGTCGGCGATCAAGTCCTTGGCCGTATTTTCAACGTCACTGGCGACACCGTGGATCAGCGTGGTCCGGTGGCAACCGATGAGCGTTGGGCAATCCATCGCCAACCTCCGACGTTGGTTGACCAAGCCACCGAAGCCGAGATCCTCGAAACCGGCATCAAGGTCATCGACTTGATTTGTCCGTTCGTCAAAGGCGGTAAGGTGGGTGCCTTCGGTGGTGCCGGTGTCGGCAAGACCGTTGTGATCATGGAATTGATCAATAACATCGCCAAGGCGCACGGGGGTTACTCGGTATTTGCCGGGGTGGGTGAACGTTCCCGTGAAGGTAACGACCTCTATCATGAAATGGCAGATGCCGGCGTTATCGATCTGGAGAATATTGAAAACTCCAAGGTGGCATTGGTATATGGTCAAATGAATGAACCACCCGGTGCCCGTATGCGCGTGGCTTTGTCAGGTTTGACTATGGCGGAGTATTTTCGCGATGAGAAGAATCAGGACGTATTGTTCTTCGTCGATAACATTTTCCGCTTCTCGCAGGCTGGTTCCGAGGTGTCCGCGCTGCTCGGACGTCCGCCCTCCGCCGTGGGCTATCAACCGACGCTGGCTCAGGAGATGGGTATTTTGCAGGAGCGTATTACATCGACCAAGAAGGGTTCCATCACTTCCTTCCAGGCGGTTTATGTTCCGGCAGACGACTTGACAGACCCTGCTCCCGCCAACACCTTCGCGCACTTGGACTCAACCATCGTTTTGGAACGTTCCATTGCCGAGTTGGGCATTTATCCGGCGGTCGATCCACTTGCTTCCATCTCCAACGCGCTCGACCCAAATATCGTGGGCGAGGAGCACTACAACGTCGCCCGCGGCGTGCAGAATGTGTTGCAGCGCTACAAGGACTTGCAGGACATCATTGCCATTCTCGGCTTGGACGAGTTATCGCCCGAGGACAAGCAATCCGTTTACCGCGCTCGCAAAATCCAAAAATTCCTCTCCCAGCCGTTTCACGTCGCCGAGGTCTTCACCGGCGTTAAGGGTAAGTATGTCTCGATCGCTGATACCATTCAGGGCTTCAAGAAGATCCTTGATGGTGAACTCGACGACCTCGCTGAAAACGACTTCTACATGAAGGGTTCGATTGAGGAAGCGATTGAAGCTTCAAAGGCCAGTTGATCGCGCGCACCTTTTCGCTTAATTATTTGCTGTCATGTCTCTGCAACTGGAAATCATTACACCGGCTAAGGTTGTTTTTAGCGCACAAGTCAAATCGGTTGTTTTGCCGACGCCTGCAGGCGAGCTCGGCATTTTGACCGGGCACTTGCCGCTGATGACACCGATTGACCCGGGTGAAATCCGGTTGGAGACTGAAACGGGAACGGAGGCGCTGGCGGTAGACCGTGGCTTTGCCAAAGTGCTTGGGGACACAGTTTCCATACTTACCGAGGCAGCAATTGATGTGGCAAAAATTGATATGGCGGAGGTAGAGGCCGCCGAAGCAAGGGCCGCAGCCGCCATCCGCAAGGCCAAGGAAGAAAATGCCGACCCCGCCGAGTTCGAGCAATTTGAGTCGGTTACCCGCTTTGCAATCGCTCAGCGTCTAGCCGCCGGCCGCCGTCGGCGATAGCCCGAGTTCCGCAGTTACAGGAAAAAAGCGGTTAAATTGTAACTACCCAGGAGTCAGGAGTCGGAATAAAAAATCAAGCGAAGACATTTGTAGTATTTATTTCCGCTAATGCTGCGAAAGGGTTTGGGCTGTGTTTAGCCGGTCTCAGCGCGAATTGGGAAAAGGCGACCGCCACCCTACAGCCTAAACCCAACCTTGCTCTGTTCCACCTCTTCGCGCAGACGCTCGGCATTAAATGCTGTCGGAAGTCTACTTTATGGGTGGCTTGTTGCTCAGTTGTTGTGAATACTGATCCATTACCACCCAATTCCTGGCGGCTTATCGTTTATTTATGAAAACTTTTTATTGCGAGTGTTGCGGCGCACGGCTTTTTTTTGAAAACGTAGCCTGCCTCAACTGTGGCGCTACCGTCGGCTTTTTGCCGGAGGAGCGTCGCCTTGCGGCGCTGGAGTCGACGGGCGATGGGGTATGGCGGCGCATTGGCGATACGCGCGGATACGCTTGGCGAATGTGCCACAACTACACCGTGCAGGGGGTTTGTAACTGGATGTTGCCGGTTGATACTTCTGCGGAGTTTTGCGTGGCCTGCTCTCTTAACCGTACCATCCCCGATATTTCAGACCCGGCCAAATACACGCTCTGGCGCAAAAT
>SKFT01000083.1 GCA_007117865.1 Puniceicoccaceae bacterium | reverse complement strand
TTGGCAGAGCCAACCCCAGTGGTTTGTCAGACCAATGGACGGATTTGTTACCTGTTACCGTAGCGCGACTGTCGCCGATTTTCACGGCGTTTCCTGAAGCAACCACGCAAAGTATGTTAAAGAACGCTCAATCCGCCTCGCTAGCCGGATTTCTAATAGTTGTTATGTTCCCGTATTAGTATGGTCAATAAAAAAGTTCAAATAAACAGATTAATATAGCGAGCTTGGTGCAGTAGCGGCATTTGGGATTGGTAATACGGTGCAGGTGAATTCGATTGCGGATGTGATCGAATCCAATTTTTCCATTCCAGCATGGGTTAGTGGACTGGTGGTGCTGATTTTTGCCGGCATGGTTTTGATAGGCGGCATTAAGCGAATCGGGCGAACAACGAGTATGCTGGTGCCGTTAATGGCCGGAGTTTATTTATTTGTCGGTTTATGGGTTTTGGCCCTCAACTCGCATGCTATTCCCGGCGCACTGCAACTGGTTTTCACACATGCATTCTCACCGATTGCCGCCCAAGGTGGTTTTGCAGGAGCGGCTGTTTGGGCAGCATTACGTTTTGGTGTGGCGCGCGGAGTTTTTTCCAACGAAGCGGGTCTGGGGTCGGCACCCATTGCACATGCTGCGGCACAGACGCGGGATCCCGTGCGCCAAGGTTTGATCGCCATGCTGGGGACCTTTATCGACACCATCATCGTTTGCTCGATTACTGGTTTGGTGATTTTAACCTCGGGAGTATGGGATTCGGGAGTTTCCGGGGCTGGCTTGACGAGTCTAGCCTTTGCCGAATCATTGCCAATGGCAGGTGGTGTGATCGTTGCCGTTTGCCTAACGCTTTTTGCTTTTAGCACCGTTATTGGCTGGTCCTTTTATGGCGAGCGGTGTGCTGAATATTTATTTGGAGTCAAAGTCATCTATCCCTACAGGGTTTTGTGGATATTAGTAATCCCGATTGGCGCAATCGTGGATCTTGAATTTATCTGGTTGGTTGCTGATACCTTCAACGCATTGATGGCATTGCCCAATTTGATTGGATTAGCTTTGCTCAGTCCGGTTGTGTTTGCTTTAACGCGACAAAATCTCAGTAAAAAATGATGGCTTGGGATAAACGATAAGCTTGCCACATGATTGATAAAACACTAAATTGGTCTACTTAATGCTATGTTGCATTTATCCGGTTTTGCTCAATGCAGGCGGAAAATTATCAAACCAATTATAAAATCAATGGCTAAAAAAACCACATCATCGACAACGAAAAAGGCGGCTGTCCAAAAGGCACCTGCCAAGGAAGTTGCAACCAAGAAATCAGCAGTAAAGAAAGCTGCTGTTAATAAAACGGCAAGCGCCACAAAACCCCCCGCAGCCAAGAAAGCCGCTCCGGCTAAAAAGGCTGCTCTCGCAAAAAAAGTTAACCAACCCGCCAAAACGCCTGTAACTAAGATCGTCGCACGGGTTGATGTCGGTTATGGCAATGAGCTATATATTCGTGGTGAGGGTGCTGGCTTGAGCTGGGACAAAGGCACTATCATGGAGTGTATTGGTACTAACGAGTGGGTTTTCACTACAGACGCCGCCAAGACAGGAGTTGTATTTAAATTCCTGATCAACGACGCGCATTGGGCTGATGGAGAGGATGTCACCGTTCCGGCTGGAGGCACTTCAATTTCCGCGCCGAGTTTTTCGTAAGATAAAGCTTGCACTTCAAGGGTCGCTTTCGGTTGTATCCGATGCGACCCTTTTTTAATGACAAACGCAGACAATGCATCTCAGGCGGGACACCATGCGCGGGTCCGCAGACAACACAATCGCGAGTTGGCGGAAGACTATGTCGAAGCTATCCACGTGCGTTTGCAGCAGGGCCTGCCAGTGCGGGTGATGGATTTACAGAATCTTTTCGGTGTTTCGCACGTGACAGTAATCCGGGCCTTGCAGCGATTTGAAAAACGCGGATTTTTAACCCGTGATGAAGAGGAGGGGATTCAGTTAACGGATTTAGGTTGTAGCGTGGCCGTTGAATCTGCGACGCGACATGCTCTAGTTGTGGATTTTCTAAAATTTATTGGTGTTTCCTCCAAGCAAGCAGAGGCCGATGCTGAAGGGATTGAGCATCACCTGAGTAAAGAAACACTTAAGGCGATGCGCGCACTGCTGGATTCGGTTTAAGAACGCACAGGCTATTTTGGGCAGAATCTTGGCAACTTCTCAGGTATTCAGAATTCAGGAGACAGAATTGAATATAAGCGAGTTGCGAATCTTGTTCACTTTGTGCTGGCGAGCATTCGCGAGGCAATAAATGTGATAGAAGCCAGGGTTTTAGAACTCATGCACCAGTTGTGCTGAATGGGCGGCGAATCCTGCCCCAAAAGCGACCAGCCACGGTGCGGCATTTTTGGATTGTAGCTGTCGTTCCAGTGAAATCATTACCGAAGGACTGCTTACGTTGCCGTAATCCGCCAGCACAGAGTGGCTGTCTTGCAGGGGCGTAATTGTCAGTTGTTTTTCAATTGCCCATAACACCTCGCGTCCGCCAGTATGGGAGATAATGCTGGCGGGCTTGTTAGCGCGCAGCCAGAGGGATTCCACCGAGCCGGCGGCAACATCTGGGACTGCCGGCGAAAGTTGGTTGCGCAGCTTGCCTTCGCGATTGCCAAATCGCAGGCATTCGCGTTTTTCAGGCAAGTGTAGTGTATCAAAATTACCGATACGATAGTGACTTTTTGAGCTTTTTTTTCCGCTCCAAATTGAAGCTGCGGCACCATCGCCAAACAGGCACAAGCTGATAAGGACGCCAGGGTCGTTATCCAAATAAAAAGCCGCCGAACAAATTTCCACCATCACGCAGGCAATGCGTGCCTGCGGATGCAGGGCAGCAAATCCGGCTGCTGAGCGGAGCGTCGGAATAGCGGCACCGCATCCGAGCCCAACCAAATCCTGCAGGTAAATGTGTGGATTCAGTCCCATCTGTCCGGCGATGTGACTACTGATGCCGGGACAGATGTAGCCGGTGCAGGTGCAGACAAAAAGCGCGTCCAATTGATTGGCGTACGTATCCGCACGTTCGAGTGCTTGATTGAGAGCCTGGATACTCAAGGCTGGCGCGGCTGCTTCAAAAGCATGGTTAAGCTCGGAAGCGGAGAGCGATAAATATTTTTCCGGATCAGGCAGTGCAAAGTGGCGTTTGTCAATGGGACTGTTTGGGTTGAGTAGCACTTTGCGTAAAAGCGAAACCGATGCCGGGCGCAGTGATTCCAGTTGTCCTGTTTGATTCAACAGTTCCCAGCAATCGGCCTGTGAGTAGGAATTGGAAGGGACAGCGTGTGCAAGGGAGTGAAGATACATGTTGAAAAACTCAGTGTGTTAACTTGAAGAGTGGATTTAAAGGCAATAGGTGCCATCGTCCAAGGTAGCCCAATCCAGCTTGGGATGGACTGTTGAGCAGTAGGGGGTGCAGCCAGCGGGCAACGTTTATACGCATGGAGAAACGTTTGCTCAAATGCTGTTGTATTGTATCGGTGGCCTCGCCCCAGCTGCAGCGCTGATACGCGTAATCGACGAGAGGCGCAACCGCCATCCTAGCGCTTTCCAAGGCGATTGACATGCCGTTGCCGGTGAAAGGTGCAATCATACCCATTTGGTCGCCAAGCGTTAGTCTGCCGGGGACAAGAGAGGGGGGCGAGAAATCGAGCGCGCTGACGGCGCAGAAACTGGACTCATCCGGCTCACTTTTCTCCACAATGCGACGCAATGCATACAGACCGCAGGCCTCAAGGTAGCGCATTAAGCGTTGCAGCTTACCGCCTTCAATGCCCGGACGCAGGCGAAAAAGTCCGCAAAGATTATGCTGACCGTTTTCAATTGCAGATAGCCCGACGTAGCAGCCATCACCCAGATGAACGGCTAAGCCATTCTCACGCGGATACGGGGTGGATTTGAGGTGTAGCTTCATTCCAAGCCAACGCGGCTTGCCGGCAGCGCGTTGACGTCCATTGCAAAATACGCTGCCTTCCTCACGGGTAAAAGCGGCATCGATGGACACGCGCTGGTGACAATGAAGTTGACCGCCTTTGCGGGTGAAATAATCAGCCAGTCGCTGATCCAATAGGTAGCGGGAAATACCGATTGCAGGGGAGGGGAGTTTTTGCTGAAAAAGTTTTCTGTTTCTGTGATACCAATGGACCTCGTTGTGCACGACTGCGTCAGCCATGAGTGACTCGAGTCCCATCGCAGTTAAGGTTGCCGCCCCTTTACCGCAGATGAATTCTCCACAGACGCGGTGGCGCGGCAAGTTTCCAGCTTCTTGCAGAGCGACATCCACAGCATGCTGACGAAGACCAATGCCGAGGGTCAGACCGGCCAAGCCGCCGCCAATAATGGTTATTTTGCTGTTAGTTGCTTGGTGCACGTTTATTTCAGTTAATTGAGAGCCGGAACCAACGCAATCGATTTTACACAATTATGGGAATAGTTGAAGTGAGAGACCGGCTGACTTGCGTTAGAGCCGAATACATAAAATTTTGCAATTGTCGCCTAAAACCGCAAAATTTAATGAATTCGGCATTACTTTGTGTCTGAGTGGTTGCAATTTGCGATTGCCGCAATTTGATGACTTGATATCTACCAACATGATCGAAAATCCCGCATCCGCAGCCTACGATTCGCAAGCTTCAGCTAGCGCAAATATTCTCCGGGCTGCTGTATTGATGGGGGTTTTGCGGAGGGCTGGGGTAAGCATGTGTGTCGTGTCCCCAGGGTCGCGATCAGCGCCACTGGTGCTGGCTGCGGCGCGGACTGCTGGCTTGGAGCTTTGGGTGGCCCTCGATGAGCGCTCCGCTGGATTTATTGCCCTTGGACAGGCACGCCGCAGTGGAGGTCCCGTTGCTTTGCTATGCACCTCCGGTTCAGCGCCTGCGCATTATTTTCCTGCAGTGATTGAAGCCTCCGAGGCCGGCATTCCTCTAATTGTGCTGAGTGCCGATCGTCCTGCGGAACTGCGCAATTGCGCTGCTGGGCAAACCATTGATCAGATCGAGCTGTTTGGTAAATACGTGCGGCAATTTGTAGAGTGCAGTATCCCCGACTCCACGACCAGCGATTCATTCTCCGGCTTGCTCAATCCAGTGGCAGCGGCATTGGTCGCCGCCACCGGCAACCATCCGGGACCGGTGCACCTCAATATACCTTTTCGTGAACCTTTGGTGCCAGCAGCGAATGCCCTTGCTTTAAGTGATCCCGATTGGCTTGCAGAGCGTTTGCGGCCGATCCTCGATGCCCTGCCGCAAGCTCTCCCGGGCGATGCCTTGCCCGGTAAGGATGTTGCACCGCGAGTACCCGCTCAATGGACTAGTGGTAAGCGGGGTTTGATACTCGTCGGAGCCCATCCAGCAGCCGGTGGTGGAGCGTCCTTTGCTGACGCTGTGCTGGCTTTGTCGCGTTGGTTGGGCTGGCCGGTTTTGGCTGATGCTGCCTCGCCCTTGCGCTATCATCCCAAATCCCGCAGTCAGGTCATTGCGCATTATGACGTGTTGCTGCGCGATACCGCTATTGCAGACTCCTGCCAGCCGGAGATGGTATTGCAATTCGGCGCATTGCCTACCGCCAAGGTATTGCGGCAATGGTTGTCTGGGCTGACTGTCGAAACAGTCATCGTTGATCCACGTCCACGCAATCTGGATCCTCTGCAGCGTCCCCACCAGCGCTGGTTTACCACCGCCCAGGCGTTGGCGGCGATTGAAGGTGCGGCGTTGGCTAAACGGATTGAGTCCAGCTGGAATGATTGCTGGCAGCGCATGGATACCGCGGCGTCTGAGGCATTGGCCGTGGCAGGTGAAGTGCATTTGAAATCGCCGGAAACTTTTTGCGAACCCCTGTGGCCGCAGGTAATGGTGCGTGCGCTGGATGGCATCACCTGCGACCTGCACTTTGCCAGCAGCATGCCTGTGCGCGATGCCGAGTGGTTCATGCCAGTCGCTGCCATCCATGGGGAGGGTTTTTCCAATCGCGGTGCCAATGGCATCGATGGCACGCTTTCCACTGCCATTGGTGCCGCCCACCGCAGTAATCGTCCCATGGTTTTAGTCTGTGGCGATTTGGCTTTTCTGCACGATGCCAACGCGCTGCTTTCCGCCCGGCAAATGTGCGGTAGCTTGACGGTTGTGTTGATTGATAATGGCGGTGGCAGGATCTTTGAGTCCTTGCCCATCGTTCAGCATGAAGCGGATTTTGAAACCTATTTTGCCACCCCACAGAAGGTGGACTTCGCCAGTCTGGCAGCAGCCCATGGTATTGTCTTAGCTGACTTGCCAGCAGTGTCTGCTGTCACTATGTTACGCGATGCCGTATCTCAGGCAGGAGTCAAGATCCTACGCTTGCACTCGGATAACTCCCAGGCGATAAAGATCCGTCGCGAGTTTTTTTCGGCGATGCAGGCGGCTGCTATTTTACAATTAAACTCAGCTGAACAATGAAATTGAAATGGGAAAAAGCCGCGGATTTCGAGGAAATCCAATACCACAAAGCAGGTCCACTTGCGCGCGTGACGATTAACCGTCCACACCGGCGCAACGCCTTTACCCCCGATACGGTGCAGGAAATGATTGTTGCCTTTACCGATGCACGTGAAGACACCGGTATCGCCACAGTGTTGCTCATGGGCGCCAATCCGCAAACCGATGGAAAATTCGCTTTTTGTTCCGGTGGTGACCAACGTATACGCGGGGAAAAACGCGGCGGCTATATTGGTAAGGATGGCGTTCCGCGCTTGAATGTTCTCGATTTGCAAAAGCTGATACGCTCCATGCCCAAGGTGGTCATTGCACTGGTCGCTGGTTACGCTATCGGGGGTGGGCATGTTTTACATGTGGTTTGCGATTTGACCATCGCCGCTGACAACGCGGTTTTTGGTCAGACCGGTCCGCGCGTAGGCAGTTTTGACGGCGGCTTTGGTTCCAGCTATCTGGCCCGTATTGTGGGACAGAAAAAGGCCCGCGAAATTTGGTATCTGTGTCGCCAATACAATGCGGAGGAAGCACTGCAAATGGGCTTGGTCAATAAGGTCGTGCCCTACGATCAATTGTTGGCGGAGGGAGAAACTTGGGGGTTGGAAATCGCAGAAAAAAGTCCGCTCGCCATACGCTGCCTCAAAGCGGCATTCAATGCCGATGTCGATGGACAATCGGGGCTTCAGGAGTTGGCAGGCAACGCGACTTTACTTTATTACTTAACAGAGGAGGGTGAGGAAGGACGCAAGGCTTGGAATGAGAAACGGCCGCCAGCCTTTCGCCGTTTCCCCTGGTTGCCTTAGTCGCCAAGCCCCGCTCTTTTTAGCCATGCAGTGGTTCTTTATTGGACTTGTTCGCCTATATCAATGGACATTGGGACCGTTGTTGCGCCTGTTTAACAACGGTTATGGCCATTGTCGTCATCAACCCACTTGCTCCGCATATGCGATTGAGGCCATCCGCATACACGGTTCCCTGTGGGGAAGTTGGCTGGCTTTGCGCCGCATCCTGCGCTGTCATCCATGGGGCACCCACGGTTACGATCCCGTGCCGCCTAAGCGCAAAGCAGTTAAAGACAAGGAGTAATACCCAATCTAATTAATCCCACGAGTTTTATTGGTTTGTGGTGTTGAGTAATCACGAACGAACATGAAGAGGCGCGCATTCTACAGGACGATGCGCCTAAGCTGAATGGCTTCAAAAATCGTATCACCAGTCATGACATTGCTGACCACGACGATGGGGTCGTTGGTTTTCACCAGACCCTTTTCCTGCAGTAGAGTGAATGCGGTTTGGATGGTTTGTTCAGGCTCTTCCTGATTGAATGCGATCAAAAATGGCTCAACACCCCAAAGCATTAGCAGCTGGCGGTAGAGGGTAGCGTTCTCTGTAAACGCGTAAAGCGGCACCTTGGTGGGGCGGAGCGATGACAGCATCTGTGCCATCATTCCGCGATTGGTAAAGATGACGATACCTGCCTCCAGTTCGGATGCCAAATAGGCCGCTGCGCGTTGCATTTTGGCCTTGGGATGCTTTAGCACCAGCTCCGTGCGCAAAGTCGGGAAGCGTTGGCTTTCCATTTTCAAAGCAATGCGCTGGAGGATCTCCACACAATCAACCGGATATTTACCTACAGTGGTTTCGCCCGACAGCATGACACAGTCCGCTTGCTCCAACACTGCATTGGAAATATCAGACACCTCGGCACGCGTAGGCAGAGGTGATGTTATCATGCTTTCCAGCATATGGGTGGCAATGATAACCGGCTTGCTATTCGCCAGGCATAATTGGACCGCACGCTTTTGAATAATTGGCAGATCCTCAAAAGGACATTCAATACCGAGGTCGCCACGGGCCACCATCAGACCATCGGAGGCAACGATGATTTCCTCGAGATTCGAAATCGCTTGTTGGTCCTCAATCTTGGCAACGATTCGTGCGGCGGAATCGTTTTCCTTCAAATAGCGGTGGAAATAGTCGAGATCTGCCGCTTCCCGCACAAAGGACAGGGCAAAGAAATCAACTCCTTCCTCAATGCCAACGCCGACATCGGCCTTATCCTTATCCGTAAGACAGGGCAGGTGCACGCGCACTCCGGGTAGATTGATGTGACGTCGGTTGCCCATTGGACCCGGTATCAGGACTTCGCAGCGGACGCGGCTTTCTTCCACTGCCAGCACTTGCATTTTGATCAGTCCACTATCGACCAAGACAGTATCACCTTTCCGCAGGGTATTCGTAATGGCTGGATAATTAACGTCGACATGATAGACACCATCCTCACCGCGCCCACCGATGCCTTGGTCTACCGTCAGGTCCAGTTTGTCACCTGCTGTTAGTTCAAGCGGCTCTTCCAGGTCGCCAGTGCGGATTTCCGGTCCCTTTACATCCATCATTATCGCCACTTCACGCTTTAAGCGCTGACAGACTGAGCGCACGCGACGGATGATTGTACGCGTCCAGTCGTGGTTGGCATGTGCCATGTTGATGCGGCAGACGTCGACTCCCTGGCGGATGAGTTTTTCCAGAACTGCCTCGCTTTCAGTCGCAGGGCCTATAGTGAAAATGATTTTGGTAAAGCGGTGTTTGTATTGGTGTTCTGGCATTATTTAGGAAATCTTCGAATGTTGCAGCTGGTTATTCATCCTGACAACTGACTTCTGAGTAATTATGTTGTGCTATGAAAATCGTGATGAGCGTCCATGCGTTTGTTGGGATCCACAACCGTTGCGGTAAAACGTCCGCTGGAGCGTACCAGCTGACTAACAAGGTCATTGACGATATCAAATGTGTTGCAGTCGCGACTCAGATGCCCAAGCCAGATATGGCGCAGGCGCGAGCAGGGACTGAAGTTCTCAATCAATTCATGGCAGTCGCGATTCGAAAGGTGCCCGTGGCGACTTCGGATGCGCTGTTTAGTGGACCATGGACGGCGGGTATCGCTTTCGAGAAGGGATTCGTCGTAATTGGATTCGATGAAGAGGAATTCCACTGATTCGGCAATCTCACGCACCAGGCTGGGCACATAACCCAAGTCGGTAATCCACGCCAGCGAGTGTCTTTTTGAGAAAAGGTCATCCTCACCCCAGGCAAAGGTGAATCCAACAGGATCATAGGCATCGTGCGGAACAGAGAATGGATGAATGGCCAAGTCGCGAAATTGAAAATGTGTGCCCGTTTCAAACACATGCCAGTTGGGAGGTGCCTTCAGCCTTGACTGAATTGCCTCAGCCGTTGGGCGATTGGCAAAAATGGGCAATTCGGAATATTTGGCGAGTCCTCGGATACCAGCGGCATGATCGTTGTGTTCGTGGGTAAGGAACACGGCATCCAGTTGAGCCAGATCCACTCCGGCCTGACTGAGCATGGAGGTGATTTGACGGGCAGAGAACCCGGCATCGATCAAGACTGTCGAATGTTCGGTTCGCAGGAGCCCACTATTTCCTGCGCTGCTGGAGCCTAAAATTTGAAACGATTGCCTCACTCTACGATTGCTTAACGATAGCCCGCTGCACAGCAACCTTAAATCGAAATCGAAATCG
>SKFT01000004.1 GCA_007117865.1 Puniceicoccaceae bacterium | reverse complement strand
GCAATGATGCATTTACCGGCATTGATCATTGCCGGGCACATGGAGAAAGTCATTCGCGGGGTTAATCAGCTTGGTCTGACGGTGCGTGGATTGTTCGGCGAGGGCAGTGAAGCGATTGGTCATATTTTTCAGATTTCCAACCAACAGACGCTGGGTGAGAGTGAGGATGCTATTTTGACGCGTTTGGATAAGGTGATAAAAACCATACGCGATCACGAGTTGAATGCCCGCATGCAGTTGCTTGAAAAAAATCCACATAAGCTCCTCGATCAGATGGGGCGGGCATTTGGCATCCTTTCCCAGGCACACGTGATTCACTCCACGGAAGCGATGAATTTGCTTTCCCTGTTGCGTCTGGCGGTTGATTTTGGGGTATTACCGGATGATTGTCGGAGCTTGATGGATAGGATGTTTATTGAATGTCAACCGGGTCACGTGCAATATTTTGGTGGCCGTGACTATGCGCCGGAGCAGCGTGATTTAGCGCGTGCCACGCGTTTGCGGGAAGAACTTGCCCACGTCCCGCCTCTGGATTTTGACAAATGCATCAATATCGCTTAGAACTTTATTATGACTTTAGTTTTATTTTTACTTTTACCAACGATTAATCCCAATTACTAATGGAACCCATGAACAATTTTACGCCGCGCGCACAACAAGTATTGGCCCTTGCCCGCAAGGAGGCGGATCGCTTTCATCACAACTACGTTGGCACGGAGCACCTTTTGCTGGGATTGATCAACCTCGGACAGGGAGTAGCGGTCAATGTCCTGCAGAAAATGGGTTTGGATTTGGAAACCGTTCGCAGTGCCGTCGAGCAGCAGGTTGGCAGTGGTCCGGACAGCAAGCCGAGCGGCAACATTCCCTATACGCCACGGGTCAAGAAAGTGCTAGCCCTGGCGGGTAAGGAAGCCAAGGCCCTGAATCATTCCTATGTAGGCACCGAGCACATATTGTTGGGATTGTTGCGCGAAGGTGAGGGGGTTGCCGCACGGGTTTTGAAGTCATTGGATGTCGACATTGAGCGTTGCCGCAACGAAATTCTCTCTGAGTTGGATCCCAATTTTACCGGTGATGGACAGGAACCAGCGGTAGCCGGAGCCGGGGGTGGGGAAGAGCGCCGCGATACCAAAACTCCAGCCTTGAAAGCCTTTGGGCGCGACTTGACGGAGATTGCCCGCAAGGGTGAGATGGACCCGGTTATTGGTCGCAAACAGGAAATCCGCCGGGTGATTCAAATCCTATGCCGCCGCACCAAGAACAATCCTGTGCTTATTGGTGAGGCCGGGGTGGGCAAGACGGCGGTTGCCGAAGGTTTGGCCCAGGAGATTGCCGCTGGTACCGTGCCGGATATTTTGGCGGACAAAAAGCTGATTACCCTTGATCTGGCTTTGATGGTGGCTGGCACCAAATATCGTGGACAATTTGAGGAACGCATCAAGGCGGTCATGGAAGAAATCCGCAAAGTCAAAAACGTCATTTTGTTCATCGACGAGTTGCACACCATTGTTGGTGCCGGTGCTGCCGAGGGCGCGATGGATGCCTCGAATATATTCAAGCCTGCCCTCAGCCGTGGTGAATTGCAGTGCATTGGTGCAACCACTCTCGGCGAATATCGCAAATACATTGAGAAAGACAGTGCTTTGGAGCGTCGTTTTCAATCGGTGAAGGTCGAGCCACCCTCGGAGGAGGATACGATTAAGATCCTGCAGGGTATCCGCAGCAAATATGAGGACCATCACAAGGTAAACTACACCGATGAGGGCCTTGAGATGGCCGTGCGGCTTTCAGAGCGATATATTACTGCCCGTTACTTGCCTGACAAAGCCATTGATATCATCGATGAAGCAGGGGCCAGGGCACGCATTGATTCCCTTAAGCGTCCGCCAGAGTTTGAAACCATGAGTGAGCAGATCGAGTCGGTTTGCGCCAGCAAGGAAGCGGCAATTAGCAAACAGCACTTTGAGGAGGCAGCGCGCTTTCGTGATGAGGAGAAAAAATTGCGTAAAGAACAGGAAGATGCGCTGGCCAAGTGGAAGGCTGAGCGGGAAGATAATCGCGTCACCGTGGGAGATGATGCCATTTTGCAGGTTTTGGCTGAATGGACTGGCATCCCGTTGTCTCGGATGGAGTTGAAGGAAAGCCAGAAACTCCTGGCGCTGGAAGCCGATTTGCAAGCTGAGGTGATTGGACAGGATCCTGCCACGCAAGTCATTGCAAAGGCTCTGCGTCGTTCGCGGGCTGACCTAAAGGACCCCCGCAGGCCCATTGGTTCGTTCATGTTCCTGGGACCAACAGGGGTTGGCAAGACCCATTTGGCGAAGGTGCTGGCCGAAAAAATGTTTGGTGATCAGGATGCCATCATTCAGATTGATATGTCGGAATATATGGAGAAGTTTTCGGTATCGCGCATGATTGGCTCGCCACCCGGTTATGTTGGGTATGAAGAGGGAGGACAGTTGACGGAAGCCGTTCGCCGCAAGCCCTATGCTGTAGTGCTTTTCGATGAAATTGAAAAAGCCCATCCCGATGTCGTGCAATTGTTGTTACAGGTGTTGGAAGATGGTCGGCTGACGGATTCACTGGGTCGTAAAATTGATTTTCGCAACACCATTTTGATCATGACATCGAATGT
>SKFT01000172.1 GCA_007117865.1 Puniceicoccaceae bacterium | reverse complement strand
GGTAAGAGACGAATGCCACTTCAGATTGCCGAGGCAAATTCTCCGTGCAGATGGCGAACCACGCAGGGTAGGGGTTGAGCTGGAGTTTTCCGGTCTCTCGCTCGATACGATTGAAGATCTTCTAATACAGGCCGGAGGAAGCCGTCTTAAGCGAAAGTCCGATTATGCCAGCATCGTTTCCATGGATGGCTTGGGTGAGATTAAGGTGGAGCTGGATGCGCGCATCTTTTCTGAACTGAAATTGCGCAAGCTGTTTTCCAATTTGCAAGTCGATGATTGGAATAATGACTTTGGCTCGGAGCTCGAACACCGCTTATCTGAGGAGGCCCGGCGATTTATACCCTACGAACTGATCTTCCCACCGCTACCAATCAACCAGCTCAACCGGGTGGATCGTGTTCGGGCATTTTTAGCTACTGCCGCTGATGGCACTCGCGCTTCATTTTTAAACGCCTTTGGCACGCATCTGAATCCCGAGTTACCGCAATTGGATGTAGCAACTCTACTGGCTTATCTGCGCGCTTATCTGGTGTTGGAAAAACGCTTGGAAATCTTGCACGATGTTGACCCGAGCCGCAGAGTGCTCCCTTTTATTGACCACTTTCCCATCAACTATGTAAAACGGGTAATCAATCCGGATTATTGTCCTGACTTGCCTGGTTTTGCTGCGGATTATCTGCAATTCAATCCAACCCGTAATCGTCCGCTTGATTTTTTACCAGTTCTCAAAGAGCTGTGTGAACAGCAGGTGCACGAGTTCTTACCTAAAGAAAAAATCAGCGCACGCCCCACGCTGCATTACCGTTTGCCAAATTGTTTAATCGATGATCCCGAGTGGTCGGTTGCGGTTGAATGGAATCGTTGGCTTGAGGTGGAACGATTGGCTGATGATGCGGATACCTTGCGTCGCGCATGCGCAAGACTTCATTGGCGCTTGTGCCATCCTTGGCGCGCTCGTCTGCAAGCCTTTGCTCATCCGCAGCGCTGGTTCGCCAGGCGATGGTCTCCAGTGGTAGCAGTTACAGGACCGGATCATGGCGGATTTCCCGCTTGGATCTGCAGCGCTTTTACCATCCGCCTGGCGGGTGGTATTCCACTAAGGCTTACCCCTTCTATGATCCATAGCCATCCGGCTGGTGCTCAAGCAGTTCACTTTGATGCCCTGTTGCTGGGTGGTGGGGCGGACGTGGATCCCAAAAGCTATAGCGATTTGCTTGACGTTGAAGAGGAAACCGCCGAGCCACCCGATCGACCCGGTAAACGAGAACTTGGCCGTTGGTTGTCTTTTGTGTTTGCACCGCTATTTTTTGTAGTTCGCCGTATCGGCTCATTACGCGCCAGCGGTATTGACTTAGACCGCGATAAAGCGGAAACCGCACTTCTAAAACGGGCGCTGGACGATGCAAAGCCAGTGCTGGGAATTTGCCGGGGAATGCAGTTGTTGAACACGGTATTGGGTGGCAGTTTATTTTCTGATATCAGCGGATTTTATACCGAGGTGGGCAAGGTCACCTCAGTGCTGCCCAGACATTCCATTATATTGGTTGAACAAACGCGCTTAAAGGGGCTGTTGCGATGTGATAGTACACGGGTCAATAGCTTGCACGAACAGGCTATTAATCGATTGGGACGTGGATTGCTTGTTTCTGCCCGCGACAAGGCGGGAGTCATCCAGGCGATTGAAACCCGTGGCCAGCCTTTTCGCGTTGGAGTTCAGTGGCATCCGGAATACCTGCCCACCATCCAACGCCAAAGGCGCCTCTTCAGGGGATTGGTCAACGCTGCTCACCGCCACCGCGAGCAAAGCAAGGTTTGGCATTGAGATGGTGATACTATTGCAGTGGTAGTTTTTTTAGCTTTCGCCAGTGTGCCAGCCTTTCTCCAATCCGTGCTTCCGCTCCGTTTTTGCTTGGTTGATAAAACTGTGCTGGGCTTAGCATATAGTCCTGACCGGAAATAGCCTCCGGATAATCATGACTGTACCGATAACCGTCTGCATTGCCAGCCTGCTTATTGGCAGCTCCGTGTCCGTCACGCAGCCATGCAGGGACAGCTTGCGGAGATTCGTTCTGCAAGGCTGCCTTTACCGCAGATCGTGCACTCACCATGGAATTGCTCTTGGGGGCCGTTGCCAAAAAGGTGATGGCGTGCGCCAGCGCATATTCACATTCAGGCAAACCAACGGTTTCGCACGCTTGATAGGCCGCGTTTGCAATTAACAATGCATTCGACTGAGCCATCCCAATGTCTTCCGAGGCAAGAATGATCAAACGACGGGCGATGAAACGCGGATCCTCTCCTCCCTGAAGCATTTTAAATCCCCAGTAAAGCCCGGCATCCGGATCGCCTCCACGAATACTTTTAATGAATGCCGAGGCGTGGTCATAATGCTCGTCCTCATTGCGGTCATAACGCAATCGGCGTTCGGCAGCAAACTGTTCCATTGCCTTCTCATCTATACTGCTACCTATAGGATGCGATAAGGCAATTGTCTCCAGTGCATTGAGTGCCCTCCTCAAGTCGCCACTTGCATAGTGCGCTATGCCTTCCAGCAGTTTTTTATTCACACAATGACGACGTCCGCCAAACCCCCTTTCGCTATCCGCTAATGCTCGTTGCAATGCCCTAATTACAGCT
>SKFT01000151.1 GCA_007117865.1 Puniceicoccaceae bacterium | reverse complement strand
GTCGTCATAGGTCTCGAATGCCTGCGCACACTGAAGGTGAGTCAAGTGCCGCTTGGTCGTCCAGTCGAACTGATTGCCTTTGCCGACGAGGAGGGACGCTTTGGTGCCATGTTCGGCTCTGAGGCTTTTTGTGGATTCATCCACCCGGCACGCTTGCAAATCACGGATTTGGATGGTTTTTCCTTAGCGCATGCAATGCGGGCACAGGGCTTGGATCCCGATCTGGCAATGGATGCCGCACGTCCAAGGGATCAAATCGACAGCTACCTGGAGGTTCATATTGAACAGG
Organism: Puniceicoccaceae bacterium; assembly: GCA_007117865.1. Taxonomy (GTDB): domain Bacteria; phylum Verrucomicrobiota; class Verrucomicrobiia; order Opitutales; family Coraliomargaritaceae; genus SKFT01. The sequence continues at coordinate 9,769 of SKFT01000151.1, read as the reverse complement.
GACCGGTATTGGATGCCAATCACGAGCAAGTGGGCATCGTCGAAGCCATTACCGGACTGAGTAAATGGCAGATTCGCTTTCATGGTGAGGCCAATCATGCAGGAACCACGCCCATGGAGATGCGTAAGGATGCTTTTTTGGGGCTGGCTGACTTTGCCCATGAACTGGATCGCATTCTCGATGAAAATGGCGGCCCAAACAGCCGGGCAACTATCGGCACTGCTCAAATCCTTCCAGGTGCCGCCAACACCGTCCCGGGAATGGTCGAGTTTTCTCTCGATATCCGCGATACCGATGCTAATACGCTTAGGGAATTAAAAAATGCCTTTCGCAAAACCTTGGCAGCAATCGCCCGCCGCAAAGGACTCTATTTTGACTATGAAGAGCTGAGTCATATCGAACCCGTTGCCTGCAATGAGCATATGATTGCATTGCTGACCGAAAAGGCGCAGCAGCTGGGTTTGCGTTTTCGTAAAATGCCCAGCGGTGCCGCTCACGATGCTCAAATGCTTGCGCAGATCACGCCGACTGGAATGATCTTCACACCCAGTCGCGAAGGAAAAAGCCATTCACCGGAGGAATGGACTGCATGGGAGGACATGCAAGCCGCCGCCAATCTTGCTTTACACACACTAGTCTCCCGCGCCGCCTAAAACCTTCAATCATCACCATGCTATGAGTAATCCATTTCGCAAACTGGACGCAGAAAACGCACGGGATCCCTTGCGGGCTCGCTATCATCAGTCTTTCATTGAAAACCCGGCACACTTTGAACTATTGGGCAAAAAGGCCTCCGCCTTGCTATGTATCGATTTGCAATTCCTTGATGCCGCCGAGGGCCATGGCGTTTTTAGCAGTCAAAATGCTTCCGGTGTGCCAGAGGAATTTCAGCGCTACTACTTCCGCACGCTCAAGCAGCGCGTGCTGCCAAATGTTCAACGCCTGCAAGAGGCTTTTCGTCATGCCGGAGTAGAGGTGATCCATACCCGCATTCAATCACTGACCAAAGATGGTCGCGATCGCTCAAAGGGACACAAACGCTTACAGCTGCTGGCTCCACCCGGATCAAAAGAGGCGGAGTTCCTGCCTCAAGTGGCTCCGCAAGGCGATGAAATTGTTATCAATAAAACTGCCAGCGGCGTATTTTCCTCCACCAACCTGCACTATGTTCTTAATAACATGGGAATTGCCGCACTCTATGTGGTTGGGGTTTATACCAATGAATGCGTCGAAACGACCGTCCGTGCGGCCTGTGATCTAGGCTATTTGGTAACCTTGGTTGAGGATGGCTGCACGACCGTTACACGCGAGCTGCACGAGGCATCACTGGCAACGCTGCGCGACCGTTATGCACGAGTGATTACCACTGACCAAGCCATCGCCGAGCTGGAGCAATATATTGATGAATCCTGACTGCTGCTGCTCCGCAACGTTTATCTCCCCAAAACTCGCAAAATTGATTAGATTAGGGATTAGGGTAGTTGACTGATCCTCGGCAACGCTAGCTCCGACAGTTTGAGAATAGCTTGCTACCCAAACAATGACACATCCTCCAGCCGCGTAAAACGCCGGTAAGCACCACGTGCTCGCTCCATGCGATTGAGAAATTCTCCGTGCGCATCACGATCCGGAAAATCAAAGCCAATTAGCGCGCGCCCCACCCGCTCACCAGAGTAGGCATAATTAAAATAGCAAATCGAAACCCATGCCCCCAATACCTGCAGTAACTCGTCCAATGCTCCCGGACGTTCATGGAACTCAATCGACAAGAATAAGGGGGAGTGCATCAAGGTCGTGTCGTATCGAATAACGCGAAATTGCAAACGCGCAGGATCTGTCACTTCTTCCACCTTGAATCCCTCTTCCGCCAAACGCTGGCGCAAGACACACAATACCGGTTCGGTTGACTCAACGCCAACAATGGGTGTCGCACGATCAGCGTGGGCACGCCCATATTGCAGATCCACAATACTCAAGTCCCCTGGCAATGTAGACAGCAACCGCCGCAGCTCTCCTGGCTTCTCCTGCATAGGCACCCGCAAATAATGACGACGATTGGCACCCAACGCCGCTTTGGCAGCAATCAATTGCAACTGCTCGAAATCCATATTGGCACCACACAGTATCGTCAATACCCGCTTGCCACGTAGCTGCTCCATCATTTGCAAGGCACCAGCAACACTCATTGCTCCGCTGGGCTCGGGAATGCAACGCAATTGCTCCCAGAGAAACGCTATCGCGGCCGAGACCGACTCGTTGGTAACCGTGATCCAGCGGTCCACCACTTGCCGGCAAACGGAAAACGTCAAATCTCCGACCCGTCGCACCGCTGTGCCATCACAAAACACATCCACCGAGTCCAATGTTACCGGTTTGCCCGCCGCAATCGCTGCCGCCATCGAAGCCTGCTCGACCCCCTCTACTCCAATGATTTCAATATTGGGATAATGCATGCGTAGCCATGCGGCAACTGCTGCCGCCATACCTCCTCCACCAACCTGTAGAAAAACTGTGTCAAAAGGTGCTTCGCCCGACAAAACAATCTCGTCTGCCAACGTTCCCTGTCCGCCCATCACTTGTATATCATCGTAGGCATGAATAAACGTGCGATTGGTCTCGCGGGAAAATGCATGAGCTGCATGACTGGCTTCGTCGTAACTATTGCCCACCAATTCGATCTCCACCCACTCGACACCATGCTTGCGCACTGCTGCCTGCTTCATGCGCGGTGTGGAAACTGGCATGAAAATTTTGGCAGGTATTTTTAATAATGCAGCAGCCAGCGCCACACCCTGGGCATGATTGCCAGCCGAAGCCGTGACCACACCTCGTTTGCGTTCATCAATATCGAGAATCGCCATGCGATTGCAAGCACCACGCCATTTATAGGCATTGATTGGTGAACGGTCCTCCCGTTTAACCGCCAATTGACAATCCCATTCGGGCAATAGGATGGTCTCCAAGGGCGTACGCGAACCAAAGGCATATACCCGCTGTCGGGCAAATAAAATCTCACGATGCAATCGGCGGATTAGCGGATCATTTTCCATCACCACCAACCTCCACCACCCATTCCCCCACGGCGCATAAGATCGTCTCCAGCCGAAGCATTTATGAAACGTTGACGCTGTTCATCCGACCAATCACCCGTCTCCATAAAAGCATCGAAGGCAACCGGATCGACTTGACGCCATTCACCAGCTACCCGTTCCATCATCCGCGTGCGCAGACGATCATTTTGGATCGATGCCGCCCAGGACATTGCACCTTCAGGATCTTCCCGGGCGGCGCGTGCGGTGTAAATAGCCACCGAGCGATCCACTTCCGGTGATGCCGGCAAGGTGTTGAGCCATTCGCCTGGCCCGGCAATGTCATATTGCGTCCACTGCGCAATTACACTGGCGGTTGCCCTGCCAAAATCGGGGTGCTCCGCTCCCAGTGAGGATACGTGCGCAGCGGCACGGGTAGGATCCAATTCCGCCCATGCACGCACTAGGGTGGCATGCGCATTTGCGGGAATCTCATCCGCCAAACCATCCAAATAAAGCGCAACTGCTTCCGGATTTTGCCCAGCCCAAGACTGAATCAAGCCCAGCTGTAGATCGCCACGCATCGACGCATCGCCTATTCCAGCCAGCGCATCCAGTGCGAGATTGATCCGTCCGCTTTCCACTAATCCGTCAAAAACAGACTGATAGGCACTCAACTGCATGCGGCGGCCACCACTGCCAGTGGGATCCATGGCTGCGACATAGGCCAATGCTCCGCGCGCATCACTTGCACCATAACCCGCCAGGATCGATTGTAAACGCTCCTCACGCAACGCCAACGGTAAGTTTTCGCTGGTATCCCTATACCACGCCAAGGCCGCGGCACCATCCTGCCCCGCCCAAATACGTAAAATGGAGTTAATGGTCGATCGTTGCTGACGAACTCCGCTAATTTGTGCGGCATACTCAAGCGCCAACAGTGGATCGCTCGCGGCTAACTCCGTAAAAAGGGTTTCCAGCCTGGCAGTCAAACCGGCGGTGCCAGGCGCGGCAGCTAGTGCCGCTTGTAAATCGCGCTCTATTAAATGATTGGAACGCACATCTTCGCCGGATGTCATCCCGCTTGATGGATCATCACTAACATTCCCAAAAAAACTCTCCGTAGTGGCAAAATCAACCAATCTGGTCTCGCTCGCTAAATTCCTTCGTTGGTTCAGGACACGTAATAAATCATCCGTGGAGAGAGACTCCAGCACGGAATTTGCCTCCGATCTGGTGGTGACATGACCGATCCAGTAAGCGGGAAGGGCAGCTGCAGTTGCGGTAATCAATAACAATGGGAGCGTTTTCATGGATTTTCCTTTTTCAGGAGGATTCATTGGCAAAAAGTTGCATCTGCGGGTCTTTGACAAGATCGTAAATCTTAAGAATGCGCATGAGTTGCAGCAATTCCGACTTTTGATAACTGCGATTGACCTCTACACGGCGAATTAAATTTTCCAATATCGTGCCAAAACTTAAGATACCATCGACTCCGCGTTCGCGCAACATGCTGATGCTTTCACTGCGGTGCGGATCACTTGCAGGCAAACTAGGCAACACCAATATTTTCATAATCCCCGGCGGTGAATTCGACAAGCCTTCATCTCCATCTGCCTGCTCATCGGCAGCAAAATCAAACAACTCACCCGCTTGCTGGATTACGTCGGTTTTCAAAAAGTCAAAAATCCGCCGGCCACTCTTCAACATTGACGGAGTAAAGCGAGAGGTATGCCAGCCCTTGACCACAACCACTGCCCGTTGGATGCGCTCGATATCACGAGAGAATAGCTGGAATCCGGAGACTCCCTCCACCGCCTTTGGTTGCGGATTGTAGACTACCAAATCAATCTCCTCATCCGTCCGTTTCTTACGGGACTGAACAGCATACTTGCGCAACTGACGCACAAAAAAACCGTTTAGCTCGAAGTATTCACGAACAATGTTCTCATCAAAACCGGACATGGATGACGATTGAAACCCAACTCACGATCCTTGTCGAATCTGAATTTACCAATCAAATCCTTGCTAGCGATCCATTGCGTTACACTACACTACGGCAGCGACACCGACAATAGCCTGGCAAAAGGAGGGCCCCCATAAAAGGTCACCGTGAGGCGTTCCTGCTAGCCTCAAATTTGGCCAAATAGCGACTTGCCGCTGCTGTTTAGGTCATGACATGCCTCAACCATACGAGCAGCCATCGACTCTTCTGCCTTCTTCAGGTAAGAGCGGGGATCGTAAACCTTCTTGTTGCCGACCTCTCCCTCGACTTTTAATACGCCGTCGTAGTTTTTCAACATGTGATCAGCGATCGGCCGGGTAAAGGCGTATTGCGTATCAGTGTCGATGTTCATCTTGACCACGCCGTAGTCCAAGGTCTCCTTGATCTGCGCGGGATCAGAACCGGAACCACCATGAAAGACCAAGTCAAACTCTGCACCATACTTCGCTTTCAAAGCAGCTTGTCCCTCACGCAGAATCTCCGGGCGCAATTTAACCGCACCAGGTTTGTAATGTCCATGCACATTACCAAAGGTAGCTGCAAACATGTAACGACCTATCCCATTCAGGGCCTCATAGACTGCCAACATGTCGTCGGGAGTGGTATAAAGGTGCGACTCAGGAGTGTCGGCGGAACCAGCGGCACCATCTTCCTCGCCACCCACAACACCTGCTTCCACCTCAAGAATGATCTCCTGCTCAGCGCATAGCTTGAGGTATTCCTTGGAAATCGCCATATTTTCATCCAATGGCAGGTTGGATGCGTCCAGCATATGACTTTGGAAAAGATTATTTTTGCCCTCGGCACGCCGCTTGGATGTGGCTTCAATCAGGGGCTTTAAGAAACCAGCTGCCTTGTCAGGTTGGCAATGGTCTGTGTGCAATGCTACCAGCACATTATACTTCTCAGCCAACAAATGTGTTACCTCTGCCAAAACAATCGCGCCAAAGGTGGCGTCCTTGTTGGCAAGACCGGAGGCAAATTGACCACCACCAGTGGATAACTGGATAATACCGTCAGACTTCGCATCGACAAACGCTTTGAGCGCAGCATTAATCGTAGTGATCGAGGTAATGTTAACTGCCGGATAGGCGTAGGATCCGGCTTGCGCAGCATCAAGCATTGCAGCATATTGTTTGGGTGTTGCGACTGGCATAATGATTCTTTTTGTTTGTTTATCTAGGCTATTCTAAAACTGGTCAAGGACCAGCACCAATAATTGGAGATAATTCCAAAGGGTTTGAACACATATGGCAATGATTAATTGGAAAAACTCATTTAAAATCATTTTGCATCAATCGCTAGCTTGCTGTGCAATAATCATCCCATCCCGCTTTTTGCTCATGATAATTTTTACCGTAGCTCTCAGAATACGCCAAGCGAGCGTGTTACTGGCCTTTTTAGCGCTTGTTGCCGCATCCGCCCTCTGTGCTGATCAACCAACTACACAAATTGATACCCGCGATGCAGCAAATGCAATCGATGCTGATTGGCGATCGGTCGCGGCGACCACCGCTCTGCGAATGGGCTTGTCCAGTCGCGCTGCTTCCCTTTACGAAACCCTCTTGTCGGAGAATCCACAAAAGTTCTCCGCCGAATCACGCATCCATCTAGCAATTGCCTATCTACAAATGGGCGAAAACTCCCGCGCCAGAGAGGTGATACAGTCCATTCCGGAGACTATTGTCAGCGCGCGACGCAGCCTCTACCTGCTTATCGCCAATTACCGCCTCAACCGCCCCGCCACTATCCCTCTATTAAGTGTAACCATCAAGGAAATCGACCCTGGTGCGCTCAATCGCTTCGATTTACCTTGGTTTTATCTTCTGCAAGCTCTGGCATTGGAGGACAGCGATACTATTGAAACCATGGCCGATGTACTGAGTAAAGCCCGCGAGGCCGCTACCGAATCAGGACAGGCAAAACTGTTTGAAGCACTTCTCATACGTGAGGAAATGCGCCAAGCTCCACTCGATGAAACTCAGTTGCTCAATCTGCAAACACGACTGCAAGCGGCTTCCGGTGAAGCGGCTGCCTTCCCCTTTGCCCGCCAATACGCCATCGCCCTGCATGCCGCTAATCGCTCAGCTGAGGCCATCGCAACCATTGACCAGCAACTTGCTCTGGCAACCGATTTTGGCGTCCGCGAGCGCGAGCAACTGTTACTGCTTAAAGGAATGATTCTAGGGGCGGATACCTCTGATGGACGTGCCGCATTCCGCGAACTGGTTCGCGGTGGCAGCCACCGTGAAGCTATGGCTATCGCCTTGCAATTACTTGCCATGCAAGCACTGCCCAACTCACCGGAATCGGCAAACCTCGCCTCCTTCCTGGACGAATTGGTAACACGCACCGACCCCCACCCCCTCCTCGGCGAGGTCTACCTGATACGTGCCCAGCTAAGTCTGGATCGCAATGATATTGCCCTCGCAGAGGAAGATGCCCGCCGTTTACTGGAACGTTTTCCAGGCCTCGACTCCATCCATCGCGCCTATCACGTCCTTGGATTGGCCGCCTTGCGCCGCGACCCTCCCCAATACCGCACTGCTGCAAACTTTTTCCAACAATATCGCGATGCTGTTAGCGATGCATTGTTAAAACAACAGCTGGCCATCATTATCGGGGACTGCTATTTCCTGAATCAAGATTTTGACAATGCTGCTGAATTTTATCGACTGGCCTGGCAGGCTGCGGAAAGCTCCGAACCTCTACCGCCTATTTTTCTCCGTCTAATTAGCGCCCATCTACGCGCTGATTCGGTCGACCAAGCAATTGAATGGGTCGACGATCCGAATGTCAGGGACCGTATTTCAGCATCCGCTCTGTGGCGCGCCGAGTGGAATCTCACTCGCCACCTCGGCGCAAATAACCGCGGAGAATTAGCTCTCAATCGCATCGCCAATAAATTGTCATCTTTTCCTGAGGCAGACATAAACCTCAAAAGCCTACGGCTTCGATTGCTGTGGCTGAAGACCCGGCTAAGCCAAAGCCTTAACCTGGGACCTCCGCCAATGGAGACGCTCGCAAAACTCCTCTCCGGCATTGATGATTTGGAGGATTCCGATGAAAAAAACATGCTCCGTCCCGAAGCACTCCTATTGCAATGCGAAATCCTTTTACAGGCGGGTGATTTTGACCAAGCACGGGACGTTCTCCTGATTTTGCGAAACGACTTCGCTGGTTCGCCTCCTTCAGACCGATCCTTTTTCATCGAAGCCGCTTATCTGACGCGACGTGGAGAAATTGCGGCTTCCCAAGAACGTCTTTTTGAGTTTTCCCAAGCTTCCACTCAAAGCCCTCTCGCCGCGCAAGCTTTGTTTGATTCCGCTATCCTCGCCGAACAACTGGGTCCGGATCTGTTTCGCGAATCCTTGCAAAGACTGGATCGACTGGCAGAGCAGTATCCGGACTCGCCACTCGTATTCCTCGCGCGTTTGCGGCAAGGCGACCTGCTGCGCAGACTGGGAGACTTCCCGAGCGCACAGTCCGTATACGAAACCTTATTGGCCCGCTTTCCGGAACACCCCATGCGCTACGCTGCCGAACTAGGCCGGGCCGACTCGTTACTCGCGCTTGCCAGAAATGAGCCTAATACCCTTGCCGAAATCCAACAAGTCTATGAACGCATGCTCGACCTACCAAGGTTAACAGATTCGATACGAGCGGAAATACTTTATAAACAAGCACATATTTTAGTTCAACGCGATCTTGGCGATGCCGCGATTAACGCTTTCATGCGTTTGGTTTCCACTTTTATCAATACTGATCAAGCCGCCGCCAGTATTGATGAATTAGATGAAAACGGACGCTACTGGTTGGCCAGGGGATTACTTGATCTGGGAGGATTACTGGAGAGCGATGGGCGCTTGCGTGAAGCGCGCCGCAGTTACCTGACCATCGAACGGTTGGAACTGCCAGGCCGCCAACTCGCCCGAAATCGCGCCGATGCCCTGCGCATTACCGATTCCGATAATTAGGACAAGTTCGCTGTAATCTGCAAGACCCTGAAAATTTTAATAGGTAGATAAACTAAGATCGCCTTTTCTTACGAGTCAGCAAGCGTCGCACTTTTGCCCGTTGATCCTCCCGAACAATATAACCCACACAATTCGAGGCTCCGCACTGACAGGGATGATCCAGAAAATGCGCCATATCGTAGCCATAATCGTAAGTGAGTTCATTGCCTGCCTCAATATCCCGACGGGCAACGATCCAGATGCGCCCCTCAATATTGACTGCCTCACAATTACCATTGCAAGAGTGGTTCATATAGCGCGCAGGATTATTACCCCTGCGCCCATCCAGATCAAAATCATCATCCAGTTCGAAAATATACACTAAGCCCGCTCCCCGCTTTCGAGCCATCTCCTCCCATTTAAGAGCCCGCCGGGTTGATTCATCCTTGGATATTTTCTCGCCAACATACTCAATAATCTCAGTCCCCCCGGGTATATCACAACGGGCAAAAATACCACGACCATGAATACCCGAGCGAGCTACTTTACAATATTGGTTACCAGACATAAACAATGGATCAATCCACCTTTACAAAAAATCGCAAGGGCAATATACCCTTTAAACATACCTATAAAAATAATTCCCCCCTTGACACCACTATTATAAACCTGGTATGTTAGTATTCCTATGAAGCGAATATTTATACAGGGGGAGGCGTATTATCATTGTTATAGCATGACGGTGCATGAGCGGTTGTTGTTGGATGCGGAGGCCCGGT
>SKFT01000137.1 GCA_007117865.1 Puniceicoccaceae bacterium | reverse complement strand
TTTCTCTGTCAGGAGCAGCTCACACTCGGTGATACATTGCTCAAGGAACCAATTCAGGTGGAAGCGGGCTATGCCTTTGTTCCGCAAGGCCCCGGACTCGGCGTGGAAGTGGATGAGGAAAAGCTTAACAAATTAATATTTGATGGCATTTGGGAAACCCCGCAGTTCAGTCGCAAGGATGGATCGTTTGCCGAGTGGTAGTGGGACCTGGGGACTGGAAACTGGTGACAGAATCTTGAAATCCAAAGAGAAAAATCAGCATGAATAATACAAACAAGGACAATCAAACCATAGTGACTTTTGGAGAAATCATGGGGCGGATCTGCCCGCCCGGATATAAACGCTTCGTGCAGTCCATGCCCGGATCGCTGGAGCTCACCTTCGCCGGTGCCGAGGCCAACGTCGCCGCCTCGCTGGCCCTATTGGGTGCAAAGGCCCGCTTTGTGACCGCCTTGCCGGATAACGTGCTGGCAGTGTCTTGTCTGCAAACCTTGCGCGGCTTGGGGATCGACGTGAGCCAAATCATCCGCAGCAAGGAGGGCAGACTGGGGCTTTACTTCGTGGAAAAAGGCGCCAACCAGCGCCCCAGCAATGTGGTCTACGACCGCGATCACAGCGCGATTGCCCAAGCTTCTGCCACCGCCTTTGATTGGGAGGCAATCTACGCGGATGCCAAATGGTTGCACACGACCGGGATCACCCCGGCGCTCTCAGAAAACGCCTTTGCCTCAACCTTGGCCGCAGCCAAGGAAGCCAAGGCCAGGGGGTTGACTGTTTCCTGCGATCTCAACTTCCGAAAAAAACTCTGGCGCTGGCGGGAGGGCACATCGGCCAACGATTTGGCCAAGGACTGCATGACGCAGATCCTGCCTTATGTCGATGTGGTTATTGCCAATGAGGAAGACGCCGCCGATGTGCTGGGTATTCACGCCGAGGGTAGCGATGTTCATTCGGGGCAGTTGGACAGCCAACGCTATCCGGAAGTCGCCCGCGAGATTGTTCGCCGTTTCCCGAATGTCCGCCGAGTGGCGATCACCCTGCGCGAAAGTATCTCCGCCTCGCACAACAATTGGGGTGCCATGTTCTATGATGCCGTCAGCGACAAAGCCCATTTCGCTCCGCTCAAAGACGATGCTTATGCGCCCTATGAAATTCGGGATATCGTCGACCGGGTCGGCGGGGGCGACAGCTTCGGTGCCGGACTGGTCTTCGCCCTCAACACACCCGGCTTGGACCAACCTGAGTCCGCCATCCGCTTCGCCGTGGCAGCTTCCTGTCTGGCCCATTCCATCGAGGGTGACTTCAACTTTTCCACCCGCACCGAGGTGCAAGCCCTCATGGGCGGAAGTGCTTCCGGACGGGTGGTACGCTAAATGGATTTTGCATGTTTTGTTACAATGAATGACGACGCCAAACAATTAGAAACTTATCGCCAACAACTCTATTCTGCAGTTATCGGCGATATTATGGATATACTCGGCTATAAAAATCAGTTTCTTCCACCGAGTATCCAACCACTCAGAGAGGACATGGTAGTGTGCGGTCGCGCTATGCCTGTGCTGGAGGCGGATGATGAGGGTGGAGAGGGCCCCGGTCGGGTCAACCCTTTACTCAATCAACCCTTTGGCTTGATGTTGCGGGCCTTGGATGACCTGAAATCGGATGAGGTTTACATTTGTTCCGGTTCATCTCCCACTTACGCCTTGTGGGGTGAGCTGATGAGTATGGCTGCCCTCAACCGGGGCGCGGTCGGTGCCGTGGTCAATGGCTATTCAAGAGATACCCGCGGTATCCTTGAGATGGGCTTTCCCACTTTCTCCATGGGACGCTACGCGCAGGATCAGCGGCCGCGCGGGAAGGTTTTGGATTTTCGCTGCACGATCCGTTTTGGCAATGTTGTTGTTCGTCCGGGTGATCTGATCTTTGGGGACATGGATGGCGTTTGCGTGGTGCCGCAGGAGATTGAGGCGGAAACGATGTCCCAGTCATTGGAGAAAGCATGTGGAGAGAAACAGGTTTTTGCAGCGATTAAAAATGGCATGGGTGCCCAAGCTTCCTGGGATAAGTTTGGGATTATGTAATCAAGCAAAATTATAAAGAATCACACTATGAAAATAACAGCAGTAAAAGTTTGGTTGGTGGAAGGCGTTAAATACAACTGGACCCTGATGAAGGTCACTACCGACACCGGACATACGGGCGTGGGGGAGGCGACCAACTGGCCAGGTTCACCTATTATTGAGGCGGCGGCCCGACATGTTGGCGAACGGGTGGTCGGACTTGATCCGATGCGCACGGATTTTATCTGGCAAAAACTGTATCGGGATCTGAATTGGATCGGACCCTACGGTGCATCCATGTGTGCCATTAGTGGTTTGGACATGGCCTTGCTTGACTTGAAAGGCAAAGTGCTTGGCGTTCCCTGTTATCAGTTGCTGGGCGGCCAATTTCGCGACCGGATACGTCTGTATGCGAATTATTGGTTCACGGGTGGCGGTCACACGGCGGAGGACTATGCGCAGCAGGCGACAAGGGTTAAGCAACTGGGCTTTACCGGGCTTAAATTTGATCCCTTCGCACATACCAACTACCTCTATGGCGAGGATCTGCACACCGAGCTGACGCTGACACCGGAGGAGCAGGA
>SKFT01000053.1 GCA_007117865.1 Puniceicoccaceae bacterium | reverse complement strand
TGCCGGCAAATTTTTCAATCCCACTTTGGAGCGCACGCAGTCCCAGCCAAAGACGGAGGGTTAGCATGGCCAGTGTTAAACTCAGGATGTCAGTTTTACTTTCGTGCATAGTCATAATGCTATTTTTGATTTTGTTGGCAAACCATACAGATTAATATCTAATGGGGGTTAAGCTGGATTCTCAAATCAGGCGCTAAGCTGACAGGATTGGCTACAGCGTGCCAGAAGTTTTTCAAAGGCGCGTCCGTAGTTGACGAAGCTGCTGTAGCATTGCCCGGCGTTAACGGATTCCTTGTTGTCATCGTGAAAGACGGTGGCGACATGGGGCTCAATCGCGTAGGCGCCATCATAGCCATCATTATTGAGAGCCCGTAAAATCTCGGCTAAGCGTGCCTGGCCTTCTCCAGGAAGCGTGTAGCGCTCAGGTTCGCTGCTGCCTTCCCGGGGGTGGAGGCAGTCTTTGATGTGAACGTGTGCGACATGCTCTTTGACCTGCTGGTAGAATTCGAGGGCATCCTGCCACGGGTAGGGCTCCGGCTTAGAGCGGTCGCGTTGAAAGACCGGATTTCCGGTATCGAAGATTAATTTTAAGCCGGGCACTTCGGCGATCAAGCGAAGCGTGTGATCAGCTGAAAAGCCGCCCCAGTTCATGCAGTTTTCATGTAATGCGTGGAGACCGGCATCGGCAAAGCGTGCCACGATTGCGCGCAAGCGGCGGAAGCGCTTGGCTTCTTGCTGATCCGTGCCCCAGGTGTTCTGTGCGTAGGACATTACGCGAATGTAGCGACTGCCTAGCCGGTGCATGCGGGGAATGGCGCGCTCGATTTCGCCCAGGGTTTGGTCGAAATCGGAATCGATGGGTTTTGACCAACTGCCAATCAATGAACCAAATTCGATGACGTGTATGCCCGCCGCATCGAGGCGGTCTGCGATTGCGGCAAATCTTGACTCGGGTAGTTCGTGGATATTCGTCCCGCCGATACTGCGAGCGGAGATATGCTTCCAGCCAAGCGCCTGCGTGGCTTTGATTTGTGTTTCAAGGTCTTGTCCGGCCTCGTCTGTAAATCCAGATAAAATCATGGCCTAGGCTAGTTTAATCTTCCCACCGCCGTTTATTGCGGATTGGTAGATAGCGTCAATTAGGAGCACTCCAAATCTGGCGGCGGCATTCGGGGAAGCCTGCCGCGTCGCCACGCGCTTGAGATGTTTGGCTTGGTGATTGTTCATAATGTGTGCAGCGAATATGTTTAATGACGATACAAAGAGGATATTTTAAGCTTTGGCAAGTAATAAATTTCTGTTTTTAAGTATTTGTATGTACGCCAAACAAAAATATGATCGTGGAGATATCCGTGAAATGAATACCATCAATGTGCTGGATGAATTGCGCACCAATGGGCCACTTTCCCGGGCCCGCATCGCCAGCAGGTTGGGATTAACGCGTGCCACTGTTTCCAATATCGTATCTCCCTTATTAAAAAGCGCACTGATCAATGAGACTGAATTCGATGATAAAGGTTCCGGTCGCCCGGGTATGTTGCTTAACTTGAATCCGGAATTAGGCTGTATGATCGCGGTAGAAATCGACCTCGACTGCGTTTCTCTGGTTTTGGCCAAGGTCGGACTTGAAGTCATATGGAAACATCGCGAGCCCGTTGGGGTGGGAGATTCACTCGAAGTCACCTTAGTTCGGGCCGAAAATATGGTTCAACAGGCTTTGGTGAAAGCCCGGCGCCGCAAGCTGCGCTGTTTCGGTATCTGCGTAGCTTGGGCTGGCCTCGTCAACCGTGAAGACGGTCGTTTGGAGTATGGGCCGACTTCGGGTTGGAGATCAGTGCCCTTGCGGGCGGACTGGGAGCGTCGTTTCGGCGTGCCAATTTATGTTGAAAACGAGGCGCACTCAGGAGCTATTGCCGCCTACCATTTCGGACCACGCGCTGGAGCACGTAATTTTGTTTACCTGAGTGTCGGGGTCGGTTTGGCGGCGGGTATTTTCGTCGACGGTATACTCCTGCGTGGAAAAAGAGGCTTCGCTGGCCAAGTCGGGCATACCTTCTTTGAGGAAAATGGAAAGACCTGTGCTTGCGGAAAGCAGGGCTGCTGGGTCACCGAGGTCGGTGCCAAGGCAGTGGTGCAAAAATTGATCGATGCGGGGGTGCAAATACCTCAGGCAACTCGTGCAGGCGGTGATTGGATCGAGTTGATCGCCGCAAAAGCTTCGGCGGGCGATGGGGCGGTGCTGAAGGTATTGTCTCAAGTCGGGCGCCAACTTGGATATGGCGCGGCGCGTATTGTGGAGACTTTCAATCCATCGACGGTCATCGTCGGTGGTCGCCTAGCCCAGCTCATACGCCCGGTCGAGGCTGATGTGCGGAGCACGATTTTGGCACAAACCTTGCCCTGCATGCGGGAACAGCTTGAGCTGATTATTGGCAATGAATCGGTTGATCCTTTAATGGGGGGGCTCGCGACCATCTTCGATGTGATCATGCAGAACCCATCTTTAAGCAAAGCCTCCATGCCAGAGGTGCTCGCTGGCTAGTAGGCGGAGAGTTGAAAAAAGAAAAATCGTAGAAAACCCTCGATCTAGCCCGAGTTTTGTTTTAACCTGAATCCGTGAAATTCCCCTCATAAAATAGGTGCAACTTGTT
>SKFT01000033.1 GCA_007117865.1 Puniceicoccaceae bacterium | reverse complement strand
TCTGGGTTGACTTGCAGGCCATGATGACGGTGTCTGCGGTTAACGGACAGCGCTTGTGCCGCCTCGCTGTTTCCGATATAACAGAACTGAAACGAGCGGCTGAGGCGCTACTCCGCGTGGAAGCCCTGGAGGCGATGAACACAGCGTTGGAAAATGAAATTTCGCATCGCAGGACGGTAGAAAAGTCACTCCGTGAGAGCCGCAGAAAACAAAGCTCATTACTCAAGCAATCACAGCGGATGGAGGAGGAGTTGCGGATGTTATCCCAACAAATATTGCACTCGCAGGAAGAAGAGCGCAAGCGGATTAGTCACGATTTGCACGATGAGATCGCGCAAACGCTAGTGGCAATCAATGTGCATCTCGCTCAGCTAGCACTGAGTGCTGCTTCCAATCCAAAAGATATCGCCAACCAAATTGTGGCGACCCAGAAAATGGTTGAACAGTCGGCAGCAAGCGTGCACCGTTTTGCAATGGCGCTCCGACCCAGTCATCTGGACGATTTTGGCTTTCTGCCTGCACTGCGCAACTACCTCAAGGAATATACCAATCAAACCCTGATTCCCGCTGAGTTGGCTGGCACCCAAAAACTGGACCCCATGGCAGACACCGCTGCGGTGGTACTTTTTCGCGTGGCTCAAGCGGCCCTAACCAATGTTGCCCAACACGCGGATGCCAACCGGGTGATAGTGAATATCGAGCAAACGCCGCGATTCATCATCATGGAAATCAATGACGACGGCAAATCTTTCGATGTGAAAAAGGCACTCGCTGGATTCAAAATGAACCGTTTGGGATTGATAGGAATGCGCGAGCGGGTGGAAATGGTAGGTGGCAAATTCGTGATTGCTTCATCCCCCGGCAAAGGAACGACCATTTGCGTAACGCTGCCGCGTACCGGAAAATCGTCCGTCGCACAGGCCACGAACATTACCCATTTATGAGAAACCGTATTTCAATCGTTTTAGCAGAAGATCATCTCATCGTGCGTGAGGGCATTCGCAAGTTGCTTGAAGCTGAAGACGATTTTGCTGTGGTTGGCGAGGCAACGAACGGACGAGAGGCAATTGATATGGTTAGCAAACTGGGTCCGGATGTCATTGTTATGGATATCGCTCTGCCGCTTCTCAATGGAATGATGGCCTGTCGCCACCTGAATAAAATCTGCCCACAAACACGTGTGCTTATGCTTTCAGCACACGGCGACGATGCCTACGTTGAGGAATCAATTGAATCCGGAGCGGCAGGATTCATGCTGAAACAGGCACCTGGCAGTGCCCTTGCCCAAGCTATTCGTGAAGTCCATGCTGGACGTCGCTTTTACAGCAGTGCCATCCTCCGGCGCTACCGCGAGGTGCAGTCCGGACTCAATACGGGCAGCGGACCCAAAAAACGACCGCCTCTAACCTCGCGCGAGTCCGAGGTCTTGCAGTTGATAGCGGAGGGTAAGGCGAACAAAGAAACTGCTGATGAATTAGGGATCAGCATTAAAACCGTTGAAAAGCACCGCACTAACTTAATGCGCAAACTCAATATTCACGACACCGCCACGCTAACCCGCCACGCTATCGCCAGGGGAATCATTGAAAGCAACGTGCGAATGTTTTAATTGCACCCGGTAGAACTTCTTGCGGGATTTGCGATTGCCTAAGAGCGGCGGGCTGCTAGCTTAAAGGGCATTTTATCATGAATCGTATTGCAAAAACGTTTGATCAAGCCGCAGCCGAGGGACGTGCCTGCTTTGTTGCCTACCTATGTGCCGGAGATCCTGACTTTGAGACCTCTTTGGCTGCTTGCCGGACGGTTTTGGAAGCGGGAGCTGATATCCTTGAACTCGGCGTGCCTTACTCCGATCCTCTGGCTGACGGCATGACGAATCAATTAGCAGCCCAGCGCGCGCTGGAAGCGGGAGCTACGCACCAGCGCGGTTTGCAATTAGTGCGTGCTATTCGGCAGTTTAGCGATGCGCCAATTGTATTTTACACCTATTACAATTTGGTGTTTTCGCGTGGCAGTGAGGCTTACGCCCGCGAAGCCAAAGAGGCGGGTGTGGATGGTTTGCTAACCCTTGATTTGCCGCCAGAGGAAGCTGCGGAGCATTTGGCGGCCTGTGAGGCGGTGGGGATGCAGACGGTGTGCATCGTTGCACCGACCACGACAAGCCAGCGCTTGCCGCTGATCACACGCTCGGCTACCGGCTTTATCTACTATGTCTCGCGGGAAGGTGTGACTGGGGAGCAGAGCAGTATGGCAGGTGATTTGGGTGCGCGGACTACAGCGATCCGCGCGCATACCGATTTGCCTATCGTCGTTGGTTTTGGCGTTTCGAAGAGCGAGCACGTGGCAGACATTGCCAAGGTCGCCGATGGTGTAGTGGTGGGCAGCGCTTTAGTTAACTGTATCGCCGCCAATTTGGGCAGACCGGAAACCATCAAGCGTGCGTTGAGCGAGCGCATGCAGGACTTATTGGCGGATAACTCGCTCGCGAAATAACACCAAAATTTTTTTAGGCCACACTTGACGAACGACAGATTACTGTTCAGCTTAAGGTTGTTTTAGACAGTATAAATTGAACTTTTTGTTCATGCTTTGCTTGCCCGATGGTGTAATGGTAGCACAACTGATTTTGGTTCAGTTTGTCGAGGTTCAAATCCTCGTCGGGCAGCCAC
>SKFT01000178.1 GCA_007117865.1 Puniceicoccaceae bacterium | reverse complement strand
CTATGTCTTTGTCGAGGCGCAGGCGCAGTGGGTTGCGAAGTGGCTGGGACGCAAGAAGCCCGGCAGCTGTTATCAGCTCGGCCACGGTGAGTGGACACTCAACAGGCGCTTGCGGGATAGTGGTAGTGTGTAGAGCAGGCGAAATGTTCGTTGTGATTGTTATTTATAAACTAAAATGAGGGCTGAAAGTTTGACGCTTCAATCTGCATGGTTTTTATCATCAATAATGCATATCAGATTAGCTATAATTTCACTCTTGTTAACCAGTCCAATTAGTTTGCTTGCGCAAGGAGCAATACGACAAGGGGCACCCGCTGAATTGTATCGTGTGCATTGTGCGGTTTGTCATGGTAATGACCTTCAAGGCGGTGCGGCGGGCTCATTGTTGGTTGATAAATGGGAATCAATCCGGCAGACGGATGAGGCACTTGCTGAGTATATCCGAGTGGGAAATACGGAGCGAGGGATGCCTGCATTTGGTGATGCGATGACAGCCCGGGAAATTCGCTCGCTGGTTGTATTTATCAATGAAATGCGGAGTGATGCGGTGGTTTTGGTTGAGCAAAAAGCACTGGAAGCTGACTTGGAGTTGCAGTCTGACCACTATCTTTTTCGAGTGGAACCAGTTGTGGATGGATTGGAAATTCCATGGGCACTGGCATTTGACTCAGAAGGGAGGGGGCTCGTGACTGAGCGTCCGGGACGGCTGCGCTGGCTTCTGGATGGTGAATTGTCGGAGCCTATTAATGGCATTCCTGAAGTTTTGCACTGGGGACAAGGGGGCCTAATGGATGTGGCGTTTCATCCGGACTATGCAGATAATGGCTGGATTTATTTGGTTTTAACTGAAGGTATAGGCGAAAACCGTGGCATGACATCAGTAGTGCGAGGACGTATCAATGGCTTGGATTGGCAAGATCAAGAGTGGATTTACCGTGCTGAGGAGAAGCATTTCACTGCAGCCAGGGTACATTTTGGTAGTCGAATCGTATTTAGAGACGGCTATCTTTGGTTTGCCATAGGGGATCGTGGCAATCCGGGATCTTCTCAGGATACGTTTTCTCCAAACGGAAATATTCACCGCTTGTATGACGATGGGCGTGTTCCGGATGATAATCCATTTGCCGACGGTGAGGGTGGTCTGCCGACCATTTGGTCTTGGGGACACCGCAATCCGCAGGGGTTGGTCTTTCATCCGGTCAGTGGCGAGTTGTGGTCCGCTGAACATGGTCCGCGTGGTGGCGATGAGGTGAATTGGATTCAAAAGGGAGCCAACTACGGCTGGCCAGTTGTAACTCATGGTATCAACTATAATGGCACACCCATAACTGAGTATATATCCAAACCCGGAATGAAGGATCCAGTACGTCAATGGACTCCTTCGATTTCCGTATGTGCCATTGCATTCTACACTGGTGAGGACTTTGGTGCGTGGAAAAACAATTTATTTGTCGGGGGTTTGCGATCAGAGGAGCTCTGGCGTCTGACAATTAGGGGCAGTGAAGTGGTGGAGGAAGAAATTGTTCTGAAGGGGCTGGGGCGCATTCGTGATGTGACAATGGGGCAAGATGGAAATCTTTACCTGGTTCTCAATAGTCCTGATTCGATAGTGCGACTATTGCCCCCAGCCGATTGATGGATCGGGTCCGACACTTTTGTCTATGTTTTGGTTTATTGGTTCATGCTGGTATCGTTACACATGCCGGGGATACTGTTGAGAACAGTGAATGGTGGGAAGGATTGGACCAAACAAGGCTGCATCCGCTGACGGTTTCGGCCCTGCGCGGACTACCGCCCATACCAGGTGGAGTTTTTGAGGCGACCGCTTTTGATGCAGCAGCATTAAACCATTCCGCTTATTGGACGGCAGATGATTTTTTACGGCAAATTCCGGGGTTCAGTTTATTTCGTCGCACCAGTAGTTTAGTGGCGAATCCGACCACTCAAGGAGCTTCCCTTCGTGGTATCGGTCCATCCGGAGCGTCACGCAGCTTGGTTTTATTCGATGGTGTCCCCCTAAATGATCCTTTTGGAGGATGGGTCTATTGGAGTTTGCTCAACCTGCGTCAAGCAGAACGGGTCGAGGTGGTGCGTGGCGGTGGTTCGGCGGCCTGGGGCAATACGGCACTGGGGGGGGTGATACAAGTTGTTCCACGACGTCCGCACGTCAGTGTACTTGAAACGCAACTGTCAATTGGCAACCAAGGTACTTGGGAAACCTCGATTTATGGCAGCGAACGGATAGGCTCATTGGGATTGGCGGTTGAGGCGCGGGCATTTTCAACCGACGGATATAAGCGGGTTAGGGCTGATCAGCGCGGAGATGTTGATATTCGCAGCAATGCCCGCCATGAAGTTATCCATTTTTTGGCAGATTATGTTTTTCCGACCGAAGCGCGATTCAGTGTGCGGGGGACCATTTTTGACGAACGTCGTGGTAATGGTACGCAATTGGCTAATAACTCGACTGAGAATTACCGTCTGCATTTCAAATTGGAGAGTTATGAGGATGCTCTATTGGCATGGAGGGCAGATATTTATGGAATAAAATCAGACTATGCCAGCACCTTTAGTTCAGTGAGTGCCGAGCGCAACAGTGAGGTGCTGGTGCTGGATCAATATGCCGTGCCTTCGACGGCCTTGGGTGGTGGATGGCGCGGCACCTGGCGGGAAACCGAACTCGGTGCCATAACCTTGGGTACTGATTGGTTGGGTGTTCAAGGACAGACCCGTGAGCGGGTTATTTTTGCTGGCGATGATCGTTTTGCTGGTGGCAGGCAATTACTGGGCGGTATTTATGCTGAGCACGATTGGGAGTTTGCTGATGCTTGGCGTTGGCAAGCGGGTTTGCGTTTGGATTATTGGCGCAATTATCGGGGCTTTGAAGATCAGCCCAATACTGCGCGAAAGGAATTTTCCGCCGAAGAACGATACATTATCAATGGTCGCGCCGGAGTCAGTCGTGAGATAGTCTCTAACCTTATGCTGCGTTCAGCCGTTTATCAAGCCTTTCGTGTGCCTACTATCAATGAACTGTATCGTCCCTTTCAGGTTGGAGCCGATCTGACCCAAGCCAATGCGGGACTTGATCCGGAACGCTTGCTGGGAGCTGAAATTGGCGTTGATTACGCACCTGCGCAGATGATTGAACTGCGCAACACTGTTTTTTACAACACCGTAAAAAATCCGATTCTGAACGTAACGGTTGGCACCACTGCTGGTGGCGGTCAGTTGCGTCAACGACGCAATATTGAAGAGACACGGATTTATGGCTGGGAAAGTGAATTGCGCGTTCGTCCGGCACCGGAGTGGTCAGCATCTCTCAGTTATTCGCTCACCGATGCGCGCGTTGAGCAAGCCGATGATCAACCGACATTGGTCGGCAGGCGCTTGGCGCAGGTTCCACGACACGTTGTGACCCTTGGCATAACCCATCAATGGTTGCGGGCCGGTTCGGAAATTTCCGTTCAGGGACGTTGGAGTGATGTCCAGTTTGAAGATGACCTTAATCAACGGCGACTTGGATCGTATCCGCTGTTGGCCATTGCATTGCAGCAGCGCATCAGTGAGCACGGCAGCTTATTTTTCGGAGTGGAAAATCTATTGGACAGGCGATACCCCGATGGGATAACTGGCAATGGGTTGGTTACTGAAGGTCGACCTCGCTCTTATCAGGCTGGTATTCGGCTGCAGTATTAATTAATACCGATTCGGTATAACTGTGCAATGGCAGTGCCATCCTTGCGAGTGTGACAGGTAGGTGCGCCATGGTGTCGCAATTGTTGTCACGACAATAATCTTAGTGCAATTGTTTATGTTTCATAAGATATTGTCTTTTAGTTGCTTAAGTGATTATGGCAGCATTGGCATTCGCATTGCTTGTATATTTGGCATATGGCTAAAATTATAGGTATTGATTTAGGAACCACCAACTCTTGTGTTGCGGTGATGGAAGGCGGCGAGCCGGTAGTCATCCCCAATTCTGAAGGTGCCCGTACCACGCCGTCGATTGTGGCATTCGCCAAAAATGGTGAGCGACTGGTTGGCCAAGCGGCCAAGCGTCAAGCGGTAACCAATCCGACCAACACGATTTTTTCGGCCAAGCGTTTGATTGGACGCAAGTTCAGTGAAGTTGAAGAGGAAGCCCGTTCGCTTCCCTACACCGTAGTTGAAGGTAAAAATGGCGATGCGCAAATTCAGTGTGAAGTCAATGGTAAGACCGAGACCTTTGCGCCTGAGCAAATTGCGGCTATGGTATTGGGCAAGTTGAAGGCAGACGCGGAAGCTTACTTGGGTGAGAAAGTGACCGAAGCGGTTATCACTGTTCCCGCTTACTTTAACGACGCGCAGCGCCAGGCCACCAAGGATGCCGGTCAGATTGCCGGATTGGAAGTAAAGCGCATCATTAACGAGCCAACTGCAGCCTCGCTTGCCTACGGCTTGGACAAAAAAGATGATCAAGTGATTGCTGTTTATGATTTGGGTGGCGGCACCTTTGACATTTCCATCCTCGAGATTGGGGATGGAGTTTTTGAGGTTAAGGCAACCAATGGCGACACGCATCTGGGAGGTGACAACTGGGATAGCGCATTAATTGATTTCCTGATAGAAACTTTCAAGTCCGAACAGGGGATTGACCTGCGCAGTGACCGTATGGCATTACAGCGTTTGAAAGAAGAAGCGGAAAAAGCAAAGATCGCGTTGTCCTCTGCGCAAAGCACGGATATTAATTTACCTTTCATCACCGCTGACGCATCGGGTCCGAAGCACTTGAATGTTAGCTTGAGCCGTTCGAAGCTGGAGCAGATTTGTGATAAGCTCTACGAACGCACAGTCGGGCCATTCAAGTCCTGTCTCAAAGACGCAGGCGTCGATGCCTCGCAAGTTGCCGAGTTGGTTTTAGTCGGTGGCATGACCCGTGCGCCCAGGGTGATTGAAGTCGCCAAGAGCCTAATCGGCAAAGATCCGCACAAGGGTGTGAATCCCGACGAAGTTGTAGCAATTGGGGCAGCCATTCAAGGTGGCGTTTTGCAGGGCGACGTGCGCGACGTGTTGTTGCTCGATGTCACTCCCTTAACGCTGGCAATTGAAACGGCTGGTGGCGTTGCCACACCGATGATTGAGCGCAACACCACTATCCCGGCTAAAAAGAGTCAGGTATTTTCCACCTACGCTGATAATCAGACTGCAGTTGATATCAAAGTGCTGCAAGGTGAGCGTCCGATGGCAGTCGACAACAAGACCCTCGGCAATTTCCGTCTTGACGGCATACCCACAGCACCGCGCGGCATGCCTCAGATTGAGGTGATTTTTGACATTGATGCCAATGGTATTCTCAATGTGACCGCCAAAGACAAGGGTACCAACAAGGAGCAAAAAATCACTATTACTGGTGCCTCCGGTTTGGATAAGGACGAAGTTGAGCGCCTGAAGCGCGAGGCAGAAGCGCACGCCAGCGAAGACGCCGAGCGCAAGAGCAAGGTGGAATCGCGCAACGAGCTCGACAACCTTACTTATCAAGCGGAAAAGCAGATCAAAGATCTTGGCGAAAAACTCCCTGAAGACAAAAAAGCACCGATCGAAAGTGCCGTTGCCGAAGCCCGCAAGGTGCTTGAAGACAGCGATGCTTCCGTTGATGCGCTTAAGGGAGCCAAGGAAAAGCTCACCAACCTATTGCAGTCCTTCGCTCAGGAAATGTATTCTCAAGCCGAAGCTGCTGGTGCCGGTGCAGACGGTGGAGAGGCCGCTTCAGGCGAATCCAGGGAAAAGCCATCGGACAAAGACGCCGACGTAGTTGATGCCGACTTTGAGGTAGTGGACGACAACGACAAAAAATCTTAATTGTAATCGTGGCAGCGTGCAGACTTCTCTATGCGCGGTCACTGTTTCATTCATCCTGAACCATAGTAAATACAAATAAAAACATATGAAAATCAAACCATTAGGTGAACGCGTCCTGGTCCAACGGATCGAGGAAGATGAACAAGTCCGGGGTGGCATTATCATCCCAGACTCCGCTAAAGAGAAATCACAGGAAGCCAAAGTGATTGCCCTTGGCACGGGAAAAAAGGACGAGTCCGGCAAGGCAATCGCTTTTGAGGTTGCAGTTGGCGACCGCGTCCTGATTTCACAATACGGAGGCACTCCCGTCAAAGTTGACGACAAAGAGTTTATCCTGATTGATCAGGACTCCATCCTTGGAATCCTTAAATAAACCCACAACCCAGCATAGAATAAAACATTATTATGGCTAAACAAATTATTTTTGACGAGTCCGCCCGCAAGCGCGTGCTCAAAGGCGTTGAAGCACTTGCCAGAGCGGTTAAAGTCACACTCGGTCCCAAGGGCCGCAATGTGTTGATCGACAAAAAATTCGGTTCACCGACCGTTACCAAAGACGGAGTCACGGTGGCGAAGGAAATCGAGTTGAAGGACGCCTTTGAAAACATGGGTGCTCAGATGGTCAAGGAAGTTGCTTCCCGCACCTCTGACTCAGCAGGTGACGGCACCACGACTGCTACGGTTTTGGCTGAAGCGATTTATCGCGAAGGTCTCAAGAACGTTGCCGCAGGTGCCAATCCGGTTTACCTCAAGCGCGGTGTGGACAAGGCTGTTGCCGCAGCAGTGGAAAGCTTTGCCAAGCTAAGCAAAAAGGTCAGCGACCGCGAGGAAATCCGTCAGGTGGCAACTGTATCCGCTAACTGGGACGAAGAGATCGGTTCTATTATTGCTGATGCAATGGACAAGGTTGGCAAAGACGGCACCATTACCGTTGAGGAAGCCAAGACCATTGAGACGACACTTGATGTGGTTGAGGGTATGCAGTTTGACAAGGGCTATCTGAGTCCGTATTTCTGCACTGACAGCGAAGCGATGGAAGTTTCCTTCGATGACGCCTACGTGCTCATCCACGAGAAGAAGATCAGTAGCTTGAACGAGTTGCTGCCTTTGTTGCAGGCTGTTTCCAAGACCAACAAGCCCTTGCTTATTATCTCCGAAGATGTTGAGGGTGAAGCCCTTGCTGCATTGGTGGTGAACAAGCTGCGTGGTACGCTCAACGTTGCCGCGGTCAAAGCACCTGGTTTCGGTGATCGCCGCAAGGCCATGTTGGAAGACATCGCTGTTTTGACTGGTGGTCGTTGCATCACTGAGGATCTTGGCATCAAGCTGGAGAACGTACAGGTCAGTGATTTGGGTAAAGCCAAGCGCATTAGCATCGACAAGGAAAACACAACTATTGTCGAAGGTGCTGGTAAAAGTGCCGATATTCAGGGCCGCGTGAAGCAAATCCGACGCCAGATCGAAGAAACCACTTCTGATTACGACCGCGAGAAGCTGCAAGAGCGTCTTGCCAAGTTGGCTGGCGGTGTTGCGGTGATCAATGTAGGTGCTTCTACCGAGCCGGAAATGAAGGAAAAGAAGGCTCGTGTTGAAGACGCCCTGCATGCGACCCGTGCGGCTGTTGAGGAAGGTATTCTTCCAGGTGGTGGTGTTGCCTTGCTTCGCGCTGCTGGTGCGATTGAAAAGGCTGCCGCTGCACTTGAAGGCGACGAAGCGATCGGTGCTCTCATTGTTCGGCGTGCCATCGAAGCACCTTTGCGTCAGCTTTGCACCAACGCAGGTGTTGAAGGTTCCCTGATTGTTGCCGAAGTGCTGAAAAGCAAGGGTTCCAAGGGCTACAATGTAGCCACTGGCGAATACGTTGACCTCCTGAAGGCAGGTGTTGTCGATCCAACCAAGGTGACCCGGACCGCATTGCAAAATGCTGGTTCCGTATCCGGTCTGCTGCTCACCACCGAGTGCATGATTGCTGATGAACCTGAGGAAAAGGGTGAGTCAGCTGGCGGCGGAATGCCCGGCGGCATGGGTGGCATGGGCGGCATGGGTGGCATGATGTAATCCCGTCACGTCTAGCTAAAGACATTTACAAAGGCCTCCGGTTAATAAGACCGGAGGCTTTTTTTTGGTGCGCCCGGCAGGGCGCACTGTCGCTCTTCGAGCTTTTGCTCGGCAAGGTGTAGTGCTGGAGTAGTGGAGTGTTGGGGATTGAAGCCTTAGACTGTAATTTTTCGACCTTCTATCTCGACCGCATCCCGCAGGGACGGGCGGTGAAAAGGCCTGAGCAGCATTGCCCGGTGCCTAAACTCGCAAAATTTCATGGACTCGGTGATTATAACAGCCAGGCGCCGAGTAGTCCGCAACATCCCACCAATGCCCATGCTGGGAGCTTCCAGAACTGAAGAGCGAAAAAACCAGCTACTGCCATTGCCAGGGCGGTCAGGCTGGTGACGCCCGAACTAAATACTGGTTGATAGAAAGCTGCCAATAAAATGCCCACAACCGAGGCATTGGCTCCTGTTAGTGCCGCTTGAGCGGTGGGCATTCTGCGGAGGTGATCCCAGTGAGGAAGGGTGCCTATCACCAACAGCATTGAGGGAATGAGTATTGCAATCAAGGCAAGGACGCCACCGAACCATCCCCATCCGAGAGGATTAATGACCGTCCCCAAGTAGGCGGCCAGCGTAAACAATGGACCCGGCAAGGCCTGTGCCGCTCCGTAGCCAGCCAGAAAGCTATCCGCACTCATCCATCCGCGTCCCACCGTTTGTGCTTCCAGCAAAGGCAGCACCACGTGTCCACCGCCAAATACCAGTAATCCCGCCTGGTAAAATCCGGCAATCATTTGCCACCATAAATCACTTTGCCACCAGGCCAGAATGGGTAGTAGTATAAAAGCCACCCCCACCAGCAGGAGTGCGCTGTGCGCCTGCCAGCCGGAGCGAATGTTGGAATTGACACGGTTAGCTACGAATGGCGTCACCGCTGCCTTGTTTTGAAAAAATATCCAACCAATAAATAGCCCCATAGCGATCACTGCTGCTTGAATCCAGGCAGTACTGATTAGCGTTACGATTACCGCTGCCATGATGGCGAGACAAGCACGTGAAAGGTCTGGGCACAACTTGCCGGCCATTCCCCAGATGGCATGTGCCACCACAGCTACTGCGGCAATTTTCAAGCCATGAATCCATGATGCCCCCGTATCAACAAATGCCAGCCCATAGGCACAGCCGATCATAATCACAGCAGAGGGTAGGGTGAAGCCCAGCCACGCAGCAAAGGCTCCAGTTAGACCGCTGCGAATATAGCCGATGGCAAAGCCCACCTGACTACTGGCTGGACCCGGTAGGAATTGGCAGAGTGCCACCAGATCGGCATAGGCTTGCTCGTCGAGCCATTGTCGCCGAGCCACGAACACCTCCCGAAAAAACCCCAGATGTGCCACTGGTCCGCCAAACGAAGTTAACCCCAAGCGCAAAAAAACCACAAAGGATTCCCACGCACCACCGTCAGAGGTAGTTTTGTTCTTAGAAGCCATTGCTTGCATGGGTTTAAAGCCCTACCCGTATTTTAGGGAAAAAGCAATCTGCCATATGCATCCTCTCATTTGACACGCGGGGTGTAGTTGCTTTTTATGATTCAATTCGTTTGTTTTCTAAAATGCAGTATTCCAAGCCATTTAAATGTTTTTTCCTATTCCCGATCTTGGGCTTGCTCTTCTCTGCCTGTTCCGATTCGCAGGTGGTCTCCTACAATATTCCTAAAGAAGAGCGTTCCGAGCCGTCGGGTCCACCTCCCATCGTGCGTCCTTCGGGTGAAATAGCGGAGGCTACACCGATGCCGCCAATTCGAGCCAATGGTGCTGCGCCCGGTATGGGGATGACCATCTTGCCTGGTATGGAGCGTTCCGCTGATGGCGCGGGCAACTTAGAGTGGGACGACTTGCCAGCTACGTGGGAGGATTTTGCAGCCAGTGGTATCCGTATTGCCAATTTTCGCATTGCCAACGATGGCGGACGCGCCGAGTTGACGGTATTGGCTTTCCCCGGCGATGTCGGTGGCGATTTGGCGAATGTCAACCGCTGGCGTCAACAAATTGGCTTGTCACCTTTGTCCGCAGAGCGATTGCCCCGTGAGACTGAGCGCATCGAGGTGGATGGACGCGACAGTTTGTTTGTGCTTATGCATGGTCAGCGCGAGAGCGTCGTCGGTGCTTTTGTGCCGACCGAGTCGCACACCTGGTTTTTCAAGATGCAGGGAGCTAAGGGTGCGGTTTCGCTTGAAGAAAAGGCGTTTCGCGACTTTATGG
>SKFT01000097.1 GCA_007117865.1 Puniceicoccaceae bacterium | reverse complement strand
TCGCTAAGCAAAGAAATGGTCCTGTCGGCGACATTGACTTAACTTTTGTGAGGCGTTACACACGATATGAAAATTTTGCCAAATAATTCCATGCTTAAACAAGGATTTTTCTTTTTCATCTTAACTGCCTTCGCAGCAGCAGGTTTATTTAATGGCACTTTGTTTGGCCAGCAACCGTCTACTGAAGCGCAACCCATAGTGAACGAATTGCGCATTGAGTATACCAGTGTGCGAACGGTAAGTGAGGGCGCAATCCGAGCGAGTATTCAGTTGCGGGAGGGGATGCCCTATAGCCCAGCGATGGTGGATCAGTCCGTAAGGGCCTTGTATGCCACTGGTTTGATCGAGTTTGTGGAGGTCAGCGTGGTGCCATTGGCGGACAATAAAGTGGACGTGGTTTTTTCTGTTGCGCCAAAGTATCGCATCGGTCAGGTGCGATTTGAGGGCAATGACCGTTTCTCCAATCGACGTATGAATCGACAAATCGAGCTGGAGGCTGGCAACTTCCTGGATGATTTTCGGGTTGCCTCAGATGCACAAAAAATCCGTGACTATTATGTCGAAAAAGGGTTCCCGGATGCGGAAGTGGAATTTGACATTGAGCGCAACCGATTGACCGGTATTGCGGATGTCACGTTTGAGATATATGAAGGCGGACGAGTGCGCATTGCACGGGTGAATTTTGAGGGTAACGACTCTATCAGTGATCGCCGCTTGCGGCGGGCGATGAATACCAAACGCCGCACGTTGATTTCCTTTCTGACCGGAAGCGGACGCTTTGATGAGGCGAAGTTCGAGTCCGACCTTGAAATTTTGCGCAATGTCTATCGCAATCAGGGTTTTCTCGATGTGCGCGTGCGTGCCGCCGAGGACGGTTTATTCGTCAGCAACCGCGGACGAATGACCATCACGCTGCAAGTTGAAGAGGGCGAGCGCTACTTTGTTGGCGGCTTTGAGGTGGCTGGTAATACCATATTTACCGGCAATGAGTTGTTAGCAGCTCACGCCTTGCGCACAGGGGATCCTTTTTCGCCGGATGCCGTTGACCGTGCGGCAGGCGCTTTGACCGACTATTACACCTCCCGTGGCTATTTGGATGCCTTCGTGCGGGCCGAGCGCATTCCCAATTTGGAGGATCGCAGCATCGACCTCAATTTTGTCGTGGTTGAAAGTGAGAAGTTTTATCTGGAATCGATCCGGGTGCAGGGAAATACCAAGACCAAATCCAATGTGATTATTCGCGAGTTGGCTCTTCGTCCCGGTGACGTCTTCGACCTCGTCAGAATGCGCACCAGTCAACAGCGATTGCGCAACACCCGCTTTTTTGAGGAAGTCAATCTGGCGCCTGAGCCATCCGGTGTGCCGGGCCGCCGGGATTTGTCTATCACGGTTCAGGAGGGACGCACGGGTAATTTAACTTTTGGTGCTGGTTTTAGCTCGCTGGAAAACGTTGTGATTTTTGCGGAAGTTTCGCAGTCGAACTTTGATTTATTCAATTGGCGTTCACGCTTCCAGGGAGCTGGACAGAAATTCCGCATCCGCACACAACTGGGTCGCCGCAGCAATGAGGTGCTCATTTCATTTGAAGAGCCTTGGCTGTTCCAGCAACAACTGGCGTTTGGTGTGGATATTTTCCGCGTGCAGACCAACTTTAACAGTACATTTTATAATGAGGTGCGTTTGGGTTTTGAGACCTTCCTGCGCCGTCGCCTGTTTGAACTGGTGGAGGGCCGCCTTTCCTACCGTCTCGAACAGGTGGATATTTTTGATGTGGATGCCGGTGCGCCAGCGGTAATTTTGAATTCTCGTGGTACGGAAACCGTTTCCAAAGTTGGCTTTAGCTTACTACGTGACACCCGCGATTCCATTTTATTTACCCGTAAGGGTAACCGGACGCAGTTGTTGACAGAGGTAGCGGGTGGTCCATTTGGGGCAGATGTCAACTACTACCGACTGGAGGGACGATCAGCCCAGTTTTTCCCGACATTCGAGGCGCTGAATCAAAATGTTTCCATCATTGGGCGCATTGGTTCGGTCGATCCTTTTGGCAGCAGTAATGAGGTGCCTTTTTATGATCGCTATTACTTGGGTGGACCTGATTCGCTGCGCGGTTTTGATTTCCGCGAGGCCTCACCGCGCGACCCTGCTGTCCCGAGCGAACCCATTGGTGGCAACAGCTTCGCCTTCGCATCGCTTGAATACACATTCCAGTTGGCGCCTCAGTTGGCCGTAGCCACCTTTTACGATTGGGGCTTTGTTAATCCCCAGAGCTATGATTTCGATATGAGCCGCTATCGTGATAATTGGGGTGTTGGCCTGCGTTTGCTGGTCATGGGATCTCCGCTGAAGCTCGATTTGGGTTTCCCCATTACCACCCGGGATGACGAAGGGCGGAGCGCACAGTTTCATTTTTCATTTGGAACTCGCTTTTAAATATGCACTCTTATACTCTTTGGATGTTTCTTATTTTCACTCACTCAATAAATATATTATGATTAAAAAAACTATTGCAGTCTCTCTTCTCATTAGCGCTTTATGCGCTGGTGCCTTTGCTCAGTCGCCACGCATTGCCACGGTTGACTTGGGTCAACTCTTCAACCAATACTGGAAGGTTACCGAATCCCAGGCGATGTTTGACGATGCCGTTCAAAAAGCCAATGAAGAGCTGGAAAGTATGATGGC
>SKFT01000001.1 GCA_007117865.1 Puniceicoccaceae bacterium | reverse complement strand
GTTTCCAATTCCGACATGATGCGCCGTGCGGTCTGTCGCAGGGGCTCCATGCCTTCGTCGGCCAATTGCATTAACACAATTTGCCTAAGGCGTACGCTTTCGGGCTGATAAAAGCGCACACGATTGGTGCGATAAAAACTTTCGATGCGTTCAGGACTGATTTCTGCGGCGCTGCGACGGTTTTGTTGACGCATGACGCCAACAATCAAGCGCTTTCTGAGATCTTCTCTGAATTGACGCGGAGTAAGGCCGTTTTCCCGCAAATACTCCAGGAAACGACTGCGATCGCCGTCAAATTCGCGGCGGATAAAATCCTCGTATTCACTTTCCAAATAGGCCTGTGGAATGATGGCACCGCGGCTCTCGAATTCTTTAACAATTAGGATACGATCAATCAAGCTGCGCACTACCTCCGTCTGCAGGGCTTCAATGCGCTGATTGAAGTCGTCGCGCGAGCGGGCTTCGCGGCGGATTTGAGCCACAATAGGAGCCATCTCTGCTCGAACTTGATCGATGGTAATGATTTCTCCCTCGACCGTCGCGGCGATGCCGTTGGCGAGCTGTCGCTCTTGGCGGGCTTCCTGCGCGGATAGGTCAACAGAGGTTAAACCGCTCAGTAGCAACAGTAGACTCAATAGGTAAAGAGAAGAATAATAAAGGCGATGTTGCGTGCGCATATACGTTTTAACGATGGGCGTGACGTTTTAAATAAGTTTCGATTTCTTCTAATTTGTCAGTGGCTGTGCGCCCGGTCAAGCGAGGAAAACGATTGGCTGCTTGTAGAAAAGTGCTGCCGTTCTCTCCCGCTTGGGCGCGATGACATAGCAATCGGTTGCCTTCTGTCTCGACGCGTCGCACGTGCGCTTGTTCCGCACAAATACGAATACGCGATAATGCGAACAGGGTTTGGGTCGCTGGCGGCAGTTTGCCGAAGCGATCCAACAGCTCGTTGGCAAGCGCTTCCAATGTCACAAGAGTATCCGTCAAGGCCAGGCGACGATAGCAGTCAATACGCAATTGTGGTTCCCGAATATAGAGGGCCGGAATAGAAGCTTCAAGGCGTTCATTGGAGTTTGCTTTAACGTTATCACGAATTGGGTCGAACAAGCCTTTTCCATTGCAGGAATCACCCTTGATGCCAGCCCCTTCTCCGGTTACGACAAAATCCAAACGAACTTCAGCGCGGATACGATTGCTACCTTCTTCTCCCTTGAGTCGAGCAACACTCTGTCGCAATAATTGACAATATAGGTCAAAGCCCACCCCTGCAATGTGTCCACTTTGCTCAGGTCCCAACAGGTTGCCTGCTCCACGTAATTCCAAGTCGCGCATGGCAATCCGAAATCCCGCTCCGAGTTGATTGTGATGGCGTAGCGCTGACAAACGCTTGCGAGCAGACTCAAGCAAGCCGGCATGACGCCGCAGCAGCAGGTAAGCGTAGGCTTGCCGGTTGTGTCGTCCCACGCGTCCGCGGATTTGATACAGTTGCGCCAAGCCAAAGCGGTCGGCACTTTCGATGATAAGGGTGTTGCAGTTAGGAATGTTGAGTCCGGATTCAATAATAGTAGTGCATACCAAGACGTCGAAGATACCGGCGACGAAGCGTGTCATAATGCGCTCCAGTTGGTGTTCAGCCATCTGCCCATGCCCAACGGCGACGCGTGCGTTGGGTGCTAGTTGCCGTACTTTGTCGGCCACCATTTCGATGGATTGCACGCGGTTGTGCAGATAAAAAACCTGACCGCCACGAGCCAATTCAGCCTGGATTGCTCCTTTCACCGTATCTTCGCTGTAGTTGCGCACAATGGTTTGGATCGGCAATCGCTCGGCGGGCGGTGTCTCAATTATACTCATTGCGCGGGCGCCGGACATTGCCATGTACAGTGTGCGCGGTATCGGTGTTGCACTAAGCGTCAACAAATCCGTAGTTGCGCCCAACTGCTTTAAGCGCTCTTTTTGCCTCACACCAAAGCGCTGCTCTTCATCGACAATTACCAGGCCCAGTCGCGGCAGAAAAACGTCTTTACTCAACAAGCGGTGTGTACCGATGACAATGTCGACTTTGCCAGCAGCTAGCTCCGCCAACGTAGCACGATTCTGCCCGGCGGTACGAAAGCTACTGACCTGATCGAGTAAAATCGGGAAGGGCGCCATGCGCTCGGCGAAATGTTGAAAGTGTTGCTGACAAAGAACCGTTGTCGGCGTTAATATGGCTACCTGCTTGCCATCCATTACCGCTTTCATGGCTGCCCGCAGAGCAACTTCAGTTTTACCAAAGCCCACATCTCCACAAATCAAACGATCCATTGGTCGCCCTGATTCCATGTCCCGCTTGGTTGCATCTATGGCGGCGAGTTGATCGTTCGTCTCTTTAAATGGGAATGCGGCTTCAAAGTGTTTTTGCCATGCCGTGTCGGCGGCAAAGGCATGTCCCTTGGCGTGTTCGCGCGTGGCACCCATGCGCAGCATTTCCGCCGCCAGATCCAGTGTGGCAATTTCTGCTTGCCGACGGGTTCGCTCCCATTGAGAGCCGCCAAGCTTTGCTGGCTTGGGCGCCGCTTTGGTCAGGCCGACATAGCGAGATAGCAGGTGCGATTCGTGTAGTGGTACGTGTAAAAGGATCTCGTCTGCAAAGGCAACGCTGATCACTTCACAGTTAACACCGTTAACCATCACCTGCTTCAGCCCACGATAGAGACAGAGCCCATGCTGCAAGTGAATCAGGGCATCTCCTTCAACTAGCTCGGAGAAATCCAGTAAATGATCCACTGCGCGCTCGCTGCGGGGCGCCCTGCGCTCCAACGATGGCAGGCGTCTTCGTAAACGTCCAAAATACTCATCGCTGGTGACAATGATCTGCGCCTGCTTTGGATTCGGCAATTCATGCAATCCGGCTACGGCCGAGTCATCGGGCTGATAGCGAAAGCCGCCACTAAGGTTTCCATATTGAAAGGAATACGGCAAATTGCGGGTGGTTGGATTTTCCCGCAGCCTGGCCTGTATGTCATTCGCCTCAGCCTCTGTTTCCACCGCAAAAGTTAACGCTGCTTTCTCTGAATGGATCCACTCTGCCAGTTGAACCTCAAAGTGCTGACGCAAAATGTTGCCAGACTCCAGACGGTCAACACCCAACTTGTTATCAAAAAAAGATTCGCTCAATGGACGGTAGTTCCCAATCGGTTCCGTTGCAATGCACAGTCGCGATGCCCCCCGCCACAATGACGGATCGTTATCGACTTCTGCCAGCGCGAGCCACCGTTCGTTGGTCGCGGCCGACTGCATCCGCGCCGCGATGTTTTGGGGGCGGCCACTTTGTCCAGCCGCTTTGTCAAATAAGAGCGGATGCTCGCGAATCAAGTCACCGGGTTCATAAAACAGATGCCAACGGCAATCCCAGCGATCCAAATAATCCCACAACGAAGCCGGTTGATTTTCTGAGCCAGTTATGAAACTCGGACGCAGGCATAGGTCGGTATAGTCAGCACTACTCCGTTGGCTCACCGGGTCAAAACTGCGTATGCTTTCAATGGTGTCACCAATAAAATCGATCCGGTAAGGATGCGCCGACGCAATTGGCCAAACATCAACCAATCCTCCCCGCACTGCATATTGTCCGGGTTCTTCGCAGAGCGCTTCCGTCGCATAGTCAAGTGGGCCGCGTAGTGCCGCCAATAGCTTTTCCATTGGATAATCCTTGCCACTTCGTAGCACGATAGCGCTGCGTATAAAGGCTTCGGGAGAGGGTGCTCCGACGCTTAAGGATTCTGGCGTGGTTATTAAATAAAGCCGCTGAAGCGAAGCATCCTCTAAGCCTTCATAGAGGCGTACAAGGATTTTCTGGCGTTCCTCTTCGTTGGCACCATGGGCTCGTTTGTCTGTGTTTCCCATGGCTGGTAGCCACAACACCTCAGAGGTCGAACGATTCTGCCAGCGAAGCCATGTTTGCAGTTCAGCTGCAATGCACTCCGCAAATTGTGAGTTGCCGCAGTATACCGAAATTAAATGCTTGGTTGCAGTCTTACCCTTAATCTCACCTTCTTTGATCGCGCTTAGCCACCACGGAAGCGCTTCGCGGCAGAGTCCGCTAACCAAGACGTAACTGTCCAGTTTTACGGCTGACATAATCGTCTTACCCTAAGTCGGTATCCGCTTTCCGCAACTCTTCCAGTAAGGCTTTGGCGGCAGCGCTTTCAGCCGCTTTGCGCGAACTACCTCTGCCGGTTGCGCTGTTTCCTCTGAGGGTAACCTTCACTTTGAAACTCTTATTATGATCCGGCCCCGCCTCGTCAACCACTTCATAGGCTGGTAGGCAGCCCTCACCATTCGCCTGTGCCAGTTCCTGCAGGGCACCTTTTGGATTGGTTTGCGTAAAGGCGCCATGGATACAGTCAGATAGCTCCTGCTCCAGTATTTTCCGCACGACCTCTGCTGCAGCTAGGTAGCCGCCATCCAAAAAGACCGCGCCAACGATCGCTTCCAAGGCATCCTCCAGCATCGCGTCAGTGCGGTTCGGATTCAAGCGCGCTTCTCCGGAGGCAACCCTTAACTGACTTCCCAGCTGCAAGCGCCGCGCACACGTTGCCAGTACCTCTCCACGCGATAACTCGCTGCGCAAACTGGCGATTAATCCTTCCCTGGATTCAGGGAATTGATGATAAAGCGCTTCCGCCAATGCCAGCCCAATAACCGCATCGCCCAGCAACTCAAGGCGTTGATTGCCTCCCGGCGGCAAATCATCCCGCTCCGCCACCAAACTGCTATGGCTTAGCGCAAGCTCTGCCAACTCGGGTTGATTAAATCGATAGTTGATTAGTTGCTGCAAGCGGTGTAGGTCGATTAACATAAAAAAAACTCCTTGAAACCGATCGTTGCGATTCGGCCTCAAGGAGCAATGCTCAAATAATAGTCGGAAGGTAAGCGTTGCCGAAGTTTACCCCGGTGCTCTACCTGACCGCTCGGCTTACTTTGCCTTTTTCTTGGCTACCTTTTTGGCTGGAGCCTTCTTTACTGTCTTTTTGGCAACCGCTTTCTTAGCGGGTGCTTTTTTAACAGCCTTTTTGGCTGGAGCCTTCTTTGCAGGAGCCTTTTTGGCAACCGCTTTCTTTACCGCTTTTTTGGCAGGTGCTTTTTTGGCAACAGCTGCCTTCTTAGCGGGTGCTTTCTTTACCGGTGCCTTTTTAACCGCTTTCTTGGCGGCTTTCTTGGTTGCTGGTTTTTTGCTAGCCATGGTGTCTTTCCTTGGTTGGTTTGTTTTTTTCTTACGTCGCGAACCGTTCGCAACGGTAGAAGGCTTGCCTCGTCTGCCGATAGGCTTCAATGCGCCAGTGGCAACCGGGGTTTGTTCAATGACTAAACGCATTGCTGCGCCAACGCTGATACCGAGCTTATTCGCGAGTGCGGATAGCTTGGCGTGTTGTTCTGCGGAAAGGCGAAAAGAGAATTGCTTTTGCGTTTTGTCCTTGTGAACAATTTGCTCCGGGGAACTTTGATCGATGAGATAGCGAAAAAGCTCACTACTGTTATTGGCGCCAGTCTTGCGAGCCAGAGATTCCAATTTTTTGAGAGTATCGCTTTGAAGTTCGAAGCTTAGCGGGGTCATATCGCGGTGTGTTGAAGGCGCAGTTTTAAATAAACCACTTTCATAAAGTATGCTAAATTATTGGGGATCAAAAGACTTCTGTCAATAGCAACCACACAGATAATATGCAAAAAACAATACGACAAACCAAATATTTTTTGAGGCATATTTAGGAGCTTATTTGCCAGCCCTGAAAAATAGCGATGAGCCTAGTGCTTCTCCAGCAAACGGTTTGATGTCTCAAGAAAATCATTACGACTCGTGCGACTTTGCTGTCTTTCTCGCTCAATCCAGTTGTTCCGCTACTGGCAGGTCGATAATTTTCCAAGGTAATCCGTAATGCTCGAGTGCCTCCATAAACGCGTCGGGATCCAGTTGCTCCATGTTCCATACACCAGCTTCTCGCCAATTGCCCTTGACGATTTGCATCGCGCCTATCATTGCCGGAACACCCGTCGTGTAGCTGATAGCCTGACTTGAAACTTCCGCATAGCAGGCTTCGTGGTCGCAGGTGTTGAATATAAAGATACGCTTCCGTTGTCCGCCCTTGCTGCCAACAATATCGCAACCAATACAGGTCTTACCTTTCGTCCTAGGTCCCAGGCTTGCAGGATCCGGCAATACGGCTTTCAAAAATTCAATCGGCGCTATTGGCTGCCCATTGATGTTAATCGGCTTAATGGAGGTCATTCCGACGTTTTCCAATACCATTAGGTGTGTCAGGTATTGCGGGGAAAAGGTCATCCAAAAACGGATTCGCTTTAAGCCTGGGATATTTTGGCAAAGGGACTCCAGTTCTTCATGATACAGTAGGTAGGCGTCTTTGGGTCCGACCTCTGGGAAGTCGTAGACCTGTTTGATGCTCAGCGCGGGGATGGTCTTCCATTCACCCCCTTCCCAATAGCGCCCATCCTGCGTGATCTCGCGAATGTTAATTTCCGGATTAAAGTTGGTCGCGAACGGATAACCGTGATCGCCAGCGTTGGCATCAAGTATATCAATGGTTTCTATTTGATCAAAATGATGCTTCAGGGCATAGGCGCAAAAGACATTGGTCACACCCGGATCGAATCCGGAACCCAACACCGCCGTTAATCCAGCCTTTTTAAAACGCTCGCGGTAGGCCCACTGCCACTTGTATTCGAATTTTGCTTCGTCAAGTGGCTCATAGTTGGCAGTGTCCAGATAATGCACTCCAGCCGCAAGGCAGGCATCCATTAGCACTAGATCCTGATAGGGAAGGGCAACGTTGATCAATAAGAGTGGTTGCTCCGCCTTCAGTAGTGCAGTGGTGGCGGCAACATCATCCGCATCCAGGGCGACGGTGCGGATTTTGACTCCCTGTTTGTCGAAAACATCTTTGGCAATCGCATCACACTTTGATACGGTTCGCGATGCTAACAAAATGTCATCGAATACCTCAGATTGCTGAGCACACTTGTGCGCTACCACATTACCAACTCCACCAGCTCCAACGATAATTACCTTTGCCATAATAACTTTGTTAAGAAGAGGATTGTGCGCTGGAATCGCAAGCCAAATTAAAATTGGCGTTGCGCGCCTTAATCGATGGGGCATGCTTGCGTTGTGTCGGTGCCGATTTACATGATTGATTTTGAGGGTTCTACCAGCAGCGGTATTCTCGAATACGGCGTCGTGGAAATTTGCGCGGGGCGGATCAAACGTAGCTGGACACGCTTGTGTCATCCTTCTGGACCTATTGCTCCGCACGATCATTGGGCGCATGGCCTATCCGCGCAGGACCTCTCTAAATGTCTGCCGATAGGGGATGACTGGGCTTTCTTCGCCGGCTTGCGGGAGTCCGGAGTGCTGGCTGCCCACCACGCGTCGGTAGAGGCGTCTTTACTTAAAAGCGTCTGGCCTTGTCCCCGTTTGTCGCCGGATTTCACTCAAGCGGCAAACGAAGCAAAGGCAAAAGTTGCCCAGTGGGGACCTTGGATTGATAGCCTCGCCCTTTATCGGAGGATTTATCCGCAACTGGGCAGCTATGGATTAAATGAGCTGATCGATCAGTTCGGGCTTATGCCCGAATTAAAGACACTCGCCGACAAGCATTGTCCACCATCCCGGCACACTTACCATTGTGCCCTATACGATGCCCTCGCATCGACATTGTTGCTGCAAGCCCTATTTCAACTTCCCGATTACCCTAATGCCACCACCGCCGATTGGATTCACTGGAGTAAGTCCCCTGCCAAAAGTGTGAATGATGCGCAGATGGTGCTGGATTTATAGTGGGTGATTTCGATTCTGCATCTGAAGAGGGTAAAGGTCCGACTACTCCAAAATATATACCGGGTTTATTTTACTGATCTTGAAAAGAATATTGGAAAGAGAAAAGTTCGGTTTCTGGGTTGACCCGGATGGCTTATCATTTGAGCTTACTGGCTATGCAAATAGCTAATGATTCCGTCGTATCAATTGACTACGAACTTAAAAATGACGCTGGCGAAGTGCTCGATGCTTCAGCTGAAGGTTCTCCGCTGGTGTACTTGCACGGCCATCGCAACTTGATTTCAGGGCTTGAACAGGTACTGGAGGGTAAGGCAACTGGTGATTCGCTGAAAGTACGTATTGCCCCGGCTGATGCCTATGGCGAGGTAAATGAATCTCTACGTCAGCGTGTGCCCAAAGATCGCTTTCAGGGGGTGGAACAGCTGGAGGTCGGAATGCAGTTTCAAGCCAGCACGGACAAGGGACCCATTTCAGTTCGTATCGTTGCCGTCGAGGAAGAATTGGTGACCGTGGACGGTAATCATCCGCTGGCAGGTGAACATTTGAATTTTAACGTCACCGTATGTGATGTGCGTGCGGCTGAAGAGAGTGAAATCGCTCATGGTCATGTTCACGGCAAGGGTGGCGTGGAACACTGATCGGGTGCTTTAATATAGGGGTGCTGATGGCTTCGCCTACTTCTAATATTGTACCTGCAGAGTCGCGGAAACCAGCAACCTCAAATCATAAACTTGAGTTGGAGCGGCAGCTTCAGCGGCGCAAATTGTTGCGAAAAAAACTTTCTCTGCGTTTGGGCGAAGTGGGTTCCTGCCTGCTTGAACCAGGTTGTGGGCATGGTCACTGGCTAACGGCTTATGCCGCACAATACCCGAATACGATTTGTGTGGGCTTGGACTTATTGCGCGAGCGAATTGAAAAAGCCCGCTCCAAGGCTGCGCGTGCAGGTTTGGAGCATGTGCATTTTATTAAGGCAGAGTTGCTCGAGTGTATAGAGTGCCTGCCGGCTGGGTTAAAACTACAGAACATCGTTTTCCTTTTTCCTGATCCATGGCCAAAAAAACGCCATCATCGCCGCCGCATGATCCAAATGGATAGCCTTAGCGCTCTGGCCGAGCGCTCAATGGATGATGCCAAGCTGTATTTTCGTAGCGATGATTCCGATTATGTTGAGTGGACTCGCGAATTGGTTTGCGCCCATCCTGATTGGCAGTTGGATGAGACACTTCCCTGGCTGTTCGAGCAGGAAACCCTTTTTCAGCGAAAAATGCTAAGCTACCAATCGTTGCAGGCGCGACGAATCGTAAAAGAGTGAAATGTTTTTTGATTGAAATGGATCTTACTCAAGCAACCCAATGCGTGGTCTTTTATGATGGTAAATGCGGGCTGTGTTCCAGTAGCGTTCAATGGATACTTCGTCATGATCGTTCGCAAACGATACTTTTTGCTCCCTTGCAAGGCAAGACGGCTGAGTGCCTGCCTGCAGCATTGCGACAATCGGGGGCGCTGGAAACGTTAGTGGTGGCACAATTGTCATCAGCAGGACCGTTGCAGCAATTCGCAACCCATTCTGATGCAATAGTTATTATAGTGAAAGCTATGGGTGGACCTTGGCGTATGCTTGCCAAATGCCTTAGTTGGATTCCGCGCGGAATGCGTGATGAGTTGTATCGTTGGCTGGCGCGGCGGCGCCATCTTTTGGTAGCCCCGCAGTCATGCCAATTGCCTGAGGCGTTGGATCGGCGACGCTTTCTGCCTTGATCTTTAACGCTCGCATGGTGACGAAAAAACTGGAGCACACCATGATTAATGCAGCGACCACCGGATGCAAGAAGCCGCAGGCGGCGAGGCTTATGCCCACCGCGTTGTAGCCGCCAGCGTAGCGAAGGTTGCCGTGGATGCGCATCCTGGTTTGCTGGCAAAGGGCAATGGCAGCTGGCAAAGCCTGCAGGGAATCGCCTGCTACTCGTCCCGTTGCCCCCCACACTGTAATCGCGGCGCCGCTTTCAATGGCGATGGAGGCTTTAGCAGCCGCCATCGCGCTGGCATCGTTGATCCCGTCACCGACAAAAATGGGGTAATCACCGTCGTTATCAGCTGCTCTTACTTCTGCCTCTTTTTGGTGCGCACTCATTCCAGTAAGCAAAGTGACACCGGCCAAAAGTTCACGCTCGGGATTTTGGTCGCCGGTAAGCACGGTGCTGCGAATGCCCTTCTGTTTTAGATTTTGAAACAAATCGCTTCCGCCCGGACGCAGTTTTTCCCCTATTATCAGCATGCCCATCGGTGCTCCTTTGCGACTACAGTAAACCCGACGGCCGGAGCGACTAAACAGCTGCCCCTCGAGCGCCTCCCAGGAATCCCTTGCCCAAGCGGCTGAGACATAGCCTTGCTCGCCAATCCGAAG
>SKFT01000028.1 GCA_007117865.1 Puniceicoccaceae bacterium | reverse complement strand
TTATTACAAGCATTTAACAAATGAACCCGTCTTTCTCAATAGGATAGACCGATAGCAGTCCGTCGGACATCAGAGATGGGCTGCCTGAAAACCACCTTGTGCACTTTTAAATCTTCTGAACTCGGAAGCGCATGACAGGCGAAAGAACACAGCCAATTTGCAATTGCCTAAGTCCAACAGGCTGCTAGCGATTGACGCAGAGGACGATTATTGCATAGTAGATTCCCATGCAATTAAGGAAATTTTTGCTGCTTTTTTTATTCATTATCGGGATTGCGCAATCTCCATTGGCGGGTGATGCGACAACCAATGGTCTGCAACCGGATTTCCAGTTGCCCATGGACTTAACTCCACTGAACCGCGAGCATCCAACGCGTCTAACCAGTTATGCGCCGGTCATCGCGCCAGCGAAAGAAGCCGTTGTTTCCGTCCACACAGCCAGGGTTGTGCGAGTGGTGAGGTCGCAACGACATGACATGCGCGACGAATTCTTCCGTCGCTTTTTTGGTTTGCCACCCATGCCACAACAAGAGCAGCAGCCGGATCAAGTTGAAGAGCGGCGCATTCCCGCAGGTATTGGCAGCGGCGTGGCTATCTCAGCTAATGGATTCATCCTTACCAACAACCATGTTATTGCCGATCCACGGCGCGGCAATGTGGCGGATGAAATTCTGGTGCGGCTGAATGATGGTCGCGAGCTACCGGCACGGGTCGTGGGACGCGATCCGCGGACGGATGTCGCGGTTTTGAAAGTGGAGGCGGAAAACCTGCCGTTTTTGCGCATGGCGCAAAGCGATGACCTGCAGGTCGGAGACATCGTTTTTGCCATCGGTAATCCACTCGGCATCGGTTTAACCATAACCAATGGAATTGTCTCTGCCACAGGCCGCTCAAATCTATCCATTCTTGGTGAGGATGCCTTCGAGGACTTTATTCAAACCGACGCCTCTATCAACCAGGGCAACAGTGGCGGTGCACTCATTGATGCGGAGGGACGCCTGGTAGGTATCAATACTGCCATACTGTCTCGCACCGGTGGCAATATTGGCATTGGCTTTGCCATTCCCTCGACCCTTGCACGCAACATTGCGCTGGCATTGATACGCACTGGTGAAATCCGCCGTGGTGTCATGGGCATTCAAGTTAACGACTTAACGGCGGACCTTGCCGAGGCCTTTGGTGTCACCTCCCTCAACGGTGCCTTGGTAGAGACAGTCACACCTGGTCTTCCCGCCGATAAGGCAGGTATCCGCAATGGCGATATTATCACTGCCATCAACGGCCAAACAGTCCGTAACGCATCCGCCTTGCGCGTCGCCATCAGCCAGCTTCCGGTGGGTGTGGCGATGGAGATCGCACTCATACGCGACAGCAAACCCATGGTAGTTCAAGCGGAGTTGATGGAGCCTGCGGATGCCCGCTCCATTGTGCAGGCAGGACAGATCCTGCCCGGTGTCCATGCCAAACCTTTAAACGAGGCCCTGCAAACCGAATTCAACATCTCCAGCGGCATCTCCGGATTGGTCATTACCGAAGTGGAAATCAACTCGCCATTTATTCGCTCGCTGCGCCCGGGGATGGTGATCCGTGAAATCAATGGTCAGCAACCCGTGACCCCGGAAGAGGCCCGAGAGTTATTGTCCGCGCAAGCTGTTAGCCGAGTCTACTTATACGATCGCGGCCGTTCGGCATTCTATGCGCTTCGGCCTTAAGTATCGCGATATGTGTTTGAGGTTGGAACGTCGGGGCTACTATAATCGAAATCAATGCATGACCACACGCACTGATTTTGTTGGCAACACTGCGCGTCCGGCATAGATACCATAAGCGGCAATCACCGCAAAACAAACAAGCGGGACAATGTAAGAGATGCTGACG
Organism: Puniceicoccaceae bacterium; assembly: GCA_007117865.1. Classification (GTDB taxonomy): domain Bacteria; phylum Verrucomicrobiota; class Verrucomicrobiia; order Opitutales; family Coraliomargaritaceae; genus SKFT01. Next base: position 8,430 of record SKFT01000028.1, on the reverse strand, counting down.
TTGGCAATATCGATTATGTAGGCTTGGATCGGGGTTATAATAGCACCGCCAAGAATCGCCATAATTAAACCTGAGCCACCCAGCTTGGTATCCTCGCCAAGTCCCCGGCTGCCGAGACCAAAGATCGTTGGAAACATCAGTGACATGCAGGCGGAAAGGCCCACCAAGGCATAAGCACCGATGTGACCGCCAACCCAGATCACCAATACCGACAGGGCCACTCCCGCTACCGCCATAAAGGTCAGCACCGCATGTGGAGCAAACCGACTCATTGCCGCAGTGGAAATAAAACGAAAAGCACCAAACAATATCAAAGCCGGCAGGTGAAAATACTTTAACGTCTCACTGCCGCTAAGACCGAGTTGGTCGGGGACATAAAAAACCGTAAATGTCCAAACCGTGATCTGTGCTCCCACGTAAAAAAACTGCGCCACAACCGCAAAAACATAGTTGGGAATGCGCACCAGCCTTTTTACGGTAGCGACAAAATGCACCCGCTTATCCGACTCTACCACATACGGCATACGACTGGAGGCAATCAATACCCAGAAAACAATCAACACGATGCCAATGATCACATAGGGCGCGATCACGATGGCCAACTGCTGTCCCTGCACATCCGCCTCAGCAATACTGGTATCCAAGCCTTCCAATTTTGCCAAAATCAGGATTTGCGCCAGCAAAGTGCCGACAATTGCGCCGACCGGATTAAATGCCTGAGCCAAGTTCAGTCTTTGCGTGGCAGTTTCTTCCGGTCCCAACACCAAAACATAGGGATTGGCATTTGTCTCCAAAATCGAAAGACCGCCTGCCAAAACATAGAAGGCGATCAGGAATGGGAAGAACTGCTGGGTTAGGCTTGCCGGAATAAACAGCAGACAGCCGATAATGTAGAGTCCCAGCCCCACTAAAACGCCTCGCTTGTAGCCAAACTTGCGCGAAATGATCGCACCGGGAATAGCCAAACAAAAATAAGCGCCATAAAAGGCAAACTGGATCAATGACGATTGAAAATTGGTCAAGCCGTCAAAAATACCGGTAAAAACACTGACCAGCGGATCGGTCATGTTGTTGGCAATGCCCCACCAAAGGAAGCAGCTCGCCAAAAGGAAAAAGGGCCATTTTTCACCGCTCGGTAAAATAGGCAGTTTTTTAGTTTTTGGGGCGCTGTCCATAGCTCTCCTGAGTAGAACCTTTAAGTCAATTTTGCCTAAAGATTATTAGTAGCCCCTAAAACTTGGAGCCGTCGGCCTTGTTGCCGCAAAGGAACACCTCAATGCCGAGACGCTTGGCCAACTCGGCCTTGGCATATAAGCATTGATCCGCCTGCGCAGCGTTGTTGGCGTAGGCCACGTTGATGTGGTTGGCCTTGTGCCGGGCCATCATTTGATCGCGACTGACACCGTAGGTTACGGCGTGCATAATCGGCCACTGCGGTGTGGTTTCGTTCAGTCGGCGCTGAGTCTCCTTTTCCGGCAGAGTGATGACCTTGGCGCGGCCAATATCCATCTTCAACTTGCCCTCTTCAATGAACACGCGACTCCAAACGATTTCACCCGGCTTGGCAACCCCGTGCAGGGTACTGCCGCCCAAAGGGAAATACATTGCCGGCTGGCGAAAACCATGGCTGCCTTTCCAGCCATCAATGTGATGCTCGACAGGGGCCGAACCGCTAATCAGGAATACCCACACGTATTCATCGGTCGTGCCCGAAGCATCCCAATCACCCCAACGCAGATCGTGCAAGGTTGTTTCAACGGGTTGCCGCAAGGCTTTGTGAATGCGATTCGTGAGCAATGAATCAAGTCCACAGCACTCATCCACTTCATTAAAGTGCGGGTAGGGCTCGCCAGCCTTGATGATTTTACCAGCGGCGTTTTTAACCGGGGGACGATCAGTGCTATTGAGCATACCCTCAACCAAATCGGAAGCGGGACAAAGGTCTTTCAGGCCTTGCTGATACTGAATACCAAGGGCATCGCAACCAAAAGTGTCGCCTATGCGACAGGCCGCGACATACATCCGGCACTGATCCAAGACCTGCGCCTTGGTTAAATCTTTTTTGCCATTTTTGCCAAAATGGAAGTTGAACCCGCGCTTAACGATAAAGTTGTAAACCTCCTCGGCCTCAGCCTTGGTCACATTACGCATTTCCGCGAACAGTGCGCTCTGACTGAGCTGCTCCTTGTAAACACCTGTCTGAAAGAGGAGTTCATCTGGAATCGCGGCATTATACATGCCCATGCAAAACTCGTCAAAAACACCCATGATGGCCTTGTTTTTATCCAAATCCTTAGCCAACTTATCCGCCACCTTCTTGGCGCGGTCAGGCACATTGCGCGCCATGTATTTTTTCACGTGGGTGATCGGATGTTGGATGCTGCCAGTCTTTAACCAGCTTTCGAGATTTTTCAAAAATGCCTTGTCCTCACTGAAATTCTCACTCCACAAAGTGGAATAGCGAACGCCCGCCTTGGTGAGGGATCCGTTTAGGTTAAGCATCCCCACTAATCCCGGCCAGGTTCCGCTCCAATTGGCAACCGTCAAAATGGGACCCTCGTGAGAAATCAACCCGTGCAAAAGATGGTGTGAATACTGCCAAACCGACTCGGCAACGACCAACGGTGCCTTGCGGTCGATCTTCGCAAAAACATCCATGCCTTCGCGTTGGCTGGAAATAAATCCATGCTTCAACTCTTTCTTGTAGGGATGCGCCCGCTTCAACTTTGCTCCCATCGAGGCAAAGACCTTGGCGAGTTCTTTTTCCATTTTTTCCTGCTCAGCCCAGCAATTCTGGTTGGCAGATAGACGCAAGTCGCCGTTGGCGACCAAGATGACAGTTTTTTCTTTCGGCATAATATTATTGGAACGGGGGTGAATGCTTGGATTAAAATAAAACCCTATCATATCAGGTCTCTAAAGAAATAGCGTTCACTGGAATACAGTGGTAAATTTTATACTTGCTAGACAACTTGTCCTCATCAGCATAATTGACCATGCACTCTGCCAGCTTGATTAGCCACGGCCATTTCCGCATAGCCGATCTCGCCTTACATCGCAACCGGGGAATGGAGCTAACTTTCATTAGTCGCGGCAGGATGGAGTGGGTTGTTGACGGGCGCATTGAGGTGGTCAGGCAGGGGGATATTTTCTTCACTCTTCCCTGGCAGGTGCATGGCAGTCCTGTTTTACAGCAACCGGAAAACCACGCCTACCATTTGCTTTTCAAGCTCCCCGGTGAGGTAAATACGCCGCAACGATCATTTCGCTTTGCCCCTGAATTGGGCTTCTCCAAAACCGAGAGTCAAACCCTGAGTCGCACCTTCTGCCAAAGCAGACGTCATGCATGGACCGCCGGGCCGCGCATTGGCAGCACGTTTCCCTGGATGGTTGGCGCATTTGAATCAAATGATCCACTGGATCATGCCAAAGGCTGGGCTTTGCTGCTGGTAGTCCTGATTGAATTGCAAGGCTTGATGAACGCCCACCAGGAGGTTCCGCTCACGCTATTGGATAGCGAGCGTCGCGTGGCAACGTTTCTCGAGCAGCTGCGGCAGAGCTGCGGCGAAGAATGGTCGCTAGCAGCCATGGCAAGTGCCTGCGGCGTTCAGCGCACGCGTTTTGCCAACCTAGTGCTAAAACAAACGGCATTCAGTCCAATGGCCTACCTGATGCGCCTAAGGGTCGATAAAGCGCGCATTTTACTGCGTCGGATCGATCTGAGTATTACTGAAATCGCAATGGATTGCGGATTCAGTTCCAGTCAGTATTTTGCCAATGTTTTTCGCAAATGCATGGGACTATCGCCAACGGAATACCGCGAGCATTATCCCAAGCTTTATCAGCTTAAAGAGGACAGTGAAAAAATCCCCTGGCGCAGCATCGAGGAAGAGCGTGCCCGCGTCCAAACCTTCAAGGGGGTCAAAAGATAAAACCGCGCCGCCGGGATGAATGGCGAATCCCAGTGGAATAAGCTTCGCATTCCACGGGATAAATGAGTAATGGCGAAGATGACGTAGCCAATCGACGTAGCGAAAGCGGAGCTGGCGTAGCAAATCGAAATCGAAATCGACGTAGCGCGACGGAGATGGCGTAGACGGGCGGACGCACCGGAGCGCGTCCCTCCATCGGAAGGCATGTTCTGGAGGGGCAAGCTCCTGCTTGACCATTATCAACTACTTGCGCCTCAGCTACCACCCGCCAGTTTGGCGAAGTGGTCTGCTTCATAAATCGCTTAGATTCCATTATGACTCCTGAATTCTGTCTCCTGACTACTCCATTTAGGTTCAAGGCAATCAAGCAAAACCTCAGAGTGAAAACGTTCGTCGGCACTTCAGCCAATGCTGTCAGAATCCAGATTTGGACAGCAATGGTTCCCTTCAATAGGTCTGTTTTAATTGACTTCCACAAGGGTTTAACAAAAATCGCACCGGATGTTGACCCACCTTTACGACCCTGAGAAAAAGCCGAGCGGCAAGCCATGACCACCTGGAAAAAACTCTCAACATCGGAGATCAAAAAACGCGTCTTCGGTGCACTGAGCCAAAACATTGATTTTTACAGCCAAAACACCATTGGGGTGCCGGCATCGGGGCTGGATAGTCAGGTATTTTACCACGACGCCCCTTTTCTAGAAGATGCGCCCTTTCTGACCACCCTTATCCGCAACCCAAACCACATTGGTTGCCATACCTTGGGTAAGTCTGAGTCTTTTTTTAAAGGAACCCAAGCGCTCGAACGCGAGCTCATCGCCATTTGCGCCGAAGACATCCTCAACGGCACCCCCGGAGGTTTTGACGGCTACGTCGCATCCGGTGGCACAGAGGCCAATACGCAGGCCATTTGGATATACCGCAACTACTTCATGCGCGAACACAAGGCAGCACCTCGTGAGATCGCCATTCTTTGCTCAGCTGATTTTCACTACAGCATGAGCAAAGCGTCCGATCTACTCGGGATAGAGATGGGAGTGGTGCCTGTCGCCGACACCACACGCCGGATAGAGCGGGCTGCGCTGGAGCACACAGTAGCAACCATGCATGCGTCGGGCGTTAAATTTTTCATCGTGGTCGCCAATATGATGACCACCATGTTCGGTTCCGTAGATGACCCCTCCCTCTATGCCCAGGTCCTTCTTGCCAAAGACGTGATGTTTAAAATACACGCTGACGGCGCTTATGGGGGATTCATTTATCCATTTACCAATCCCGACAATGCGTTGGATTTCAGAAATCCACACATTCACTCGGTGGCGCTCGATGCCCATAAAATGGTGCAAGCACCGTACGGAACCGGGATTTTTCTGATTCGAAAGGGCTGGATCAAATACGCCAATACCAAAGAAGCCAGCTATGTGGAGGGCGAGGACTATACTCTCATCGGAAGTAGATCGGGTGCCAATGCCGTGGCGGTATGGATGATATTGATGACTTACGGACGTTTCAGCTGGGAGGAGAAGATATCCACATTGATGAAACGCACCGATTGGCTGGTTAAACAGCTCGACTCCAAAGCAGTCTCTTATTTCCGCAATCCCTATGCCAACATTGTTACCATCCGCGCCCAGCACCTTTCCCCGGAAGTAGCGCGCAGCTTCGGTCTCGTGCCTGACAATCATCAAAGTCCCAAGTGGTATAAAGTAGTGGTGATGGATCACGTTACCATCGAGAAGCTGATGCCGCTTGTAGCGCAAATCGACGAATTCAATACCTCTAATGCATCCGTCCCTAGCCAAAAAATAGACTCCAGTAGCCGCGGACGAATATCACAAGGATAATCAGTGGCAGAATGTAACTGATATAGATCCGGGTCCAGCCAGCCAATTTCAGCCCCTCACCCCTGTTTGCCTCATTCCGAAAAGCCGTCCATCCCCAGCCATAGCGGCTGGTTGTAAAAAACAGAAAAACCAGCGCGCCCAACGGCAAAACGGTTGTACTCAGGACCATGTCCTTCAACCCAAGAATAGTACTCCCCTCTCCCAGTGGCTGGATGTGTGACCAGACACTGAATCCCAGCACAGTGGGCATCGACAGCAGAATCAGGGCGACTGCATTAACCAGCGAGGCCCTGCGGCGGCTCCAGCCGTGCGTATCGATCCAGTAGCTCACAATATTTTCAAACGCTCCGATCACCGTAGTAATTGCGGCAAAGCTGACGAACAGAAAGAACAGAGATCCCCACAGAACACCGGCCGTCATCTGATTAAAAATATTGGGCAGCGTAACAAAAATAAGGCCGGGGCCCTGATCCGGACTCACCGAAAAAGCAAAGGTAGCGGAAAAAACAATCAGACCACTCATCAGGGCAACTATGACATCAATCCCCATGATTCGTAGCGACTCTCCAGGCAAGGCACGCTCCTTACCGATATAACTGCCAAAAATAGCCATCCCACCCATTCCCAAACTCAGCGTAAAGAACGCCTGCCCCATCGCTGCCATCACGACCTCATAAGGCCCCTCTTGCAAAAACCGCGCCCAATCGGGTAGCAAGTAGAATCGCAGCCCTTCCGCAGCGCCCTCCAGAGAAATCGCCTTTACCACCAGCACAGCCAGCAAACCAAACAGCGCCACCATCATTGCCTTCGATACCCTCTCCACCCCTCTCTGCAGACCAATCCCTGTCACCACAAAACCGATCACCACAGCGGCCGCCATCCACAAGGTCATCGCATAAGGATCGGTTAGCATGTCACCAAAAAACTGTCCCGTTTCCTCCGGACTCCGCCCCGCCAGCTGACCAGTTAATGTGGAGTAGAGATAGGATAGAATCCAGCCGGTAACGGTGGTATAAAACATCATCAGGAGGTAGTTTCCCGCAATACCGATATGGCCAAACCACTTCCATCTGCTGCCCGACGGCTGAAGCGTTTCAAAGGCTTTGCCGATATTCTGCTGAGCTGCCCGACCAACAGCCAGCTCCATAATCATCACCGGCAGTCCCAAAAACAGCAAAAAAAGCAAATAGATCAGAACAAAGGAGGCGCCTCCATACTGACCCGTAATATACGGGAAGCGCCACACATTTCCCAAACCGACAGCGCATCCCGCTGCCAGTAGCAGAAATCCGAGCCGGGAATTGAGCTTTTCACGCAACATCCCAAAGGAACCGGTCAATGCTCCGGGATATGAAAATTGTCACTACGCTCAGAACAATGCGAAACTTGCAAGCCATGCCCTACTGAAAACAACCCCCGATCACATAGACAAGCGAAAATCATGAAAACGCGCCGCCGCGGGCGCATTTTTAAAGCCGGGGAATCTTCTGCCACAGCGGAGCTTATTACCACCATTTCAGCATTTCAGCTTTTTAGTATTTCAGTTTTTCAGCTTTTTACCCGCCGCCCCCTCTCCCCTCTTCCTTTGCACACGATACAGGCTCGCAAGTGAATGGGGTTTCCTTTCTAATTGCGGGAATGCTAAATTTGGGAAAATGGAATGAGCTGAAAGTGCAGGAACGCATGGACAATGGCTTCTTACTGGACGGTGGCACCGCGGGTCCGGTCCGGCTACCGGATGCCTGTGTAACAGAACCGATGGCGGTCGGTCAGAGTGTTCGCGTTTTTGTCTACAACGACTCCGAAGAGCGTCTCGTCGGCACCACCAAACGTCCTTTCGTCGAAGTGGGTGAAATCGCTTACCTGGAAGTGATCGGCATCAACGAACGGATCGGATTCTTCCTCGATTGGGGACTGGATAAAGACCTCTTGTTGCCTTACCGCGAGCAGGACGATGATCCGCTCGAAGTAGGAGATGGGATCGTCGTAGCCGTTTATGTCGATGAATACACCAACCGCATCGTCGCATCGACCCGCCTTCATCGTCATTTCACCGAACAGCGACCAGCGTATGAGCCGAATGATGCCGTCCATATTCTCATCTATGGAGATTCACCACTCGGCTACAAAGCCATTGTCGATAAGTGCTATCGCGGGCTGCTCTACCACTCCGAAACAGCGGACCAACTTGAAACAGGGGATCAATTTACTGGCTATGTCAGAACCGTTCGCGCCGACGGAAAAATCGATTTACGGCGCGATCCCGCAGGCTACGGTCGGGTCGAATCCATCCGCGAGGTCATCCTGAATAAACTGGAGGCAGCGGACGGAAAGTTGCCCTTCAATGACAAGAGCGATTCCGAAGCCATCCGCAAAAGCTTCAAGACCAGCAAAAAAGCCTTCAAACAAGCCCTCGGTGCGCTGTACAAGGAACGTCTCATTCGCTTTACCGAAACAGGCATCGAGCGGGTAGATGGGGAATAAACTTTGCGCTTTCAGCCGCGATTGGCCCATCTTGTGCGTGAGGAAATAACTGACCACAGCGTCAGCAAGTTTCCATAATTTTGTAGTTTTTGAAGCCATATTTTTACTCCTTCGTCTTCACGTTTATTACTCACCCAGCTTTGCACCGAAGAGGGTTTGCCCATGCTCAG
>SKFT01000087.1 GCA_007117865.1 Puniceicoccaceae bacterium | reverse complement strand
CTACCTTCGATGCGTTCCCTGCAATTTGGTGGAGCCGCGATTGAGGCGAATGAGGCAAGGATCTACAATTGCAGTTTTTCACATGCCAACAGAGTGGCATTTTTCCGTGAGTGTTTTTACCTATTGTTGAGTGGTGTCGGCGTTGGCTTTTCTGCGCAAAAGCACCACGTCCGCAACATACCACCGTTGCCCGAGCGGCTGCCGGACAACGAGCTGTCCGTCCGTCACTTTGCTATTGGCGATAGTATTGCTGGTTGGTCGGATGCCGTTGATGCACTGTTTCGCTCCCATTATGAGGGTTGGTTGGCTGAGTTTAATTATTCCTTGGTGCGGCCCCGTGGCACGGATTTGAAAACCTCGGGTGGCAAAGCGCCAGGTCATTTACCTTTGAAAGCCAGTTTAATTGACATCGGCAAAGTATTGCGACGCGCGGCTGGACGTCACTTAAAGCCGATCGAAGTTTATGATATCGTGATGTATATCGCCCGTGCTGTTTTGGCGGGAGGAATCCGACGCTCGGCAACGATTTGCTTGTTTTCGCCAGATGACGAAGAGATGGCAAATGCCAAGACAGGCAACTGGTTTGAGGAAAATCCGCAACGGGCTTACTCGAATAACTCTGCCTTAATTGTCAGGGAAAATGCCGATCGCGAAGTATTCAACGATCTGTTTCGGCGCATTCGCGAGTCAGGCGAACCGGGATTCTATTTTGCTGAGAATGAAGAGTATGGTGCCAATCCCTGTGTTGAAATCGGACTTTGTCCGCGGGCGGTATTGGACGCAGCAGCCATTGCACGGCTTCGGGCTCTCGGTTATCGGGGCGAATTGAAGGAAGGCGAGGTAGTGTCCGGCTGGCAAATGTGCAATTTGACTACTGTCAATGGCGCCGCCGTCGATAGCACGCAGCAATTCCTCGAAGCGTGCCGCCAGGCATCGCTGTTGGGGACTTTGCAGGCGGCGTATACGAAAATCGATTATTTGGGACCAATTACCCGATTTTTGAATGAGCGTGAGGCCCTGCTTGGAGTCAGCCTTTGCGGGGTTTTGGATCGGCCCGATATTTTATTGCGTCCAGAGGTGTTACAAGCGGGTGCTCGCGTGGTCAAGGCGACCAATGCCATTTTTGCCGACTTATTCGGCATTCAACCTGCGGCGCGTAGCACCTGTGTCAAACCAGAGGGAACGGCTTCTTTACTTCTAGCTGCGGGTTCGGGTATTCATCCGCATCACGCAAGGCGTTATTTTCGTCGGGTTCAAGTCAATCGCATGGATCCTGTTTACCGCCACTTTAAGCAAAAAAATCCACATATGAGTGAAGCCAGTGTCTACAATCCACAGACCGATGATGTGATTTCATTTCCGGTTGAGGCGCCGGAGGGGGCGATTTGTAGGGATGATGTGGATGCCCTGACATTTTTGGATCACGTGCTGGTGGTACAGAGGAATTGGGTTGAGGCCGGCACCGGCGACGGGGAGTTCAATCCGGGGCTGTATCACAATGTATCCAATACCGTAACGGTGAAAGATGACGAGTGGGATGCGGTAGCCGACTTGATTTGGCAGCAACGCAAACATTTTACAGGTGTGGCATTGTTGGCTGACAGTGGCGATAAAACCTATCGTCAGGCACCCCGCGAGTCTTTATCTACCCCGGAAGATACAGTTCGCTGGAATCAATTAGTCTATCAGGAAGTCGATTACCGCGAAATGGCAGAGGCGGACGATCAGACCCGTTTAGCCGATGTCGCAGCTTGTGCGGGTGGTGCTTGTGAGTTGATTTGAGCTTGTCAGAAATACCGCCAATCGGCATTGGGTAGGGTGTATGCAATCGCTGAATTACCAGGCAGATGGCTCACCCGCGAGTCGGCCCTTACTTGATCTAGCTAAAATGGGCCAGCTTAGCCGATCGGGCTTACACCTCGCGATTGGCATGTTTGATGGCGTTCACCTAGGGCATCGGGCGGTAATTCTAAGTGCTTACAACTCGGCCCTTGCGGATGAAGCTGTTAGTGGAGTGTTGACCTTCGATCCGCATCCGAGCCACCTTTTTCGTCCCGACAACCCAACGCGGATGATAATGCCCGTGGCCTATCGATTGGATTTATTACACCAACTCGGTGTGGATTACGTCTGTTGTCATCCTTTCAATCGCGATTTTGCAGCAATTGCGGCAGAGGATTTCTTGCCTTTATTGAGTCAACATTGTCCGGGTTTGAAAGCTATCTATGTGGGCGAGAATTTTCGCTTTGGCAAGGGCCGCGTGGGGGATGTGGGGCTAATGTCGCGAGTTGGCCGGGACTTGGGAATCTCGGTATTCAGTGCCGAGCGTATTAAAATGAATGCGGAACCCATTAGCAGCACACGGATACGATCAGCACTTGAGGCAGGCAATATTACTGAAGCCAACGCGCTCCTGGGCTATCATTATAACACGCGGGGGGTTGTTATTGGAGGGCGGAAAATGGGTCGTGAGATAGGTTTTCCTACCTTGAATTTGGCTTGGCAGCCGGAATGTTTGCCGCGATTTGGCGTTTATTTTGTCCGCCTTCGCGAGCGTTCCGAGGGTAATAGTATTTGGCAGCCCGCAATTGCAAACTATGGCATCCGTCCGACAGTTGAAGGAGATGCCAGGCAACCGTTGTTGGAGTGTCATCTGCTTGGGCAGACGGCATTGGGCGAGGGCTCTGCCCTGCAAGTGGAGTGGTTGGATTTTCTGCGACCCGAGCAGCGTTTTGAGAGTGTTGATGCTCTTAAATCAGCCATAGCGCGTGACAAAGCTGACTTAATCAAGCGCTTGGCAGCACCACAATTCCAGCGCCGATAATCTTCTTGGTCCGTTCTTCCTCTATGCATGAATCCATTAAAATTAGCGAAGAACCGTTGTTATTTCAAAGCGTCTTATACAATTTAAAGCGATTGGACTTCCGCTTATTCAAGATTTTGCACCTGCTCGCGCAGTTGCTCCAGGGTCGTTTTACCATCGAGCACCCGACGGGTGAGTTCAACGGTGGCAGACTTGGAGCCGATGGTGTTGATTTCGCGATGAATTTCCTGGCAAAGAAAGTCCAGCTTGCGGCCGACGGGTCCGCCTTCGCCAAGTATGCAGAGCCCTTGTTGTAAATGGCTGCGCAGGCGCGTGATTTCCTCGCTGACGTCGCAGCGCTCGGCAAAAAGGGTGATTTCCTTCAAAAACCGCTCGTCATCAAGATCTATTTCCAGCCCTAGTTTGGTCAGGCGTTCGCCCAACAGTGATTGATAGCGTGGCACCATTTCGGCAGCCTGTTGCATCATCTCATCGGTTAATGCGGATAAACTTTGCAGGCGTTGCTGAAGGTCGGCAGCCAAAACCTTCCCTTCACTGGCACGCATCTCCAGGACTTGCGCAAGGGCATTTTTGAATGCTTCGGCAATAGGACTGAGTAACTCATCCCAATGCGGCAGCGAAGTTTGACCACTGCGTTGCTGAACCCAATTCCACAAAAAGTGTGCGTCTGGATGAAAAGCAATCCCCTCAGTCTGTGCCAGTCCGCGCAATGCGGCAAGATCCTTGGAGAGTTGACCGGGATCAAAACGCAATGAGCCGTGTTGTTCAAAGTGGGCGGCCTCCGCACGCAAGCTAACCTGCACTCGCCCGCGCGCGATACGGTCCTGTAACCACTGTTGGACGGATGCTTCCAGTCCGTTCCACTCGCGCGGACAGGATAGCGCCAGGTCGAGATTGCGGCGGTTTACAGTCGTTATTTCAACGCTGATGCGCCACAGCCCATCGCTGGAAATGCTGTCGCCATGACCATGTCCGGTCATGCTGAGTATCGGTAGTGGATTCACGTGGCTTGGGTGCTTAGAGGGGATGGATTTTCGCTGTCTTCAGGTTCTGCATAGCGCATCACTTCTTCAAAGGTTGTGCGCCCCTGCTTGATGTGTTCCCAACCGCTTAGCATGAGCGAGCGCATTCCGTGACGCACGGCGGTTTGACGGATGGCTCTGGAGCTGGCACGCTGCACAATTAACTCATGCAAGGCATCATCTACGCGGAGGATTTCAAACATACCGATGCGGCCACGGTAGCCAATCCCGCGGCATGTTTCACAGCCAACCGGCTTGCGTGCAAGCGCTATGTGCACGGCCTCGGCTTGGTCAATACCCATCGCTGTCAGGCAGGAGAGGGCGAAGTCACGCTCAAGTGCAGCGGGCTGACTGCATTGGGCACATAGTCTGCGGACCAGGCGCTGCGCAATAATCATCTCCACCGATGAAGCGATGAGAAATGGCTCGATCTCCATATCGATCAAGCGGGTTAAGGCACCAGGCGCATCATTGGTGTGCAGCGTGCTTAGCACCAGGTGTCCCGTCAATGAAGCGCGGATAGCGATGTCGGCGGTCTCGCGGTCGCGAATTTCACCGACCATTATAACATCCGGATCCTGCCGCAGCACGTGTCTAAGTGCAGCTGCGAAAGTCAGCCCAATTTCAGGTTTAATCTGGGTTTGGTTGACTCCAGGCACCTCGTATTCGACCGGATCTTCAACGGTAATGATGCGGCGCTCCGGACGGTTGATAGTACGGATGAATGCGGTCAGAGAAGTCGATTTTCCGGAGCCGGTTGGCCCTGTTACCAAGATAATGCCATGAGGAGAGGTCAGCGAGCGAGCGACAGCAGCACTTTCGCTCTCACTCAAGCCCAATTCCCGCATCGAGATGGGAGCCGATTTTTGGGTAAGTAAGCGCAGGGAAATGCTTTCACCGTAAAGGGTGGGGAAGGTGGAGATGCGAATATCCAATTCGGCATCGCCGCTACCAAAGGCAATGCGGCCATCCTGTGGTCGTCGCTTTTCAGAAATGTTTAGCTTGGCCATGATTTTTAGACGCGAAATAATCGCATCCTGGAAGCGAGCCAGGTTTTCCGGCAACCGGATGGAAACCAGATTACCATCGATACGGTAGCGGATTTGCAAAGAGTCGCGCAAAGGCTCGAAGTGGATATCGGTCGCCCGATCCTGCACGGCCCGGTGAATGATTTCATTGACGAAACGTATGACGGCCGCGTCGGCGTCCTCTTCCATTGCCGACTCCTCCGGTTCGATGGCTTCTACCTCATCTTCATCCAAGCTATCGGCACCGACGCCGAATTGTTCTGTGATGGTTTCGCCGATAAAATCGGCAGGACCAATCGACCATTCCACTGCACGACCCGTTGCGGCACGAACCCATTGATTCATGCGCCGATCCGGTGGCCAAAGCGTTAGCAGGCGCAAAGGTGGCATTTCATCGTTGTCACCACCGGGCTTGTCAGCCAGGGGCAAACATTGAAAATTATGGATGATGCGTTTCGGCAGAATCGCCGTGGGGTTGTTCGCCAGTTCAGGGGTTTCCAAATAAGCTAAACCCTGCTCTTGTGCCAGGGCGCGAGCGAGATCGCGGGTTGAAATATCGAGCGCGTTCTTCAATCGCTCGCACCGTTCCGCCCGGGGCAATGACTGAATATCTGTCCAAACCGAATCCGGCACCGAGGACAAGGCGTCGTTGTTAGCAAACATTCCATCAACATGGGAATATCGTCGAGGCTTTGCAATGCTGCATTTTACTGGAATTTTATGTTGCAGATCGGTTGGCCATGGACTGTTTTATTAGCATGGTTGCGCTGTTACCCAATGCGTTGATGGACCTCCCCATGCATTCACTTGAGATCAATACGGTGTTGGGTAATGGAAAAATCCTTTTTTCTGCTCATGGGATACACGCATTCCAATTTGTGGATCTAATCCAATCGACCGGCCCAGCCGCATTGCCAACATCAACGGCATCCATCGCATTGGAGTGGATCCGGATATTGCAGGCCGTGGCTCGAGGAGAAGTGATTAACAACGAAATACCACTTGCGCCGCGGGGAACTCCATTTCAACGGAAGGTTTGGGCTGAAATTACTACTGTTCCGTGGGGGCAAACCGTTAACTATGGACAAATTGCCAGCGCCATTGGAATGCCCAAAGCGGTACGCGCGGTGGGCGTTGCCTGTGGACACAATCCCATTGCCTTATTGATTCCCTGTCATCGTGTCGTTCGCAAGGACGGTAGTTTGGGTGGCTATGCCTGGGGCATTGAACGTAAACAACAGCTGCTGCATCAGGAAAGACGAAGAGCGAAGGCAGGGCGGCTTGTTTAACCCAAAATCAGGAGTCGATAGTGATAACATCAGGGAGCGATTGCGAGATCGATGTAAATCAGACGGTGGTCGCTGGCTTCTTTGCTTTGGGGATGCGAGCTGATGTGTCCGCGCTGCCCGATGACATGCTCTGCCATTGCGGGCGAGGGGATTAGGTAATCTTTAACCGAATAAAGGCTTCGGCGAAGCCAGAACTGGGTCCAGACGTGCCCACGGTCATCCGCCGTCGGCAATGCAATCCCAATAGTGCGATCACCGCGACTCAGAAATCGGCGCACGGGTCCGCTATTCGGATCGTCATTCAAATCGCCGACAATCAGATAGAAACTGCCGTCTTCAGGGGCTAGCTTTTCAATGATATAGTTGCGTGCGGCTTCGGCCTCACGCGAGCGAAACAAGGTGGCTTCAGGGTCGTCATCCCATTCCGTCCACTTGCTCTTTAAGTGGAACACAAACAGGTGCCAATGCTGCGGGCTGTCTAGCCCAGAGTTAAATACGACCTCTAGCATACCGCGACGCAAGCGGCTGCGTTCGCCGCGGTAGGCGAAGTCGAGATCGTTGTGGAATTGTATGCTTACCGGTTCGATTTTTGACAACACGGCCAGATGGCGTATCCCATCGTTACTCTCCATCCAAACGCGGTAGGGAAAGTCGAGACCCTCGTCACGCAAGTCAGCTTGCAGCTCCATTAAAAAAGCGTCCTCGCCCATTTCCTGGAGCGCAAGGATATCGGGTTGATGGTAACGGATAACGGTCCGCAGGGCGTTTCTTTCAACTTCTGGCTTGGGATAATCACGACGCCAGCGTCCATCGACATGGCGGTTCATCAAGAGGTAGTTTTCAACATTATAGGAAGCGACGCGCAGGAAGCTGGGGTTATTGCTGACGGATGCTTCTCCGGCAAATAGCGAGAGGGCAAGACAGGCCAGACTAAGCGCAGTGAGACCAAGCGACTTTGTTTGCCCCGCAAGCTTCTTGACTAATAAAATGCTACTCATTGAACAACTGTGCTTGTTCGGCAATATCAGGATCTTTTCTTAAGCCATCGTCCTCCACATCGGGTTTGTGCAGGTGGGTGGGGGCGGACATGACGCGGTTGGAGAGTGCTTCCTCACACTCCTCTACAATCTGATCGCAGATTTTAGCCACATGCATTTTCAACCACATGGCAGTAGTGCTGTTGGAACGGTAGTCGGCTGGACCGTAAGCATTAATGCGTCCAGCAGCCAACAGATTGTCGTTTTGCGCAAACTCGGCCGGATTGCTTGGATCAAATACCGCGAAGGTGCGACCGCCGTTACCTTTAACGACGGAGAAGACCGGCACATCACTGGGACCATCGGCAACGTAGATCATGTGATCAATGGGGATACGGCGATCGGCACGGCTCATACTGGCGTTGACATCAATTTGCGGATTGCGGTTGGTGCCTTTGTTGACCTCAAATATAAAACGGGTTTTGATAGTGTTGTCGACGATGGAACCGATCTGGCTGATCTCAAAGGTCATTTCCAGCGGTAGCTCGCTCTGTTGACTGAAGTTGGGGGGTAGCGGAGCCTCGATGAATTCGCAGCCAAAGATACCATCGACGAAATCGGCAATGGCGCTCCCACGTATCATTTCTGCCAAGCCCGTGCTGATGATGTAGTGCTCAAGGGTAATGTCGTGCTTGCGGAATTCCGGTTTGGAAATGGTTACCTGGCGTAATTCGTGAAAGAAATCCGGCAAGCCGGGATAAAACTCCAGCTCCTCCCCCAGTGTGCGCAAGCGGCTGTTGGTCAGTCCTTTGAGGGAACCGTTTTTGATGAAGCTCAATAGGTGATTGAGATAGACAGTGTCTTTGGAGACGTGGCAACCACGATTGGCGTAGATTTTTGGCAGCTCGTTTACCTCTTTCCAGAAGCGTTTTTCGTCAATTCCATAAGCTTTAAAAAGCGGGCTTTGCATGTAGCCGGGAATGAGAGTTTTATCAAAATCCCACAGGCAGGCGACGATGTTGCGACTATTCAGTGTGCGCTCTTTCATGGTGACCAATTAGAGTGATTACTTTGCCCTACACAAGGTAAATTTCCCGTATTAGCAGCCTGTCGGACTTAGGCCCTGCAAAAAATAAAGACAATGCGTGAGCCTTATACCGTCTTGTGCCTCGGGTAAAAAACACAGGCGGCTAGAGTGCACTGCGGGCGATTTTCCCAACCTGTTGCGACGGATAAAGCGATCTGGATGATCAAAACCGGTAGCGAACGCCCATACTTAGTGACCTCCCGTTTTCAGGGTAGTAGCTGCCGAATTGGACAAAATTGGCATAGCGCTTGTTAGTGAGGTTTTCAATGCTACCCAAAAGCTCCAGTCCCTCGACAAAAGGAACTACGTAACGAGCTCTCAAGTTGTAGGTTGTTGTTCCGCCGATAGGAATAGCGCCTGCATTGCTGCCTAGACCACCAGCATCCGAGTCGAATGAGCCTCGGTAGCTTAGACCTGTAGTGAGATCAAGACCTTCGACTGGACGTATCGTTGCTGTGGCATTGATAAGATTCCTTGGCACGTGGGCGATGCGTTGGCCTTTGGTGGGACCTCCGCGTTCCTCTGTCTTAATGTAGCGATGATAAAAACCGATGCCCCAAAGCGGTTCGTCGTAACGTACCGTAAGCTCGTTTCCATAGCGACGGGTCCTACTGTCGAAATTTCTATTTTCAGATACGCCGGGGCTGCTATCGAAGAAAATTTCATCTTTCAACCAAGTGATAAAAGGATTTACAGAGAACAGCCAATTGCCATGGCGCAGATCGCCGCCTAGCTCAATTGTCTGTCCACTCTCGGGATCCAAATTGCTGAGAAAGAATGCCCCGGATCCCTGATAACCTGCAATCTCATCGGTTGAGGGATAGCGATAGAAATGTTCAAAACGAATCCAAGCGCGTGCATTATCATTTATAAGATGAGTAAGACCCACACCAAAGGCTTGTTCGTTTGCACGCGTATTATCCGAATAGTTATTGAGAGGATCTGTGGCTTCAATGTAATTAACTCTGAGTCTCGCCGTTTCGTGGCGGGCGGACAGATTGCCAATGAATTGATCACTAAAGTAATGAGTAGCCTGACCGAATACCGCTAGACGGTTGCGGCGGATGTCAGCGTCGTAACGCGTTGTAAAGGCACCAAAAACGAAATCCGAAACATTCACGCCTGAAACATCGATCTCATCGCGAACAAAATCCACACCCAGCAGTAAAAGTGTGTCGTTAGCTTGAATCTCCCATGTGGGAGTTAGCGTGTAGGTATCTGCGCTTCGATCAACATCCGTAGTTCCCCAAGGTGCGGATGAATTATAATCAAGCTTTCGCAGTATTGCTCCGCCATCGACGCGAAACGTTCCGAAGCCTGTATCCTGCGCCACAATACCACCTCCCAAGTTGGTGTAATTCTCGTTGTTTGTGGTTAAGAAATTGCCTCGCTGACGGGGATTGGCAAAAAAAACAGCTTCGCTCAAAGCTCCGGGTAAATTGTAATCACTGCTTAAGTAACTGGCATTTGCGTAAGCTGAAAGGCTGTCAGTCAGTGTGTAATCCAAGCCTAGGTTGATGGATCGATTGCGCTGATTTGAAAAATCGCGGTAGCCATCGGTATAAAAATAGTCACCACCAATGACATAGCCCAGTCGATCAATGCGTCCGCTGCTGCCGAAGCGCAGATTTTCAGTTTGAAATGAACCGTAAGAACCCTGTATGGCAGACTCCATCTGATCCGTGCCGCGACGAGTGGTAATCTTGATCACTGAACCTGTCGCGCGATCGCCGTAGAGGGCAGTATGTGCGCCACGCAGAACTTCAACCGATTCGATGCTCTCAAGCGGGAATTGCGTCCAATTGAATGCGCCCATATCAGGTCGTGTTACGATTCTTCCATCGACAATTATGAGCGTGTTTACCATTGCATTAGCGCCAAAGCCACGCGCATCAAGACTGGCACTTGACGGTCCCCCCAGCGAGGTGAAGTGCATATTGGCGGCATCGCGCAGAACTTGCGCGAGATTGGTCGCTCCGGAGCGGGTGATGGTGTCGCGGTCAATTAAGGTGACATTCGACGGCACCTCGACCTTGGGCTGTTCAAAGCGGAAGGCGGTTACGGTTAGCGGTTCCAGCGTGCCATCGTTGGGAGGCGTTTCGGCATG
>SKFT01000015.1 GCA_007117865.1 Puniceicoccaceae bacterium | reverse complement strand
TGCGTTTATTTCAATTCAATTGGCTAGCCGCTTGGCGAGGTCTATTTTTGACCGTTGCCTGCTGTGCGTTCATTAGCATGGGTGTTTATGGTCTCAACGCAAGTGAGCCTGGTCGTATTTTAATCATCGGCGACAGCATCACGGCTGGCTACAACCTGCCAGCGGAACAAGCCTATCCTGCCTTGTTACAGCAAAAAATCGACCGCGAAGGACTGCCATTCCGCATCCAGAACGCTGGCCAGAGCGGCGATACCACTGCCGGTGGACTGCGCCGTGTGCACTGGCTGCTACGTGCGGGGGCGCCTGATGTTGCTGTTGTTGCCTTGGGCGGCAACGATGGTTTGCGCGGACTCGATCCGGCAGCGATGCAGTCCAATCTGCAGGGGATCGTTGCCGCACTGCGGGAGGCGAATCCAAATGTGCAAATACTGCTAGCGGGTATGCGCATGCCCGCCAGCATGGGAGCCCGATACGTGCGCGATTTTCAGGCCGCCTTCGCTGCCGTGGTTGAGCAAGAGGGGGTTGACTGGCTGCCGTTTTTGCTGGATGGCGTAGCCGGAGAACCGAGTCTTAATTTCGACGATCGGATTCATCCGAATGCCGCAGGTCAGGTGATCATTGCCGCTACGGTTTGGAAACATTTAGCCCCCTTGTTGCGATGATGCTATTTTATGCCATCTTGGGTTTTTTCTTTATGAAAGCTGACAATCAACCTGATCCCGCAGCCTTTCCGCTGCAGCGAACTGAGGCCGAGTGGCGTGCGCTGCTGACTCCAGAGCAATACCGCATCATGCGTCAGCACGGAACCGAACCGCCCTTTTGTAGTCCATTTGCCGATATGCCCGGCAACGGTATCTTTGCCTGTCGTGGTTGTGGGACGCCGCTGTTCAGTAGTGACGATAAATACAACTCCGGCACCGGCTGGCCCAGCTTTACCCGTCCGATTGACAAGCAAGCGCTCGGCACCACCATCGACCGTCGTCATGGCATGGTGCGCACGGAAGTCCATTGCGCGGTGTGCGGTTCGCACATGGGGCACGTTTTCCCCGATGGGCCTGAGCCCACCGGCCTGCGCTATTGCATCAACTCTGCCTGCCTCGTGTTTACTGAGCTGGAAAACCCAAAAGCGCACGAAAATGGGCTTCATCAATAATGGCAATGCCCAATTTTTCTGCCTTTGCCAATTTGCTGCCAGCAGATGCCCCCGCTAGGACATAATCCGTTTTGGCGCTTACTGAGGATATAACGCGTCCGCCTGCCGCTTCAATCATTCCAGTCGCCTGATCCCGCGTCAAAGTGGGCAGCGTTCCGGTCAAGACCAGCGATTTGCCAAGCAGCGGGCCGCTGAGCCGTTGACTGCCGGGCATCCCCGAGCCAAAATTGAGTCCGGCTTGCCTCAGCTGGGTTAATAATTCCACGTTCTCCGGTTCACGAAAATAGGTATGGATACTCTGGGCAAGAATACTGCCAACCCCTTCGACCTTCTCCAATGTCTCTTCATCCGCCTCGCTAACCGTCTCAATGGTATGAAATTCCCGCAGCAGTTCCTTGGCCGTGCGGGCACCGACATGCGGAATGCCCAATCCAAACAACAGGCGCCATGGCTCGGCCTGTTTGCTTGCCTCAATCGCTGCCAGCAAATTGTTGGCGGACTTCTCGGCAATTTTATCCAACCCGAGCAAATCGGCTTTTTGCAAGCGGTATAAATCGGCAACGTTGGATAGCAACTGATGCGCTACCAGTTGCTGGACAATGGCAGGGCCAAACCCATCGATATCCATGGCAACTCGACTGGCAAAGTGCTCGATGCGACGACCTATTTGATCCGCTGTGTTTTGACTGCGCAGACGCCATACCGCTTCCCCGGGGACACGCTCCGCCTCCAGGCCGAGGGCCTGCAAGTGTGCGGCGAAATCAAATGGTTGACTTCCAATAGGGCGCTTATCCAAACATACCGAAAGGATCTGCGGTATGATCTCACCAGCTTTTTGCAAGCGCACGGTATCGCCGGGACGAATATCTTTGCGGCGAATTTCATCCTCATTGTGCAAAGTCGCGCGGGCAACCATGGTACCGGATAAAGGCACGGGATCGAGAATCGCCACCGGGGTCAGCACACCCGTCCGCCCCACCTGCACGCTAATGGCACGCAGCAGGGTTTCCGCTCGTTCCGCTTCAAACTTATAAGCGATTGCCCAGCGTGGGGATTTGGCGGTCTCACCGGCCTCCTGTTGCAATTTGAAGTCGTTGAGTTTCACCACCGCACCATCGGTTGGGTAAGGAAAATCTTTGCGCAAGGCATCAAGTTCGTTTATCGCCTGCCAAACGGAATCGACTCCCCTCACCTCCCGCACTGGCTCCGGCACTGGCAACTGCCACTGCTTGAGTTTTTGGTGCACCTCCATTTGTGAGTGGAAGAACTGCGCGGGCTCACAGTAGCCAATTCCATACAGCGAAATGCACAGTTTGCGCGCCCGTGCCTCCCTCGGGTCGAGCAATTTAACAGTTCCGGCAGCGAGGTTGCGCGGATTGGCATAGCGGGGCAAATTGGCTTGCTCCCGCTCGCGGTTGATGCGCTCGAATTCGGCATAAGTCATATAAATCTCGCCGCGAATCTCGAGCCAATCAGGCGCGTCAGGCAGTTGCTGGTGAATTTCCTCCAGATGACTTAAATTTGTGGTTATATCATCGCCTTCGACACCATTGCCCCGGGTTACCGCACGTATAAAACGTCCTTTCTCAAATGTCAGGCTAACCGCTACTCCATCCAGCTTGGGTTCGACCACAAAACAGGGTGAGAAAGAGTCGAAGAGTTTTTCCACACGCGCCGCAAAGGCACGCAAATCCGCTTCGCTGTAAGTATTGTCGAGACTCATCATGCGCCGGCGGTGACGACAGCTGACAAATCCATCCAGTCGATCATCCCCCACCACTTGGGTTGGCGAATCATAAAGCCCGGGCAGCTCGCCGGACTGCTCCTCCAACTCAGCTAATTCACGCTTTAGCAGGTCATAAGCCTGATCAGAGATTTCCGGCTGCGCCTGTTTATAATAGAGGGCGTCGTGGCGGGCAATCTCGGCCCGCAAGGACTCAATGCGCTGCAAGTGCTCCACGCTTGGCCAATCAAATCACGGTATTGTCGGGAACAATGCCATTTTTCATCACCAGCAGCACACCATCGCGCACCACAACGGCACCTTCTTGAAAACCATCTGGCTTACCTTCCGGACTGAGGCGCACATTTGCACCGATGCGAACATTTTTGTCGATGATGGCATTTTCCACTACACTACCCGGCCCAATACCAATACTGGGACGGTTCAGGCGCTCGTTGTCCTCAATCTCATTCAATATTTCAAAATGATCGGCGCCCATCATGACAACATTTTTCAAAGTAGCACCCTGCGAAACTACCGAACGGACACCGATGACGGCGTGTTCAATGTCACAATCGTTGAGAATGCAGCCATCTGCAATGATAGCCCGATCCAACTTGGCACGGTTGATTTTTGACGCTGGCAGAAAGCGTGCATGCGTAAAGACCTTGGCTGATTCGTCAAAAAAGTTAAAAGGAGGAATCGGATCCGTCAGGCGCAAATTGGCGTCAAAGAAAGCTTTAACCGTTCCAATATCCTCCCAGTAATCATCAAAAATAAAGCTCATCAAGCGCACCTTCCCGAGCAATTTGGGGATCACCTCTCCGCCAAAGTCGGTATAGGGAGAATCGAGTGCCTCGCGCAAAACCTTGCCGTTGAAGACATAGATACCCATAGAGGCCAGACAATAATCGATATCCTCAGGCTCATTCATCTTCAATCGTACATTCTCACTAATAGCCAAGCCGGCAATAACCTTTGGATCTTTGGGTTTTTCGACAAATTCGCTGATCGACAAATCGTCTGCCACTCGCATAAGTCCAAGGCCCTCGACTTGGCTGGAAGGTATCGGTTTGGCGGAGACGGTGACGTCGGCAGCGGTTTTCTCGTGCTGGGCAAGTATCTGGCGCAGGTCCATGCGATAGAGCTGATCGCCGGAGAGGATAACGACCCGGTCCCGCTCGGTGACCCCCCCCAGATGCAGTAAATTTTGTCTCACCGCATCAGCGGTTCCCTGATACCAGGTTTCACCAGATTCCGTTTGTTCGGCGGAAAGAATATCGACAAAGCCGCGTCCAAATGGATCAAACTTGTAGGAGTCCTGGATATGACGGTGCAGCGATGCGGTATTGAACTGGGTAAGCAGGTAAATTCGGTTTAGGCCAGAGTTGAGACAATTGCTGATTGGGATATCCACCAGGCGGTATTTGCCGGCAAGCGGAACGGCTGGCTTGCAGCGGTCCTTGGTCAGTGGGTGCAAGCGTGTTCCACGGCCTCCGCCCATAATGATGCAAATGGTGTTACCTTTCATGGCTAATGGTAGCTTAAAGTGAAAAAGATTGAGAAAAACGATCGAATCCGATTAAATAGCTACAAATTGAATTGTCGACTGGAATCGGTCGATAACTGCCATTTTCTAGTCATCACTGGAAAATAAGCTTGCAGCAAGTGGTTGTTTGGCAAATTACATTACGCATGTGTGGTATTGTCGGTTATATTGGCCAGCGGGCAGCGGACTCTGTTTTGTTGGATGGCTTAAAGCGCCTCGAATATCGAGGCTATGATTCCGCTGGCGTTGCCCTGCTCGACCCCGATTACTCTAGCGACATCCAAATCGTGCGCCGCACTGGCCGCGTTGCAAACCTGAGCGATGCCCTCAAGCCCGGCACCAACAAGAGCCGGATGGGTATCAGTCATACCCGCTGGGCCACCCACGGTGACGTTACCGAAGTCAACGCCCACCCGCACAGCAGTAGCGATGGACGCTTTGCCATGGTCCACAATGGGGTCATTGAAAACCACACCTCCATGCGACGCTTCCTCGAGTCAAAAGGCTTTGTCTTCAAGTCTCAAACAGACACGGAAGCCTTGGTCAACTTGATCGCCTATCACTACGACAAGGAAACGGTCCAAGAGCCGGAAAAGCGCTTTTACGAAGCAGTGCGCAAGAGCCTCTTCCACGTTGAGGGAACTTACGGTATCGCCGTGGTTTGCAAAGACTGCCCCGACACCCTGATTGGTGCCCGCCGGGGATCCCCCCTGATCGTTGGCGTTGGCAAAGGGGAACACCTGCTTGCCAGCGATGTGAACGCCATCGCCAGTCGCACCACCAACGTGATTTACCTCAATGATGGCGAAATTGCATTACTTAATAAAGATAACTTTGCCATCTCCACCACCAGCGATGAAGGCGTGGAGGCGGTTATCCACACGGTCGACTGGGATACCACTGATGCCGAGCTGGGCAACTTCTCACACTTCATGGAGAAGGAGATTTTTGAACAGCCGCAGGCTTTGCAAAATGGTATGCGCGGACGCTTTGCCGATGATGGCAGCACGGCGATGTTCGGCGGTCTCAATTTAAGTCCAAGTGAGCTGCGGTTAATTGACCGCATTGTCTTTATTGGTTGCGGCACCGCCTGGCATGCCGGTTTGGTTGCCGAATACCTGATCGAGCGTTTTGCCCGCATACCCGTTGAAGTCGAATACGCATCAGAATTCCGTTACCGCAACGCTCCACTCGACAAAAACACACTGGTGGTGGCGATGAGTCAGTCAGGCGAAACCATTGATACCCTGGCTGCCTTGCGCGAAGCCAAGCGCAAGGGCTACAAAACCCTGGCGATCAATAACTCGGTGGGCAGTTCGATCGCCCGCGAGGCAGATGGCGGCATTTATCAGCACGCGGGGCCCGAAATCGGGGTTGCCTCAACCAAGGCATTTACCTCTCAGGTCATGCTGGCTGCGATGCTCGCGCTCTACCTAGGGCGCATCCGCGATCTCAGCTACAGCGATGGCGCCGCCATGGTCGAGGCCTTCAAATCCTTGCCGGATCTGGTATCGCGAACACTCACTTGCGCCGAATCCATCCGCAAAATCGCTGCCAAATACAGTCAATACAATGACTTCCTCTTTCTCGGCAGACAGGAAATGTTTCCCATCGCGCTGGAAGGAGCGCTAAAGTTGAAGGAAATTTCCTACATCCATGCTGAAGGCTATCCTGCGGCTGAGATGAAACATGGTCCGATTGCCTTGATTTGCGAGGAATGTCCCAGCGTCTTCCTCGCCACCAACGGCGAGATTTTCCAAAAAACCCTGGCCAACATACAGGAAATCAAGGCCCGCAAAGGCAAAGTCATCTGCATCCTAACCGAGAACTGCGACATGCCTGACGATTTGGTCGATGATTCTGTGATCGTGCCGGAAGCGCACGAAGCCATTCAACCGATTCTGATGAGTATCCCCGTTCAGTTGCTCAGCTACTACATCGCGCTGGAACGGGGCTGCGATGTGGATAAACCGCGCAATCTGGCAAAATCCGTTACCGTGGAGTAATGCCGCAGCCTGTCCGATAGCAGGCTGGACAAATAGAGGGAATCGTCCATTCTCCAAGCTGATGGATTCCACACTCTATAAAACCAACGCACTCAAGCTAATCGCACCCGGCTCACAAACCGCCTTTGAGGGCATTTACCTCCTGCTCAGTAAAACCATTAAGACCGCAAAGAATGGCAACCCATTCATGCGAGTTGAATTCGGTGACCGGTTTGGCTCTTTCAGTAGCAATTGTTTCAACGACTCCCCTGCCTATCTTGCCTTGAGTGAATTGGCAGAGGGCACTATGGTTTACGTCAGCGGCGAGAGCGATCATTACCAGGAACGCTTTTCGCCACGCTTGCGCTCCGTCAAAGCCATAAGTCCTGAGGAGGCGGATGCCGCAGGGGCCCTCAGCGACCTGTATGAAACGGCCCCCGAATCGGCTGACGACCTATGGAGGGATCTTGAATCCGCCATTGCTGCCATCCATCACGAGGGGCTGCGCAATACCGTCCAATCGGCCATTGATGATAATGCCGAAGCCTTTCGCACCGCTCCTGCCGCCATATCCATGCACCATGCCTATCGCCATGGGCTACTGGAACACACCGTACACATGGCGCGTGCAGCGCAGGCCTTATTTCCACTTTATCCGGAAGTCGATGCCGACCTCGCGCTGGCGGGCATCATTTTGCATGATATTGGCAAAATCGAGGAATATACTGCCGCACCGGGGGTTACCAAAACCCGCGCAGGATACCTGCAGGGACATGTTGTATTGGGCTTTCGCATGGTTCGCAAGGCCGCGTTGACGCAGCGCTTGGATGCCGATCTAACCGAGCGACTGGAACACATCATTTTGAGTCATCAGGGCGAACTCGCTTGGGGTGCCGCAGCTATGGCCGCTACCCCCGAGGCTGTTTTCGTCTCCATGATCGATAATCTGGATGCCAAAATGGGCATGGTTCAACGCACACTGCGCAATGCTGCCGAAGATACTGGGTTCTCCGAATACATGGCGGGCTTACAAACCTCATTGCTCCTCGATTCTCCGCACAAATAGACCAGCCATGGCTAAGAAAAAAAAACAAAACCGCAATAAAGGCCGCAGTCAGCAAGCGCGACAGAAACACGAACTCAAGAGACGGCAGAAGAAAAAAGGCCTTTCCGCTCAAAAACCCCAATCAGGCAACAACCCTCCATTGGCAAACGATCTCGCCCTGGATGAAGCTTATCTGGAGTCCCTCACCCCCGAGGTGCGGGCGCAATTAGAGGCAGTGGAAGCTACCGGTATTCGTCTACTGCCTGCCAAGAAGGCCCAAGCCCCAACAGCCGACGACCCGCCAAGCACCGGCACGACATCACAATCCGACCATGCGAAGGAAAAACACCCGATACAAAGGTGGGATGCCGAGACTCGTCAATTACCACCAGAGGCGCCAAAAGCCCTGCACGATGCAAGTGATATTTTTGATTTCCGGGGAATTTTTCATGTTTCAATGTTTCAATCCAAGCGATTGGAGCGCTTCGTGATCTCCCTTAAGGCGGTCATGGATGAGCTCGGGCATGACTGCCGTGGCTTTAATGTGTATGATGTGAAACAACGGCCCAACCGGGTATTTTTGAAGAATTTGGCAAAACGCAAGGCTAACAAAGATTACATCGAAAAGTGGCAGACAGCACTCTTGGCACAAGTTGATTTTGATTGGAGCCTATATCCCGGCAACAGTCCCTTTAGCAAGCGATTCGGTGTGAATTTTAGCCTAAAAGCCGATCAGGAAAGGGCGAAAATCACCTTCACACTTGCAGGCGAAAGCGAAGAAACGATAATCTATCTCGATCTTTGGGAAGCCAAGCTGTCGCACTACGAAAAACTGCAAGAGCGTTTACCAAAAGTTGATTCCAAGGTGCTGCGTAAGGAAGGCTTGATCAACTGGATAACGGAGACGCGCAAGGCACACTCCGTCGGCGCACTGCCGGAGCCATTTGTCGCGCGGCTGAAAGCCGCCAATTTCGATTTGAGGCCCTACCAAAAAAGAAGTAAAAAAGCCATCGATTCACGCTTTGATGATTATTGCAAGAAAGTCGCAGCGGCACAAAAGCAATTCGGCACCACATGGATTTTGCCTAAAATGAACCGCAAGCTACACCTTTGGATCAACAAGCAACGCTGGCTTTACCGTAAAGGACGATTGCCCAAAGAACACATTACTGCCCTGAAGCAATTGGGGCTCCTGGACAAGCCATCGAGCCGTGAATTGCACAGAGACCGTTGGTTGAAAAATTATCAATCGATTAAAGCATTGTTGGAAACCACTGCCGATAAAGGCCCGTCACCCATGCAGCGCTTGGAACTTAGACAGCAGCAATGGATAAAATCACAACGCACCAAGCGCCGGATTGGAAAATTAAAGCCTGAGTACGAAGCGCTGTTGCAGGAGATTGATATGCTTGTCTAAGTCCTTGTAGCCGAGGTTTCTTTTTGCGCTGATCGCGAAGATTGCTTGCGCCCGGTCTTTCTCAGTCTCCATAGAATGCTCAATTTACAATTCACAATGCACCGTTAGGTAGTCGGTTTCGTGAAGGAGTTCGAGCCAGTATTCACTTTACATTTGCCGCTTGGCTAAAAGAAAGTCTTTATCTCTCTTTTATCCATATATGAGCCTAAACGCATCCAAAGAACCCATACCTTCAGCTCCCAAGCTAAAGGTCGCCATCATCGCCGCCCGCTATAACCTAAAGCTGGTGGACGCCCTGCTGGAGCATACGCTTGCAACACTGCGCCAAGCGGGCATCCACGAGCCTGTGATTGAGCGGGTGCCAGGATCGGCTGAATTACCCTTCGCCGCGGAGATGATCGCTTCAGCAATGCATCCGGACGTTATCATCGCACTGGGAGTGGTTGTCGCTGGCGACACCGATCATCACACTCTCATCGGCAATGCTACCGCCCAAGCACTCTGCCAAGTCTCGCTGCACCATCGCATCCCGGTGATTAATGGCATTCTCATTACCAACAACCGCGAACAAGCTGAAGCCCGCACCATCGGTCCGATTAATCGCGGCAGCGAGTTTGCCCATGCCGCCGTCGAGATGGGACTTCTCAAGAACCAATGGACCCGGTAAAACACAGCAATCGCAAAAATCAGCGCCGTGACAACCGCGTCGCTGCAATGCAATACCTCTACCTTTGGGAGGTTAACAAACCGGAAGTCTTGGCCGATGGCATTTGCCAGTTTTTTAGTCAGCTCGACCAAGCCCGCGACTACTATGCCTTTGGCGAGGAATTGGTGCATGGCGTGCTGTCCCAGCTAACCGTTGTTGATGCCGAAATCCGCGAACATACGCGCAACTGGCGCTTTGAACGTATCGCCAAAGTCGACCTGGCCATCCTGCGGCTGGCCATATACGAGCTGCTGTTTCGCACCGACATTCCGCCTGTAGTATCGATCAACGAAGCCATCGACCTGAGCAAACTCTTTTCCTCGCCGGATTCTAAGCGCTTTGTAAATGGCATCCTCGATCAAATGAAGAATAAAATCACTCGTCCCCTGCGGACCGCCCTACAGTAAAGGGATCCATCCATTTTTAGTTATGCTTTCATTCTTTAAGAAACTGCAAAAAGGGTTGGGCAAGCAGACACCAACTTTTCAAAAAGCTTTTGCCAAGGTATTCGGTGGTGCCAAGCTCGATCCGGTTGCACTCGACGAGCTGGAAAGCGTTTTATATGAGGCCGACTTTGGCGTTGAAACGGTGGAGGATTTACTCGGTGCGATTCAGGCGGCTTTTAAAAAGGATAAATCACTGCGGGCAGAAGGTGCGGCAGCCATCGGTTGCCGTGTATTGCAGGATATTTTAGTCGCTGCCGAAGGTCAGCTGACGGCTAGCGCGAATAAACCACAGGTGATCGCCCTGCTCGGGG
>SKFT01000164.1 GCA_007117865.1 Puniceicoccaceae bacterium | reverse complement strand
GTTAACATTGCCCGCATTACCCGCACCTTTGGCACCCTGTTGTCGAGCGGTGTGCCGATTTTGCAGGCGATCACTATCACCAAAGACATTGTTAGCAATTCTTACTATACGCATGCATTGAATCGCGTCCACGACAGTGTGCGTGACGGGGAATCATTGGCGGCACCAATGGAACGTGAGTCAGTTTTCCCAACCATGGTAACCAGCATGGTGGATGTTGGGGAAGAAACCGGTGAGTTGGCGGACATGTTGACCCGTATTGCTGACAATTACGACGAAGACGTGGATAATGCCGTTGCTGGTATTACGTCGATCATTGAGCCAGTGATGATTGTTTTCCTGGCAGTAGTGGTTGGTTTTATTGTCATTGCCTTGTTCCTGCCCATCGTTGAGATCATTCAGCAGCTGACGGTTTAACATCGAATTCATTCATTTTTTGCCAGGTTAGGCGGTGTTTTTCTCTGCATTGGCGGAGCAAATCCCCGTCCTTGCTTTGCCCGATTGACTGGTGAAAGGTGTTAAAATTGAGTTGCTGTCGATTGGTTGCCTTCGGTAGTCTATTTAAATGGAACGCAGGGTCATTCCCATTGGAGTAAAGGGCGTAATGCCAACGTCAAACGGCTGTGCGGTTTTTCTTGGCCCGGCCGAGAAAACTTTTGTCATCTATGTGGATGGTGGCATTGGTGCAGCCATTTCCAGAGCGATTAATGGCGAGCAACTCGAGCGTCCCCAGACGCATGATTTAATCCAATCTATTTTGGCTGGATTCGAGGCGACTATTGAGCGGGTTTTGATCAATGATGTGCAGGACAACACTTTTTTTGCCCGTATGGTTTTGTCCATGCAGAATGAGTTGGGACGTAAGATCATAGAAATTGATGCGCGTCCCAGCGATTCATTGGTTTTGGCTTTGTTGAGTCAAAAACCGGTATTTGTCTGCGAAACCGTATTGGATCGGGTGGATGACATGACAGAGATCCTGGAGAGGATATTGAAGCAGGAGGAATGATCACTGGCATTCAACCCACGCTGGAGATTCCGCTGCCCAAGCCCATTGATAGGGGGCGTCCTTTCACTGCATTGGCGCCAATGCAGGACGTGACGACTCTTGGATTTCTGCGCTTACTGGGAGAATATGGTCCGCCTGACTTTTTATTTACAGAGTATTTTCGGGTGACAGTCCATTCAAAACCCGAGCAGCACATAGTGGACTCGGTTTTACATCATGGCACCGGACGCCCCGTCTTTGCGCAAATGATAGGTGAAAGTGTTCCTGACTTGCTGCGTACTGCCGGATTATTAAGTGAGTTACCGATTGCGGGGATTGATTTGAATATGGGCTGTCCTGCGCCCAAGGTTTATAAAAAAAATGTTGGTGGTGGCCTATTGCGGGAACCGCAGACGGTCGAGCGATTGTTAGCGGCTTTGCGTGGCGGCATCAAAGGACGTTTCACGGTTAAAATGCGCATCGGTTTTGATAGTATTGACAACTACGAGCGCTTGTTAGGATCCGTTGCTGACAATGGGGTAAACTTGCTCAGTGTTCATGGTCGCACGGTTAAGGGTGGTTATCGCAGTGAGGTGGATTATCCAAGGATTGCGCAGGCGGTCAGGACCGTCCCCTGTCCGGTATTAGCCAATGGCAACATCAGTTCCGCAGCCAAAGCGCAAGCCGTGATCAACGCAACCGGTGCTGCCGGTGTGATGATAGGCCGAGCTTGCATTCGCAATCCATGGATTTTTCGTCAAATCCACGAGCAATGGACTGGCAAGCCGGTTTTTGAGCCCAAGTTGTCTGATGTGCGCGGGTATTTGGAGGTATTGTATCGCACTATCACAGATCCATCACAACAAGAGCGCTACCGTTTGGCGCGCTTGAAGAAATTCCTTAATTTTATAGGTGTATCGGTGGACCCGGAGGGTGTTTTTTTACATCGCGCCCGCAGGGTCAAAACCTGGTCAGAATTACAGCAATTGGCCGATCAGTTTTTGATCGATAATGGCAAAGCCGACCTATCCTATCGCGACGAACCATGGCCCGGACTGATTGCAAGGCCCAATTGTGAAGGACAAGAGAATCGAGCTTGCAGTCTATGATAGCAGACGGTGAAGGCGCAATCCAGTGAAGCACTTTTTGAAATTTTTTCTCGCAACAGAGGTAATCAACAACCACTTTATTATTAGCATATCTGATTCTATAAAGCGATTACCGACCACCGCCATCCCTCTAGTGACTGTATGAAAATCCCCAAGCATTTATCCCGCCTGATTGTCCTTTCCGGATTATTGTTTTTGACGGGTTGCCCTGCTCCATGGTCAACCGAACAGGCTACGCGTGACACGATGAAAATCACCCATGACCCCGCTCGTTTGGCCTTTATTGGTCCCGATGCCTGTCGCCAGTGTCACCTGGAGGAAGTGCAGGAATGGGAGCGTTCCCATCATTTCCATGCCAATCGTCCGGTTAATCGCAACCTGGATCGCATGCGTTTCAGTCCCGAGCGCATTTTGGTGGATGGCAATGTGAAATCGCGCATGTATGAGACGCGCGAAGGATTTTTCATTGAAGTGCAGGAGGCGGATGGGAGTGTAACGAATGCGCGCTTTGAGGGGGTATTGGCCTACGATCCCTTACAGCAATACCTCGCGCCCTTTGGACGCGGCATGTGGCAAACGACCAGTGTGGCTTATGATGTCGCCGAGGATGAATGGTTTGATGTGTTTCCGGGCGAAGATCGCATTCCCGGTGAGTGGGGGCACTGGACTGGCCGTGGCATGAATTGGAATGCCAACTGTGCCTACTGCCACATGACAGAGTTTGAAAAGAATTATGATCCGATCACTGATTCCTACGCCAGTCGCTGGTTGCAGCACGGCATTGGCTGTATACAGTGTCACGCTGGGTTGGAGCAGCATGTGCAAACTGCCACCACGACCGATGCGGGAATACTGCCTACGCCCTTGAATGTGCACCAACAGCTCGACAGCTGCCGCACCTGTCATTCCCACCGTGAGCAATTGACTGCGGATGCGTTTAAGGCTGGCGACAACTATCACGATCATTTTTTGCTGAGCTTGCCGGATCAACCCGGACTCTATTATCCCGATGGTCAAATTCTGGATGAAGTCTTCGTCACCGGCTCCTTCAAATTGAGTAGTATGGGTCATGCCGAGGTCAGTTGCATGGATTGTCACAATCCACACTCGCTGGAACTGACGATGCCGATGAACAATAATTTGATCTGCATGCAGTGCCATGCTGATGGGCGGGACGGAGCGCAAGTGATCGATCCTGTCGCACACAGTTATCATGCAGCTGACAGCACTGGCAATCGCTGTGTGGAATGTCACATGCCGCACACCTTTTACATGGCGCGTGATCCGCGAAGAGACCACGGATTCCTTTCACCCGATCCGCTGTTGACTCGCGAAATCGGCATTCCCAATGCCTGTAGTCGTTGTCATGAGGAGGAAGGTTTGGACTGGGTGATTGACCATGCTGAGGAATGGTATGGCGAGCGGCTGGCAGAAAGTGAACAACGCAAGCGGGCGCGTTTGCTGCACGCCATATACGAGGGGGCGGATGATACCGGGACAGGAGCCACGCTGCTGGCAATGGCGCGTGTTTCGGATAACGATGCCTGGCGGGCAACTTTCACGGGTTTGATGGTGGCATTCCTGCATATGGCGGAAGTCCGCGAGTGGGTGCAGGCTGCGGTTGAGGACCCCAGTCCGTTGGTGCGTCAGCGCGCGGCCATGGTATTGCCCTATCTGCCTGGCAATGAAGAGCCAATGAATGCATTGATGCAAGATGACATTCGTTCAGTGCGCTTGCGTGCCGCACGCATGCTCTCGCAGGATTTGGATCCTTTTGGCGTGCTTGGCAAAGAGTGGCTGGAATACATGCAGTTTAATGCCGACCGCGTCGGCGGTGCCATGCTGTTGGCAGACCACGCGCGTCGCCGCGGCGACATCGATCTCGCCAAAGCGTATATCCGCAACGCTATCTCGCTGGACCGGCGCTCGCCGGAAATTTATCGAGAAGCGGCTATTATGATGAGTCGTGTGGGGGATGATGCCGAAGCCGGACGTATTTTGCAGACAGGCTTGCGCTACGGTCCCGACAATGCCGGATTGCTTTACAGCCTAGCGCTGCTGCGTGCCGCTGAAGGGCGCGAGCGTGAGAGTATTGATTTGCTATGGCAGAGCGTTAATGCTGATCCGCAATTTTACCGAGCCTGGTATAATTTGTCGATTGCCCTCGCGCGTGAGAATCAGATTGAGGAAGCCGCCCGCGCCCTGCGCCGTGCTGCGCCTGGGATGCAAGACAGCCAAGAGTGGCAGCAGATGCGTCAGTTCATCGAGCAGCGCCGCCGTCAGCTGCAAGCTCAGTGATAGTTGGCGGCAGCGAGGATCTGTTTCAACTCAGCCCCGCTGACCGGAGTGATAGACAGGCGATTACCCTTTTGCAAGATACGCATTTGCGATAGCTGTGGCATCGCCTTCATGGCCTGCAAGCTGACAGTTTTGTCAAAAGTCGCCTTCCAGCGCACATCCACCAACATCCAGCGCGGATTATCCTGATTGCTTTTGGGATCGAAATAATCGCTTTTGGGGTCGAATTGTGACGGATCCGGATAGGCTTCACTGGCGACCTCTGCCAATCCGACGATACCGGGTTCGGCGCAGTTGGAGTGATAAAATAAAATACAATCCCCCACCTGCATGGCATCGCGCATAAAATTGCGCGCCTGATAGTTGCGCACGCCATCCCATGGTTCTGTTTGTTTCGGACGTTGCCGTAGATCTTCGATGGAAAACACCTCGGGCTCCGACTTCATCAACCAGCATCGGGTGTTGGCTGAGTTTTTATTGTTATTTGCAGCTAAGTGCATTGGCTGGTGGGTAGCGGCAATTATGAGGGCGGTAGACCGATGCGATCGAGAATGCGATCCAAATCATCATTATCAAAGTAATCGATCACCACTCGTCCCTGCTTGGCCGAGTGCTTAATGGCCACCCGGGTATTGAGAAATTCACCCAAACGTTTTTCCAAAGCCTTCAGTGCGGTGGATTCGTCCTCTGCAGAAGTGACGGCACCGCTGGTAGGGCGTTTGCGAGTGCTATTGCTATCGCGCAAGCGTTTGACTTGTTGCTCGGCATCGCGCACGCTCATCCCGGTTTCCACAATCCTGCGGGCCAACAACTTTTGATGCGCGGCTTCATCCAGCCCGAGCAGCACCTTGGCATGTCCCACGCTGATCAATTTACGGCTCAGATAGCCTTGGATCTCGGTGCCAAGAGTCAGCAAACGCAGGGCATTGGCGACACTGGCGCGGGCCTTACCCACCCGTTCAGCGACCGCCTCCTGGGTCAAATCAAAATCTCGCACCAAACTGGCATAGCCGAGCGCTTCATCGATAGGATTGAGGCCCTCCCGCTGTAAGTTTTCGATCAGAGCCAAAGCGGCGGCGCTGGCATCGGTGGCTTCAATAATCCTTGCGGGAATGGCTTTTTGCCCCAGTTTTTCAAAGGCGCGCCAACGGCGTTCCCCGGCGATCAGTTCGAAGCCATCGTCCACTGCACGAACCACGATCGGCTGTAACAAGCCCTCTGACTGAATGCTCCGTGCCAGCTCGCTAATCGCATCCGCAGCGATTTCGCGACGTGGTTGAAAGGGGCTGCGGCGGAGCGATTTTAGCGGAATCTCGCGATAGCCTGAAATGGGTGGCAAAGATGATTTTGGCGGCGTCGCGGTTGCTGCTGTAGCGGCTTTGCTGGCTGGAGCGCCTGCGCTGTTTTTGCTTGCGGGGGTTTTGCCGCCGCTGGCGATGAGACCGCCTAGTCCGCGTCCGAGTCTGCTTTTAGATTGAGCCATATGCGTTATTAAAAAATGAGGGTGGGGACAAGGGTTTATTCTTCCCGTATGGGGATGACCAATTCCTGGCCGGCTTGCAAGGCATTTGGATTGGAGATACGATTGGCATTTTGAATATCCCTTACCCTCGCCCCGTGTGCTCTTGCGATTCCGCTGAGGGTATCGCCCGGGCGCACGGTATAGAGTACCCCGGTGCTGGGGAAATCGTCAGAGAATCGCTGTGTGGTTGGCACCTGTGGCGTCACATTGATCGCCTGAGCCAGCGCATTCATTCCCCGCTGTGTTTCGCTGGCGAGGGCATTGATTTTACTGTTGACCTCGGCAATGATGGCGGTTTTTTGAGCCTCATCCGCTTGCTTGAACTCGCGGCGCAGGGCATCCATGCGGGTCTCAAGTGTTTGCAACACCTCGTTTAACCGCTGTCGTGAGCCATCATTGCGCTGCAGTTCGCTGACTTGGTTACGCAGGCGTGCATTTTCGCGCTTTAGCTCCTCCACCTCCAATTGCACGACGCCTAATCGCTGGCTAAGCAGTCGCACATCCTCGGACAGATTGGCAAGCGCCGCGCGGGTAGGATCGGCGTTGAGCGAGGCGACCAAAAGAACGAAAAAAGAAAAAAACGGGATGGCTATTCCAAGCCATCGGCATACTGGCAGGTAAAATGGTCTTTTCATAATGAATAGTTTTGGCAAAGAATGCAGAACTGTCAAAGCAGCATATTGCATAAGTTGGGCAAAGACCGCGATTCAGCAGCTGGAGTGGGATTTTTTGAGATATATGGCAGATTCTCATTGAATGGCTGCTGTTGGTGTCGCTAAGGTGGAGTATTCTAATTCAATTATGGAGAGTGGTTATCAAGTGATTGCGCGCCGATGGCGGCCCCGGCAGTTCGATGAACTGGTGGGGCAGGAGCATATTGTTCGCACACTGAGCAATGCGATTGAAACTCAGCGGATTGCCCACGCCTATCTCTTCGTTGGTCCCAGGGGAACGGGCAAAACCAGCACCGCCCGTTTATTTGCCAAGGCGCTGAACGCCGAGGGCGGTCCCGATATTCATCCCGATAACGACTCCGAGATCAGTCGTGAGATCATGGCTGGCACCTGTATGGATGTGATTGAAATTGACGGTGCTTCCAACAACTCCGTCGATCAAGTGCGCAATTTGCGCGATGATTGTCAATACGCTCCCAGTCGCTGCCGTTATAAAATCTATATTATCGACGAGGTGCACATGCTCAGCACTGCGGCATTCAATGCGCTGCTGAAGACGCTTGAGGAGCCGCCCGCACACGTAAAGTTCTTTTTTGCCACCACTGAAGCCAATAAAGTGCTGGATACCATTGTTTCCCGTTGTCAGCGCTTCGAATTTCGTCCTATCAGCGAGACAGTGATCGCCGACAAGTTGGCGCAGATTGCTGAGGCGGAAGGGATTGTCGTGTCGCGTGAAGCGCTTACCGCGATTGCCCGACTGGCCAATGGTGGCATGCGCGACGCGCAATCGATTCTCGATCAAATGATTTCTTTTTGCGGCAGTGCCATAGACGAAAAAGACGTGCTGGAAGTCTACGGCTTGGTTGCGGCTGGGGATATCGATGCCTTGGCAGGGGCAATGGCGCGCATGGATTTTGCCAAAATCGTGCAAGTGGTTGAGCAATTGACTATTGATGGACGCGACCTCTATCGTGCCTTGGTCGATTTGGAGGCCAAGCTGCGGATGGTTTTGCTCGATGCCATTCGCAATCAGGGTGAGACGCGGGTTTTGGGTGTGCCTTTGCGCAGTGAACAAATCCTGCGTATGATGGATGCGGTGCACGGTGGCATTCCGGCTGTTCAGCGTGGGTTGAGTGAACGCGCGAATTTTGAAATCGTTTTATTGAAGGCTGCCGAAGAAAGCCGTGGACGGGCGATCGATGCCTTGCTACACAACGTGCTCAGCACAGGCGCGGACAGCGAAAAAAAAAAGCCCTGAGCACGCTTAGGCCGGAGGCATCCAAGCCGCCTATTGTTTCGCCAAGGTCGGGCGAAGCGCATAGCGAAGGGCTTCAACCTGAGACAGTCACAGCAGGGGAAGTCAGCCGTCTGGACAAATCATTAACGATCAATCCGTCCGCGCAAGAGACTAGTGGTTGGGATCCGATCGAAACGGGGAGTGCATCGGATAATTCGCCGGCAGCAGGAGAGTCGCATCCCTTGGAAGCGGCATTGGAGCAAATCCCGCCAGCCATACAAGAGGCATTACAACAACACCTTATGGGAACTTTTGTGCGTGTTCGCAAAGGGGACAATCGGGACTTCCTATTTGCTGAAGCCAAAGCCGTGGACCGTTCCCCCGACGATGAGCCTGAGCTAATTGTGGAAGATACCGAAGAGTCGGATTGAGTTTAGCGGCTGCGCCCTTTTATTGATCCTTCATTCATGTCGAAATCCTTACGCACACCTAAACGCATTTACAGCGGCACCGCTCTCGAGCTGTGGTTTCGGCAGGTGCAAAATGGCTGGGAGTCACAATTCGACTTGGACAGCCTAGCGGCCGGGCGGGCAATTTACAAAGCTGGCAATATTGATGAGCTGGAACTCAATCGCGATGACGCGATCATCCACTGTCAATTTGATCGTAAAAATACCGCCTATGCCATAATACAGCCGCTCGAAAATGGCCGTTTTGATGTGCGCGGTTCCTCCGGGGACAAGGCGCTGTCGCAACAGATTGCGGTTGCCGGTTTATACGAGATTGAGGAGTTGTTGATGGAGTCGCTCTCTCCCGTTGCCGCTGAAAAATCGCAGACTGAGGAGTCCTGCAAATCCGAAATATCCAGCGAACAAGCCGCAGCGGATACGATTGAAGAGGAGCTAGCGGCAAGCGATCAATTAAAGGCCACTATCGATGCCGATGGGCGTGGATTGTTATTGACAGCCGAGTGGCATGCCGCCGATGGCACGGTGCGCCCGGCTTTTGCGCGGCGCAAAGACGCGACGCGCCTGAACGCGCGCGAACAATTGGTCCGCTTGACTGGACTTGCCCATGGGGCAGGATTTCGCTTTCACCGCAAGGAAGGTTTTTTTACGCTGTATGATGTCGAACGCATTCCCGCCTTTCTTTCCCATACCCTGACGCGCTGGCGCAAAACAACCTTATCGATTGTGCTCACTGCCAACGCCAAGGCACTCTGCGATGGCGTGCACGATTTGGAAATTGTTGGCCAAGCCGAATCGGCGGGTGGCGACGCCATACGCCTGCGATGGCGTGCACGCATTGGCAATCAATGGTTGCCGGAGGCATTGGTTGCGCCGCTTTTGCGACATGGCCGGGGGGCATTCATCGTTCCGGGATCCGGCATCGCGCGGATTCGTCCTGAGCAAACGGAGGTGTTGCGCGAGTGGCGTGAACGTGCAGGTACGGACAACCACTTTGATCGCTACCGCTTGTTCGCGCTCGATGGTCACCATTGCATTCGTCTCGATCTCAACGAGGAATTGCAGTCATGGCGCGAGCGCTTGCTAAACCCCAGTGAAGCCGAGACCTCCGTCTTACCGAAGAGCGCCCGTGGCTATCAGCGCGAAGGGGTGCGCTGGTTAATCAACCTGCGCGAACGCGGTTGCCATGGTTTGCTGGCCGATGAAATGGGCTTGGGCAAAACGCTTCAGTCCCTGGCGATGGTTGCTCACGCCTGCGCCACTGTGGGCGATAAAGTAAAGGACCCTGTCTTAATTGTTTGTCCTGCCAGTGTGCTGCCTGTGTGGGAAGCCGAGACCCTGCGCTGGTACCCCCATTTAAAAACCCGCCGGGTAGTCAGTAACAGCGGCTTTGGCGAGATCGACAATGCGGCGGAGCAACCGGATATCTGGTTGGCCAGCTACACCCAGCTGCGCCGCCACCGCCACGCCCTGGAGAAGCAGACATTTGATATCGCCATCCTTGATGAGGCGCAAAACATCAAAAACCCGGAAGCCAAAGTCACCCAAGCCTGCTGTGCCATCCGTGCCCGCGCCCGTTACGCGCTAACGGGAACACCCTTGGAGAACCGCTTGCGCGACCTGTGGACCCTATTCCGCTTTTTGATGCCCGGCCTATTGCCGCCTCGTCACCGCTTCGAAGCAATGGAGCAAAACGAAGAGCCCGAGACTCGCATGTCCTTCCTGCGCACGCTCAGGCGGCAGCTTGCACCCTTTGTGTTGCGACGCACCAAGGAAGACGTGCTCAAGGATTTGCCAAAAAAATTGGAAATGCCGCTCTATTGTCCATTACTGGAAGTGCAGCAACAGCTTTATACGCGCTTGCTCGAAGAGGGTTTGCAGGGGATCGATGAAAATCCCGAGGCCGTCCTGCGTGAAAAGCCCATGCACCTGTTTGCGCTACTCACCCGCTTGCGACAGGTTTGCTGTGATCCGGGCTTGGTTCCCGGTCATGAATCCAGCGCTGGCCAGAGCGGCAAGACGCGTATCCTAATCGACAAAATCGGCGAAGCGCTGGAGTCGGATAAAAACCGCAAGAT
>SKFT01000118.1 GCA_007117865.1 Puniceicoccaceae bacterium | reverse complement strand
TGATTCCACAAGGCAAGTGGCCGGTCTATTTCTTTGGCAGCGATACCACTGGCGAAAAAGCCTATGAGGAATTTTTTATGGGATCAGAAACCCTCGATCTCAATACCTACCGGGGTTTGGGGGTGATCAAAAATCAAGCCGATTTCGACAGCAGCATCCTCGATGCATTCGAGCGCGGCATCGAAGCCATTGGCAATCAACCCGGCCCATGGGACAAAAAAGCCATCGTCGATCTCTACCTGCAAGTCCTCCCCGAGCTCAGCCATGAGGAGAAAGGGAAATATTTGGATTCCAAAATGTAGTATTGGTTGAGTCGTTAACTGGTTAAGTGGTTGAGTCGTTTGTTTTATATTTATGAGTAGGAAATCGCGTTTTGAGGATTTGGACTGTTGGCAAGCTGGTCGGGCGTTGCGAAAATTTGCCTGTATCGAAGTCGCTACCAGGTTGCCGCCGGATGAGCGTTATCGATTGGTCGATCAATTAATCCGTGCCGCCAGATCAATCACGGCCAATATTGCCGAAGGGTATGGACGCTTTCACTATTTGGACGAGGCCAAATTTCTAAGCAATAGCCGTGGTTCCGCACAGGAAGTCTTGGATCATCTAATTTCTGCTTATGATGAGGGAATGATCGACGAGACACTTTTGAACGACGGACGCACTCTTGCAGACAATGCCATAGCACTGATAAACGGCTACCGCTCCTATTTGTTAAGACGTGCAAAAGAACAATCATGACTACTTAACTACTCCACCACTCAACCACAATCCATGAAACGTATATTCGACATTATCTCCTCCGGACTGGCCTTGCTGGTCTTTTTTCCATTCGGCTTAATCATTGCCATTATTCTCCGCTTTAGCGGTGAGGGCGA
The DNA here is from genome assembly GCA_007117865.1 of Puniceicoccaceae bacterium. GTDB lineage: Bacteria > Verrucomicrobiota > Verrucomicrobiia > Opitutales > Coraliomargaritaceae > SKFT01. The sequence continues at coordinate 9,531 of SKFT01000118.1, read as the reverse complement.
AATCTTTTATCGTCAGAAACGGGTCGGTAAGGGTGGCAGGGATTTCGGGCTGATGAAATATGCCACCATGCTGAAAGACAGCCCGAACCTGGGCACGGGCAATATCACTACCCAAAACGATCCACGGGTGTTGCCGATTGGACGTTTCCTGCGCAAATCCAAACTGAATGAAGTGCCGCAGTTGTGGAACATCCTGGTCGGCGACATGAGTGTGGTTGGTCCGCGTCCACTCACCCGCGACAACTGGGAATACATCCCGGAGAATATCCGCAGTAAAACCATGCACCTGACGCCCGGGCTGACGGGGGTGGGTTCCATTATCTTCCGCGATGAGGAGACCTTGATCGCCCGCAGCGGGGAGGATTATCATACTTATTACAAGCGGGAAATTGCCCCATTCAAAGGTGCACTGGAAGTCTGGTATGCGGAAAACCAATCGTTTATACTCGATCTGAAAATTGTCTTTTTAACCGCCTGGGTGGTGCTTTTTTCTGAAAGTCATTTGCCCAAAAAATGGCTCCTTGGATTGCCCAAACATCCTACCTTCAACCCTTGAAAACAGACATTCAAGCTTGAAAAGTCGAACCCGCAAGGCTGCCAAAGTCCAGGTCTTGCTCGGGGGTTCATTGGCTGGCCGTATTGATTTACGGATTACAGTTGCCAATTGTGACAGTCTGCTAGTTCATGGAACTATGTTAGCTGATTGTCACATGCACACCTATTTATGCGGACATGCCATTGGGGAACCCGCGGACTACGTTCGCGCTGCCGCCTCCAGGGGAATTGATCTGATTACCTTTACCTGTCATGTACCGATGAGTGACGAGGATAGCTTCTCCGGCGAGGGAATCCGCATGCGTTATGATGACCTTCCGCGTTACCGCGATTTGGTTGCAGAAGCACGGGCAGTGGGCGAAGGGGAAGGCGTCGAGGTACTCTACGGCATCGAGGGTGAATACTTTCCGGAGGAATCCAGACTCACGGAGCAGTGGCAGTTGCTGGAGCAGGAGTCGTTTGATTTTGTGCTTTGCTCACTGCATCACCAATTGCCATGCTTTCGCGAATGGTTATACCGCTTGGGTTCTGCGGAAGCTATCGCTGCCGCTTACTTTGGGCTTGTAGCCCAGGCCGCTAAAACGGGTAAATACGATTCCATCGCGCATCCGGATCTGATTCGGATCTACAACACCATACCGCCATTTGCGCCGGAAACCCAGGAGAAAGCGATACGCGAGATGCTCGCTGTCGTAGCTGAATCCAATACCTGCCTGGAAGTCAACACCAGCGGCTTAAGCAAACAAATTTACGAACTGCATCCAGCACCAGCAATCCTTGCCTGGGCGGCGGAGGCTGGGGTGAAGCTAACTTTGGGCAGCGACTCACATTGTCAGGAACAAGTGGGACAGCATTTCCCCGAGGTGCTTGATCTGCTTTCTCAATTGGGTTTTGAAAAACTCCACTACTATCGTGGCCGCAAGCGTTTTGACTACGCCATCAGCGCAAGCTAATTGACCAAAGTGCCAATTCGCTCGCCCATCGCAGCGCGCAAAATTGAGCCGGATTCGCGCATGGAGAAGACTAAAATGGGCATCTTGTTGTCCATGCAAAGCGAAAAGGCCGTTGAATCCATGATTTGCAGTCTTTCACGCAGGGCATCGACATAATGCAGGTGATCGATTTTCATGGCGTTCGGATTTTTGGCAGGGTCCGAATCGTAAATGCCATCGACCTTGGTTGCCTTCATCAAAATATCGGCACCGATCTCGCTGGCGCGAAGAGCCGCCGTCGTGTCGGTGGAGAAATAGGGATTACCGGTGCCCCCGGCAAAAATGACTACCCGTCCTTTTTCAAGGTGCCGGGTGGCGCGTCGCAAAATAAAGGGCTCGGCCAGTTTCTCCATGGGAATAGCTGATTGCAGCCTCACGGTAATACCATTTTTTTCCAAAGCATCCATGATGGCTAGTCCATTGATTACGGTCGCCAACATCCCCATGTAATCGCCTGTAGTGCGATCCACTCCGCGCGTGGTGGATCCGCTGAGACCGCGAAAAATGTTGCCACCGCCGATGACTAATCCAATCTGCACACCCAAATCGTAGATTTGTTTGATTTCACGGCAAATCGTTTCCAAAACGTCGCTATCAATGGCATCGCCAGTAGCATTATTACGAAGCACTTCACCACTAAGTTTTAGGATGATGCGTTTGTATTTAGGTTGTCGATCCAAGTCTTGGGCAGGCTGCATGAAAACTACTGTTAATACAGTTGCTGGCGGCGCGTCAATGTTGCTTTTGGGAATATAGTCAGAATTGCAATCGTCCCTCTGCTTTCAAAACCCGGGGAAATGCTGATTGAATCCGGTATTATTCCAACCGATCGTCGCATCTCTATTGGTCCCATCCTACCCCAGCTCTGGCATGGGACAATCCATTGCCATAGCGGTTAGGCGCAGTGCCCGCCATTCCTGCTCGGAGACCTCGCCATCACTCATAACGACATCTGCGGCAGCAGTGAGAACGGCTTTACGGAGCGCAAAAGACATACAAAGCATTTGATCGAATGTTGTCTCCAGATCCTCGACGCGGGGACGCATCGCAGGAAAAAGCGGATGTTCACCCAGCACACTCTGTTTACGAACGGCAGCGGCAAAATCCTTTTGCGCTGCGGCGGGCTCATCGGTATCGAGAAAGGCTAGGAATGCCAACAAGGTGCCCATCGGCTTGGCAAAGCGGGCGGGGTCATTCGATAAGGAACGGCCCGCTGGTTTACGCGCGATCTGAATCTCATTGCTGACCAGCCGTATAATTAAAAACTCGCGCAGACTCATGCTGCCGTTGGACTCTGCCAGACGACGCATATTAGAGGTCAGCTGGCGCAGGTGCTTGGCAGGAAGCTGCTTGAGCACCGTTGTCAAAAGTCCGAGGGTCTCCACCCTACGGGCGGGATGCCAACCCTTGACAGCGTTCGCAGCTTCGCCAATTAATCCCGCATCAAGATCGGCATTGAGGCTCGGAATGAAGTCGAGTTGCTTTTGCCGCGTATCCGTATCGTCTTCCAACATCAGCGCATATACAAGGTGACGGGCAGCCTCGGGCTCCGCCAGGAAACGGCCCAGCGCCTGGTGAATGGCGATGCGCTCCTGCATTGCGCGGCGGATATTGTTCTCAGTCAGCTGTCCGGCCATTGCTATTGCAGCCGCTCCCCCGGCAAACACCCTGTTGGCACCTTCGCCAGTGGCACTCGGTGGTGGTTTGGTGCTCTCCCGACTCATTTCAGGTTGGGCGCGTGTCGGCAAAAACTTACCATCCCACGCGGGATCAATCGCTTTTATCCGATCGGCCAACGGCGGGTGAGTGGCAAAGCCACCGCTGAGTGCCTTGGAGAAAAACAAGTGTGCGGTATCCTCGGCATGGGCATGATTAATCGTCGAGCCAACCCCCTTAAATCCGATGCGCTTGAGCGCTCCGGCAATCCCACCAGGATTGCGGGTAAACTGAACCGCCGCCGAATCAGCCAAAAACTCGCGTTGACGCGAGATGGCAGCTTGTATCAACCGTCCAAACAAAACACCGATGTAACCAATGGCCATCAAGGCTAAACCGATGAAGAAGCTCGCCCCTTCGTTTTTATTACCGCGTCCATGACTCCTAAAAAGGCTGCCACGCAGCAGCGATCGACCGACAAACGCAATCACCAACAAACCAAAAAGCGGTCCTATCAGCCGGATGTTCAAGCGCATGTCACCATTGAGGATGTGACTGAATTCATGTGCCATCACTCCCTGCAGTTCATCGCGGGACAGCTGCTTAAGGGCTCCCCGCGTCACGGCAACGGCGGCATCGTGTATGGAAAAGCCAGCGGCAAAGGCATTGATGGAGGGTTCTTCAATAATAAAAATCGGTGGCATGGGCACTCCCGAGGCGATCGACATCTCCTCCACCACATTGATCAGCCTGCGCTCAAGCGGATCCTTGGTTGACAGCGAAACCTCGTTGGCCCCCAGACTCTTGGCCACCGCGGTCCCCCCCGAGCGCAGCGAGAGAGTCTTGAAAGTGGAAGCACCTCCAATAATGGCTACCGTCACACCAGTAACCCATGCAAAAAGCAGCGGCTCAAAATAATAGTTGAGCGGTGCGGATTCGGGCACCTCGAGAAACATCATCGCAAAAAGTCCGTAGATCGATAACACGATGAGCAAAACCGCGAGGAAAAACAAAACCACCAGCCACTTGGTTTTGCGCCGCGCCTTATCCTGTGCTCCAAAAAAGTCCATGACCGCTCAATCCAGCAAAAAATGTTTTGCTGACTAGAAGCTCACCTTGACATTTTCGCGTTCGACAGGAGCGGTGATCTCGAATAACTGTGCTTCCTGGAAACCCAGTGGATTGGCCAGCACTACCGCAGGGAAGCTCTCGCGTGCCGTGTTGTAGGTCATCACCGAGTCATTAAAAGCCTGCCGCGCAAAAGCGATTTTGTTTTCGGTTGAGGTCAGCTCCTCAGACAGCTGGGCCATATTCTGGTTGGCCTTCAGATCCGGATAGGATTCCGACAAGGCGAAGAACTTGCCCATGGCGCCGGTCAGTGCCGTCTCGGCCCCCATCAACCCGCGCAAGGCAGATGCATCAGCAGGATCGGCAGCCACTTTTTGATTGGCAGCAGCGGCTGTATTGCGTGCCAGAATCACGGCTTCGAGTGTCTCGCGCTCGTGCTTGAGATAGGCTTTGGCCGTTTCGACCAAATTTGGAATCAAGTCGTAGCGGCGTTTCAGCTGCACATCGATTTGCGCAAAGGCATTCTTAAAACGGTTCCGCAACGCAACCAGTTTATTGTAGGTGGAAATCGCGAACAGGACAATCGCCGCGATGATAACGAGAATAATGATTAAAGTATACATAGTAGAAAATAGCGGATGTTGGATGAAAGAATTTCAATCAATTAAACAATATACAGCCAAAGGCAATCCGGAAAGTAGCGGCTCCGAATCCTGTCTGCCGAGTCCTGATCAGCGCTACCTCAGGACAAACGCGCCGCATAGTCGCTGTGATCGAAGCGTCGCACGACTTTCAAGCCTTCGCCCTGAGGATCAAAGGTGCAGATCGAGGGCAATGGCACGCCATTGAAAGTGGTGGTTTTGACCATTGTGTAATGGGCCATGTCGAGAAAAACGATGCGTTTTCCAATGCGCAGCGCTTCAGCAAATGAATAAATCCCAATACTATCGCCCGCCAAACAACTGAGGCCACCCAAGCGATAATTGTGCTCAAATTCGCCAGCCTCTCCGGCATTCAGTATCCGCGGACGATAAGGCATCTCCAATACATCCGGCATGTGACAGGTGGCCGAGGTGTCAAGTATCACCAGGCGCTCGCCGTCGTTTTCCAGTATATCCAAAACCGTAGTCACCAAAACGCCTGTATGCAGGGCAACCGCCTCTCCGGGTTCCAGATAAAGCTTCCCCGCATGGCGTTGGCGAAATTCGCGCAAGATGCGCAGCAGACGCTCGATATCATACCCCGGACGGGTGATGTGATGGCCACCGCCGAAGTTGAACCATTTCCGCTGCGGCAGCCACTGGGCAAATTTTTCCTCAAACGCCTTAATAGTCACCTCAAGCGCATCCGCATCCTGTTCACACAGGGTATGAAAATGAAAACCCTCTACCGCGTCCAATAATTGGGGATTCGATTCCAGCGCCTTAAGCAAAGCTGTTTTTGTAGTGCCCAAACGACTACCGGCGGCGCAGGGATCGTAGAGATCGACCTCGCCGGTTGAGCACTCCGGATTTAGGCGCAGGCCGAATTCGGGACGTTCCACACCTGGCTGCGCGGCGGCCAAAGCCAAGCCCCCCGCAAGTTGTGCCGGAGAGTTGAAAACCAGACTGTGCGCAAAGCTGAACAACGCGTGCAAGTCTGCCTCTTTAAACGCCGGCGAATAAACGTGTACCTCGCCGTGAAAATGATCGCGCGCCAGCAGGGCTTCGTGCAAACCGCTCGACGTCGTGCCCTTTAAATAACGCGCAATCAGGGGAAAGGTCGCGAAACAGGCAAAGCCCTTCAGCGCCAGCAGGATGTTGACATCGGCATTGTCCGCCACTGATTGGAGCAGGGCACAATTTTCCTGCAACCGTCCCAGATGGACCACAAAACCCGGCGATGGCACCTGATCAAAGGGAATCGCAGCAAGTGCCGCTAGGCGTTCTTCTGTCAAAGGCGGTGTCGGATCTTGTGCCATGGTCGCAAAAATTGAAAAGTGGAATGGTAACGATAAAAACGAAAGTCATTACTAAAAAAGACCCATAACAAAACTCAATTACGGCCGAACAGCAACCGGTTAATCGGCAGGGATAGCATTTTAAGGGGCCATAATGTGGTTCCGTCAAATTTCCCACGCATTAGTACCTTATTATTAAAATCCGTGCCGGATATGAAGCATTCTCCGCCATTATTCATTCGCTGTCCCCTATCCAAAGGCGCAGCCGTTTCGCCCTCCACCTTTTGGTGCCGGCTGCGCCGGGTTGGGTATTGCCTGCTGAAATAGCTGCTGCAGGAAAATACCAAGGGGTGTACTCGGAATTTTAAAATAAGTATTGCTTTTAGCTGGACCGATGTATATTAGATTTACTCAATCGTTATACGATGTGACTGTTTACTTAACTTAAGAAAGGATATCCCATGAAATCAACAGCAGCCCCGCTACTTGAACATATGGACTCCAGTATGGAGGAGGACGTTCGCGAGTGTGCAAATCATTGGAAGGACAAGGAGGGAAACCTCATAATGATCCTTCATGAGATTCAAAACCGTCTAGGATTTGTCCCGCGCGAGGCCAGTTTGTTGCTGGCGGAGGAAACGGGGGTTCCCGTCGCCCGGATATATGAGGTGCTAACCTTCTACCACTATTTTAAGTTGGTTGCGCCGGGCAAAAATAACATTACACTGTGTAATGGCACCGCCTGCTATCTGAAGGGGATTGAACGCATTTTAACTGAGCTGGAGCGGCGCCTTGGGATCAAGGATGGCGAAACAACCGAAGATCGCCTGTTTCATATTGAGACGGTGCGCTGCTTGGGCTGTTGTGGTATGGCACCGGCAATAGTCGTCAATGGCAAAACCATAGGCAAAACCGTGCCCACCGATGTCGCGGGACTTATTGAGGGAATCCGCAAGCAGGAGGTGGGACATGAATAACACCAGCCTGGACAATCTGCGTAAATGCCTGCACCGCCAAGTCCCATCCGTGGCGGATGAAGCTGGCTGGATCAAGGTCGGTCTCGACACCGGCGGAATTGCCGCCGGCGGCGAACGTATCTTTGACTTGATAAGCGAAGCAGTTGCTACAGCCGGGCTGGATGTTTGCGTGAGGCGGGTCGGTTCCCGTGGCTTTGCATTCATGGACCCGGTAGTGGAGGTGAATCGGCCCCAGTCACGACCGGTCCTTTATGGCATGGTCAATGAGTCCACAGCCAAAGCGATTGTGCAGGACTACCTGATCCATAATCGAATGATCGACGATCATGTGGTAGCCGAGCGCAATTGTAGCGACTCGCTGGATGTTCCAACCAGCCACATTCTGATTCAGGACACGTCCTGTGAAGACGGCGATAAATCCAGCGAGAGCCAAATCGCCCTACAAGGAGTATTAAAGGGATGTGGACTGCATGATAAAATCCAAGTGGTGCGGGCCCTTGATATGGGCATTTACGGTGAAGGGCTTGTGCTACAACTCTATCCCTCCGGCGTCACCTATTACAACGTCCTGAGCAAAGACCTGCAGAGGATAGCTGACACCACCCTGATCAAACAAGCGGTGCTGAAAGATCTGCTTTGGACGCATCCAGACCCCCAGTTAAGGGTGGTTCTGCGTAACTGTGGCAGGATCGACCCGGAAAGCCTTGATGACGCCCTGCGCTGCGGCGGCTACGATGGCTTCACCCGGGCACTAGCAGAGGGCGATCCCAGTCTCGTCGTAGATGCGGTTAAAAAGTCGGGATTGCGCGGACGCGGAGGGGCAGGCTTCCCAACCGGCCTCAAGTGGGAGATAACTCAACAAAGCAAGGGCGAGAGGAAGTTTATCATTTGCAACGCCGATGAAGGTGATCCGGGCGCTTTTATGGATCGCAGTGTGCTGGAGAGCGACCCCCATGCCGTGCTCGAAGGACTGATTCTTGCGGCTTACGCCATAGGAGCCACGGAAGGTTTTTTCTACATCCGGGCGGAATATCCGCTGGCAGTTAAACGGGTCAACCTCGCAATCGAGCAGGCTCGCGAGCGCGGCTTGCTGGGCAAGGACATTCTTGGCTCGGGCTGGAACTTCGATGTGCAGGTGCGTCTCGGTGCGGGAGCCTTTGTCTGTGGCGAGGAAACGGCCCTGATTGCCTCCATGGAGGGCTGCCGCGGCAGCCCTCATCCGCGCCCGCCATTCCCTTCGGTCAAGGGACTTTGGGGCATGCCCACCTGTATCAATAACGTGGAGACGCTGGCAGCCGTCCCCTGGATTGTGGATCGGGGTGGTGAGGCCTATGCTGCACATGGTATGGATAAATCGCGTGGCACAAAGGTGTTTGCCGTTACCGGCAAGGTAAAGTATCCGCAGTTGGTCGAGGTTCCCATGGGCACCACCTTGCACTCAATTGTTTACACAATATGTGGGGGTGTGCAAAATGACATACCATTCAAGGGTGTACAAACTGGTGGTCCTTCCGGCGGCGTGCTTCCCGAAAAACACCTGGAGACGCCTATCACCTACGAGACGCTGCAAGCACTGGGTTCCATTATGGGCTCGGGAGGCATGCTTGTGATGGACGAAAACGACTGCATGGTGGACGTGTCCGCGTTCTATCTCAAATTTTGTGTGGACGAGTCCTGTGGCAAGTGCGCGCCATGCAGAGTCGGCGGCTACCAAATGCTACAGCTGATCATAAAAATCTCACGCGGTCGCGGCTGCCTCGATGATCTGGAGCAGATTAGGCGCATTTGCACGGCTATGCAAAGCGCCTCGCTCTGCGGACTTGGTCAAACTGCGCCCAATCCAGTGCTTTCCTCCCTGCGTTACTTTGAAGACGAATTCATCGCCTACATTGAAGGCGGCACCGCTTACGCACGAAAGCGCAAAAAGGCACTTTCCGAAGGCAATCCTCTCAAAGAGGCCATTTGAAACAGCCAATCCGTCATCACCTCCCATACAATAGAAAGAAGACGCCATGATTTTACGAAATGTCACAGCCAGTATCAATGGAATAGATGTCACGGTCCCAGCGGGTACCTCCATCCTCGATGCGGCCCGCGAGGTGCAGGTTAAGATCCCGACCCTGTGCAAGCATGCTGACCTCCTGCCGACTGCGGCATGCGGACTTTGTATAGTAAAAGTTGCTGGTAATCGTAAATTCCCACGGGCCTGCGCCACCGCCTTGGAGGCGGGTATGGAAATCACCACGCATGATCCCGAATTGACGGAGGTGCGCCGTTCCACCCTTGAGCTGATACTTTCCAACCACCCCAACGCTTGCCTCACCTGCGGACGCAATGGGGATTG
>SKFT01000159.1 GCA_007117865.1 Puniceicoccaceae bacterium | reverse complement strand
TGGGACCAGAGCCCCTGAGTGCGGATTTCAATGGCAATTACTTACATCAGCACTGCCGCGGACGCAAAAAATCGATCAAGGAAACCGTGATGGATGCATCTGTGGTCGTTGGGGTTGGCAATATTTACGCCAGCGAATCCCTTTTTTATGCCGGTATCCACCCCAGCCGCGCCGCTGGTCGGATTTCAGTTCTGCGCATGAATCAACTCGCGGATGCCATCAAGCGAGTATTGCAACGTTCCATCGAACAAGGTGGCACAACCCTGCGTGACTTTTTGCGCGAGGATGGCAGTCCAGGCTACTTCCGCCAGCAACTCGCTGTTTACGAGCGCAAGGGGCAAGCCTGTCATCAATGCGGCCGCCCCATTAGCCATCGCATTTTAGGGCAACGCTCCACCTATTTCTGCTCCCATTGCCAACGCTAGGCAAAAGTTGCGCAAAATCGTAAATTTATTTGCGATTTATATAAAGACTCGATCGTTTAGACCTGCTAAAGTGACTGTCTTACGCTCGATTCATTTCGGCACAATCTCATTCTATCATAATGAAAACAGCACTCATCACTGGCATTACGGGTCAAGACGGTTCCTATTTGGCTGAACTCCTCCTCAGTAAGGGGTACATAGTCCACGGTATCATTCGCCGCTCTTCGACGTTCAACACCAAGCGCATTGATCACCTTTACAGTGATCCGCACATTCATGGAACGCGGCTTTTCCTGCACTATGGCGATTTGGCTGATGGTGTGCAGATGGTGAAGCTGTTGTATGATCTCAAGCCAGACGAGATTTATCACCTCGGCGCCCAGAGTCATGTGCGCGTATCCTTTGATGTGCCGGAATACACGGGAGATGTTACGGGGCTGGGAACGCTACGCATTCTTGAGGCAATTCGCGAAGTCGGAATCGATAACAAGGTGCGTTTCTACCAAGCGTCTTCCTCGGAAATGTATGGACTAGTGCAGCAAGTGCCGCAAACCGAGATTACACCCTTCTACCCGCGCTCACCCTATGCCTGTGCCAAGGCCTATGCCTATTGGTTGACCGTGAATTATCGCGAATCCTACAATCTACACGCTACCAATGGTATTCTTTTCAACCACGAATCGCCGCGTCGTGGGGAAACCTTTGTCACCCGCAAGATCACCCGCGCTGCCTGCCGGATTAAAATGGGACTCCAGGAAAAGCTGTATTTGGGCAATTTGGATGCCAAGCGCGACTGGGGCTACGCCAAGGAATACGTCGAAGGCATGTGGCGCATGTTACAGGAGGACAAAGGTGACGATTACGTGATGGCAACGGGCGAAACGCATTCCGTGCGCGAATTTGTCGAGGAAACATTTGGGCTACTGGATTTGGATTGGCAGGAGTTTGTCGAATACGACAAACGCTACGAACGTCCGACCGAGGTCGATCTGCTGATTGGTGATGCCAGCAAGGCCAAGAAGCAATTAGGTTGGGAGCCTAAGGTGCGGTTTAAAGATCTCGTCCGGATCATGGTGGAAGCGGATTTAGCGGAAGCCAAGCGCGAGCGCAAAATCAAGGAGGCTACAGGTGAGTAATCCACGATTGCCTACACCGATATACGTTGCAGGTCACCGCGGCATGGTCGGTAGCGCGGTGGTGCGCCGTTTGCTTGAGTTGGGCTATGCACGCGACAAACTCCTCCTGCCTTCGCGTGAGGAACTTGATTTGTGTGACGCAGACGCGGTTCAAGCATGGTTTGCTGAAACGCGCCCTGCAATAGCTGTGATTGCCGCTGCCCGCGTGGGTGGCATTTATGCCAACGACGCCTACCCCGCCGATTTTATTGCCGACAATCTGGCAATCGCACTCAACACCGTGCAAGCCGCATTCCAAAGCGGGGTTCAACGACTGCTCTTTCTGGGCAGTTCCTGCATTTACCCCAAACTGGCTAGTCAACCGATGCGTGAGGATGCCTTGCTGCAGGGCCCACTGGAACCCACCAACGAGGCCTATGCAGTCGCCAAGATTGCCGGTCTCAAGCTCTGCCAGTATTTCCGCAAGCAACACGGCGTCTGCTTCCACAGCGCGATGCCAACCAACCTCTATGGTCCAGGTGACAATTACCACCCCGAAAACTCGCACGTCCTGCCCGCACTGATCCGCCGCTTCCACGAGGCCAAGCTGCAATCCGCGCCTGAGGTCGTCATTTGGGGAACTGGTACACCGCGACGCGAATTCCTGCATGCCGATGACTGCGCGGCGGGTATCGTTCATTTACTGTCTGTCGAGAACCCTCCGGATTGGGTCAACTTGGGCTGTGGCGAGGATTTAACCATTGCCGAGCTGGCGCATAAGGTAGCCGAGGTTGTTGGTTACAAAGGTGAATTGCGCTTTGACACCAGCAAACCGGATGGCACGCCACGCAAGCTACTCGACACCCAACTCATGCAAAGTCTCGGCTGGAAATCCGCAATTGACTTGAAAAACGGACTCCGGAGCACCTATCAAGATTTTTTAAGCAACACTTAACGCATCCAATTCGCAATGGTTACTCTCAATTCGGCGCCACCGTCTTCCAGCAAATAATGTCCGCAGTCGGGCTGAGGCAGGGATTCGGCATTTGGAAAAAACTGCTGCCAACGCTGCAAAAAGGCGGGTGAGAAGCAAAAATCACGCATCCCCCAAGGCAGCAGCAGTGGCTTATCCTGCAGCTTTTGTAGTCCATTTTCAACTGCCGCCAACGCCTCATAGCTTGGGTGGTCTTTTTGTAGTGGAATATCCTCTACGAACCG
>SKFT01000140.1 GCA_007117865.1 Puniceicoccaceae bacterium | reverse complement strand
ATTGCCGAAGTGCGGATTGATGACATCCGCCGTCTTTTTCGCCAAATCAATGGCGAATGCAAGCAGTTCGGAGCGGTCAATCGTTGGCTGAGTCATGGCAAATGGCTGTAAGCTAGCATTCAACCAAATGGGAGCAATCACAAATTAAGCGGAAGTCATTGACTTTTGACTTTGGATAGAGGAATGATGATGAAACTATTTTCGGGAATTGCATTTCCGTTCTTGCTGTCATCTAACTTATATCATTTTTTAACATTGTGTTAGGGATTTTATCAAACGACATAGGCATCGACTTGGGAACTGCAAACACCTTGGTGTTCGCAAAGGACAAGGGTATTGTTTTGCGTGAACCCAGCGTGGTTGCTATTTATACGGCGACTAAGAAAGTCTGCGCAGTTGGCATTGAGGCGAAGAAAATGCTTGGGCGCACGCCAGGCAATATTACTGCAATCCGGCCGATGAAGGAAGGGGTGATTGCGGATTTTGAGATTACCGAGGCGATGCTGCGTTACTTCATCACCAAGGTAAACCGCGCCAAAACATTTATTGCGCCGCGTATTGTCGTCGCTGTGCCTTCCGGGATCACGGAGGTGGAACGCCGGGCGGTGAAAGATTCGGCCATTCGTGCCGGTGCCCGCGATGTGGTATTGCTGGAGGAACCGATGGCTGCAGCGATTGGCGTCGGCCTGCCGATCGACGAGCCGGCGGCCAATATGATTATTGATATTGGTGGCGGCACCACCGAAGTTGCCATCATCTCGCTCGCTGGCGTCGTGTTCACCAAAAGCATACGCACTGGTGGGGATGAAATCGACAATGCCATCATCACCTACATGAAGCGTGCCTACAATTTAATGATCGGTGAGCGCACCGCTGAGGAAATCAAAATCCGCGTAGGCTCGGCCTTTCCTTTGGAGCAGGAGCGCACACTGGAGGTGAGGGGACGCGATTCGGTGGCGGGATTGCCGAAAACTATTAAAATCTCATCGCAGGAAATCCGCGAGGCATTGGCGGATACCATGCAGTCAATTGTTGATCTCGTACGCAGTGCGCTGGAGCGCTGTCCACCGGAGTTGTCCGCAGACTTGGTCGATCGTGGCATGGTGCTTGCCGGTGGCGGAGCAATGATTGCCGGACTCGATCAGTTGTTGAGCGATGCGACTGGTTTGCCGGTTATTGTCGCTGACGACCCTTTGAGCGCGGTAGCCAATGGCACCGGGATGGTCTTGCAGGAATTGAAGTTTTTGATGGAGACCATCAGTGGTTCCAAAGGCTGAGGCTGAGCTGTGGGCGAGCAGCGCTTTAAGCCTTTGAAGCCCATTTTTCTGCTGGTGCTTTTTCTACTGGCATGGTGGTTACTGCCATCCGTTTTCAAATCGATTTTACGTGTCAGCTTTACCGAATTTCAAGCACCGGTGATGATTACGGCTTCCTATTTGGACGATTTGGGCGATTTCTGGGCACGACGTTCGAGCAGCCGCAATGAACTGATTGAAGCGGGTCAGGAGTTGGCGCGTCGCAAGGCCTTTTATCAACTTCAGGTGCAGCGCAATGAGTCCATGGCCAGCGAAATTGAAAGGCTGGAACAATTGCTGGATTTGCCACAACCAGACGGATTTTATCTAGAGCCAGCCAGAGTTGTGCAGCGGCAAGTCAATGCCTGGTGGCACCGCATAACCCTGCGCAAGGGACGAGACTTTTCGATTCCCGAGGGCGCGGCGGTGGTATTTGAAGGAGGCATTGTCGGACGGGTCGTTGCCGTTCATGCTTTCACCAGTGAGGTGGAGCTGATCTCCAGTCCGCGCTTTCGTATGGCGGCGACCTTTGCCAACGAGGAACGTCCAGTACTCTATCAGGGGCGGGCTCAAACTGGATTTGGCGCGCCTAAAGGCCGCGTATTGGATGCCCCGCAGGATCTCAGTGCCAGCGAGCAACGTCCACTGCGATTGGTTTCAACCAATTTGGGAGGTGTTTTCCCGGCTGGACTGACCATTGGTATGGTCGAGTGGTTGGAACCGGGAGCGAGTGGCTTATTTCAAGATGGCGATGTCAAACTGGATCATCGCCTGTTGTCACTGCGCGAGGCAACCATCCTCATCCCCCGCCAGCCAACCGATGCATTGGACGGCAACGACGCTGACACACGTCCCTTTATTCGTTAGAGGTAATTCTTAATTATTTGCGCTCCTGGAATTTCTTTATCAATGGTAAGTAGCGTAAGCTTGTGAGACTTTGCCAGTTCGCTCAAATAGGCGTCTGTGCTCTGGCGGTAGCCTTGAACCCAACTCGGAAGCTGGTTTGCACTTATTGAGTCTGGGATTTTTTGAAGGGCTAAATTAACCGTCTCATTCTCAAGTAGCTGTTGGGCATCACCAATCGAGAGACCTCCGATACGCATGGCGTTACGGACCAAACCAAGCTCAATAATCGGGCAGACATAATATGACGCTCCGTTTCGTGTGTTTTTATGGAGCCAGTCAAAAACAAGTCGATGGTGCACATGATCCGTCATAGCATGTGCGACAATCACATTTACATCTAGCAGATAGTCAGACATCTTCATCAAGAGGATCAATCAACTCGTTGTCCTCAATAATAGACTTGCCTGCAAATGAAAGAATGGGGCGCTGACAACCCTTCACTTTGACAAAGCGGGCCTTGCGTTTAGCGACTGGTTCAAGAATTAGTCGCTCGCCATCCTCTATGATGCGAATTGAAGCACCAGCTTTCAGACCCATGCGTTTTCGATAAGCCACTGGAAGCACTAGTTGT
>SKFT01000179.1 GCA_007117865.1 Puniceicoccaceae bacterium | reverse complement strand
CTGCAAGCCGAGGGCGCTACCTTGATCCGGCATCCGCTTGAGGATGAATATACCCTGTTGCCGCGATTTATCGGACCCGCCTGCGCCCTCGCGACGGCTATCGCAATGGCGCAGGCATGTGCTCAGGTGAACGGCTCATTGCCAAGCCCGGCAACCTTGCGCGAAGCTTTTGACGATGCGCTAGCGACAGCGTCCAATGCACAGGAATGGGTAAATGACTTTGCCGCATTGCCGGAGTGGAATTTCTGTGGCGCGGCAGTGGCGCATTGCGGCAACTTGCAAGCCAAGGTGATGGAGTGCCTGTTTGTGCGCTTGCCACAAGCAAGGGATTGGCTGGAATTCTCGCATGGTGCCTTTCAGGCAAATTGTAACCAGCCATCGCCGCAGTGGCTGTTTACAGATAGCAGCGCGGCTCAGGCCGAGCTTCTGTTGCAGCTAAAGCCATTGTATCAGCAAAACCCCTACCCCTTGCGGATCATTCGCTCGCCACTCGGCTTTCCTTTTAATTTGCTCTATTACGAACTGTTTCTGAATCAAGTGGTATTGGCTGCTGTTGAGCAACAGAGCTTGGATTTGATCGAGTGGCCCGGCAAGGGCCGTGATGGCGCGGGCTACAACTTGTCTGCGCCTTATTGATCGTTATACCATTCTCCTTGCGGTAATAATCCAAATCGGGATCGGGATCAAAATCGGGATCGGGAATAATTCTCGCGCCCGCTCGCAAGCTCGCTAGAGACGCAGGGGCGCAGAGGGGATCGAAGTTCGAGTTGCAAGTTCGAGTGTGTTGGTGCGAAAGGTTGAGTAGTTAATTGGTTGAGTGGTGGGATGGATAGCCGCGCTCCTGTGCGTCCGCTGGACTTTCCATAATCGCAAGCTTCTTGAGCACCCCCGGAGCGTAATTTTTCGACATTGTCTTTCCGTTGGTTTCGCGATGCTGCACCACCGGCTGTAAGCTTTCGAGCCTCCGGCTCAAACGTCTCCCCAAACTCACGTTTTGAGTCAGACTATTGCCTTTAGCCCTTTAAAATAAAGGGGTTTGAGCGAGTTTGATTCAGCAATTTTGCAAGATGTCAAATATGAAATACCTGTAAAAGTTGAATAATTGCAATTTTATGCTTGCCCCCCCCCCCCCTCTTTAGGGTTTTCATACATTTCAAGATTACTCATTCAACGAAGCCAGTGAAAAAACTAATAGCCAACCTATACATTCGGCCTCTTATCTTGGCTTTTGCACTGGTAAAAACTGTTGCCACTGCTGCTTTGGAATTTGAAACAACCCTTATCGAGCAGACCTTGACGCTCGATGCCAAGCACTACGCATTTGAGTTCCCCTTTACGCATCAAGGGAGTGAAGCGATTCGGATTACGAATATATCGTCCACTTGTGGATGCACAGTTGCCGAATTGGAGCAGCGCGATTATGCGCCGGGTGTGGGTGGCGTGATTCAAGGCCGCTTTACAGTTGGTAATCGGACTGGCCGGCAGGTCAATCGCATCCGCTTGCAAACCGATTACCTGGGGCAGGCGGAGATTGTGCTTGAGGTGCGTTTGGATATTCCGCAAATTGCAGCTGTGCAACCGGGGATGTTATTGTGGCGGGTAGGGGAAGTCATCGACGAAAAGTCCTTTACAGTAATCCCAAACCACAAGCTTGGCTTAATTTTAAAATCCGTAGCGGTTGAAAATGATTTATTTTCAGTCGAAACGAGCACCGCTGATCCTGAAACGGGTGAGGTAAGTGTTAGCGTTGTGCCCCGTTCGGTTGAGTCAGCCGCGCGTGGGGTTGTTAAGATAGAGCTGTTGGATCCAGATCGTGAGCTGATCCGCACGCGCTACGCCCACTTATTAGTCCGGTAGGACGAGGGGGAGTTATGAAAAACAGATTTTCCTTCCTGCTGATACTGATTGCCACGAGCGCGATCAGCACAGCAAAGGAGTGCGACTACAGTCTGCACGTGCATCCCGTAACGGGTGAGGAAACGGCTGTGCTGGTGCTCGCGCCCGGCATGAATGGCGATGGTCGCTTTTTTCTAGGGGAAGCGGCTTGGGTTGATTTTGCGACTGAGCACCAACTGGGTATTATCGCACTGGCCTTCCGCTCTGCGGGAGATAATATGTATAATAGCCAGCGGCGCGGCTACTATTGGCCGGAGCAAGGCTCGGGGGATGCTCTCTTGGATGCCATTCGCAATGCCTATGGCAAGGATTTACCCATTTTGATTTATGGCTTTTCCGGTGGTGCGCATTTTACCAGCCGTTTTACGGAATGGGTGCCGGAGCGGGTGCAGGTCTGGGCTGCTTACTCAGCGCAATTTTGGGATTCACCCGTTGCGCATGAAACCATGCCACCTGGTATCGTCGCTTGCGGTGAATATGATGGCCCACGCTGGTTTCCCAGTTTTGCCTATTTTTATGAGGGGCGGATGCATGGCAAGCCCTGGACATGGGTCAGCATCAGCCAGACGGGTCATGCCCGCAATCGGGCCTTTGAGCAGTTTGTGCGCGATTATTTTGCAACTGTCCTATCGGGCGAATTTTCACCTGTCTATGTCGATGTCGATACCCTTGAGGCGGGAGATTCACCCGGCGACTTTTTGCAACCCGAGCTATTAACCTATCTGCCATCGAAATCGCTAAAGCCCGCTTGGCTGGCAATCCACGAGTTGGAAAATGCTGAAAAGCTGAAAAACTGAAATGCTGAAAAATTTCTTACACCATCAACCATCAACTAAAATAAACATGAAAAAACAAAAGCGAACAACAACCTCCAAGCTGCTTGCAGCATTGGGTATCTGCCTCCTTGCAGGCGTATT
>SKFT01000112.1 GCA_007117865.1 Puniceicoccaceae bacterium | reverse complement strand
TTGCAGTTGGAGTTGTTCGCCGCTTATTTGACCGATCCCGGGTTTCGCGAAGAAGCTTTCCGGCGCGCGGAACGGCGTCTGGAACCACTCTACCGCGAGTTGCGCACCACTGTGTCCGGGGTGCTCTCTGATGCCGTCGCGCGCGCGGTGGCGGATGGTGATTTCCGCTTTGGTTATCCACCTTTGGCATGTGTTTTGCGGCATGATGCTGAGGCTGTGAGCGATTTTTTATTGCCTGCATTGGAACAAGGCTACTTGGAGTTGAGCGTCGTCGGGGATATCGATCCAGAGACGGTTTATGCGGAGGTTGCCGGAACATTGGCTGCTTTGCCGCACCGTGCCGCTGCTCCTGAGGCTCATGCAGCCGTTCGCTCCAGTGTGCAATTTCGCAGCGATCGTTTACCGCTCGCCTTTAGGGTGGAGAACGATTTACCGCAGGCGATGGCGGTGGTCTTTTGGCCGACTAACCATTTACAAGCTTCCATCGAGGAAAGTCGCCGGCTGAACGTGCTTGCCAATATTGTGCGGGATCGCTTGCGCATCCGTATCCGCGACGAAATGGGCGCGGCTTACAGTCCCTCTGCTCGCAATAGCGCCAGTGAGGTTTTTGAGGGCTTTGGGTTTTTTCAGGTGCTCAATGGCGCCGATCGCGGTAATGCTTTTACAATGGCGGAATTAATGCGCGAAACCGTCGCCAATGTGCATGCGGATGGTGTATCAGACGATGATCTTGATCGTGCTTTGCGTCCGCTGCGTTCATTTTTGAATGAATACCGTCGCGATAATGGTTACTGGCTCAATCGGGTATTATTCGCCTCTCAGGCGGAACCCCGTCAACTCGACTGGGCGCGCACCATTGTTAGCGACTACGAGGCGATTCGGCGCGAGGAGATCGATGTGCTGGCGCATCGTTATCTGGATCCGGAAGAGGCTTTGATTGTTACTATCGAACCAACGGGAAGTTCAGAGCAGGAGTAAATGCAAATCGACCCCCAGAGTGCACCATTGCGTGACGCAGCGCCTATCCTGGTTGCATTGTCGGGTGGGGTGGATAGCGCCGTAGCGGCGTTGTTGCTACTGCGTGCAGGTTATCAAATTGAAGGTGCATACATCCGCACTTGGCTAAATGAGGAAAGTCCCTTTGCCGATTGTCCGGCACAACAGGATATTGAAGATGCCACTGCGGTTGCGGCACACCTGGATATTCCCTTTCGTATCGTCAACTTGGTTAACGATTACCGAGAGCGGGTTGTCAACTATTTGGTGGAGGGTTATCGGCGCGGCTTCACTCCCAATCCGGATACGATGTGCAACCGCGAGATGAAATTTGGTTTGTTTCAGGAATATGCCTTGCAGGAGGGCTTTGCCGGTATGGCAACGGGACATTATGTGCGCAAGCGGGTCCATGCTGATGGTACTTGTTCTCTGCACCAGGGACTCGACACCAACAAGGACCAAAGCTACTTCCTTGCCCTTTTGCGTCAGCCGCAGTTGGTAAAAGCATGGTTTCCGGTTGGCGATTTCAACAAACCGGAGGTGCGTGCATTCGCACAGGTGGCACAATTGCCAAACGCGGGCAAGAAGGACAGTCAGGGCATTTGCTTTTTGGGCGATATGAACATCAATCGCTTTCTTGAACACTACATTGAGGACAAGCCGGGGCCGATTGTTACCAGCGATGGACGCGTGCTCGGCGAGCATCGTGGACTTCATCGCTACACGCTCGGTCAACGTCGCGGGATCGGCTTGCCCTCCAATACCGACAACCGCTTTTACG
This sequence comes from Puniceicoccaceae bacterium, assembly GCA_007117865.1. Lineage (GTDB taxonomy): Bacteria > Verrucomicrobiota > Verrucomicrobiia > Opitutales > Coraliomargaritaceae > SKFT01. Next base: position 1,036 of record SKFT01000112.1, on the reverse strand, counting down.
TGGTCACCGGAATTGATACTGCCAGCAATACCCTGACTGTTGCCTTTGAATCGCCCGATGCACCCGGCCTTTATGCCAACGAATTTGAGGTTGAGGGACTGACCTGCATTCGCAAGCCGCTTCCGCTGTTTGCAACACTTCAGGCACGTCCGCGTTACCGCGATCCGGCAATGACTATCGACATCGAGCGCATCGATGAGGACCGTGCCCGAGTGTATTTCCATACGCCCCAGAGGGCAATTGCGGCGGGACAAGTCATCGCATTTTATAATGGTGACGAGTTGCTCGGTGGCGGTTTTTATTCCAACACCCAACCGACATCCGCTTGACGCCTTTAGTGGACAGCTTGTAAGTTTTTAATCATGACAGATAGATCTCCCCGGCATCTGATATCCTGGAATGTAAATGGCATCCGCGCCGTCCTGCAAAAGGGTTTGCGTGAATTTATGGCGCAAGAAAACGCCGATGTGGTTGCGCTGCAGGAAACCAAGATCGATGCCTCGCTAACGGATGGATTCGTCTTTAGCGATTATCCTTTTCGCTATTGGAGTTGCGCCGTTAAAAAGGGCTATAGCGGCACTGCTATTTTTTCCCGTATCAAGCCTTTGACTGTAAGCTATGGACTGGGTGCCTTGCTGGATGATCAGGAGGGGAGGGTGATTACTGCTGAGTTTGCCGATTATTATCTGGTCAATGTTTACACCCCGAATTCGCAAGACGGACTGCGTCGACTCGACTACCGCTGCGGAACTTGGGATGTGGCCTTTCGTCAATACCTCCACGCACTGGAGGCTGACAAGCCGGTTATCTTTTGCGGCGATCTCAACGTTGCCCATCAGGAAATCGACCTCGCACGACCCGCTGCTAATCGTCGCAATCCCGGCTTTACCGATGAGGAACGCGCCGAGTTGAGTTTGCATTTGGGTGAGAGGCGATTTGTTGACACTTTTCGTTTTATGCACCCTGATGCCCGTGACCGCTATTCATGGTGGAGTTATCGCGGTGGTGCCCGCGCCCGCAATGTGGGTTGGAGAAT
>SKFT01000026.1 GCA_007117865.1 Puniceicoccaceae bacterium | reverse complement strand
AGTGGTGGCGAGACCCGGAATCGAACCGGGGACACAAGGATTTTCAGTCCTCTGCTCTACCAACTGAGCTATCTCGCCGCAACTTGATAAAAGATAGGAATAAACCCTCGTCAAATGCCTTAGTCAAGTAAGTTTTAGTTGAAAATTGAATTGATTCAACGGCTAGTTATTAAGCAGAAGATCCTGAAATGGCGCATAATTCCTTAATGAATCAAGATCCGGATCTTCACGCATCCATATAAAATCACAATAGCCAAGATCAATCGCACGCCGCAATGCGCAAACCGCTTCCCGCTTACGTTCCTTTAAGGCAAGACTACAGGCCAGATTATAATGCAGCACCGGATCTTCCGGCAGCATGCGCACCAGTTTGCGATCGAGCTTCAATCCACAATCGTAACGACCGGCCTGAGTATACAACTGGGCAAGAATTGAAACAACCCGCAAATCCTTGGGCAATCTCCCGTGCAAATCCTCAAAAAAAGCGACCTCAAAGGATAAATCCTTATTTTTTTCCATCAGTCTTAGGCAGGCTAGCAGATCCTCGGCATTAACGACTAAGCGCTAGTGCCCCTTCTTCTTGTTGCAGATCGACTTTAGCGCGGATCTTTCGACCACCGCGCATACATATGCCCCTTCCGCGCAAAACATGACAACGCGCAGTCACTTGCAGGCGCTGACTCTCTACTTCCAACTCCAAACGCTCGGAAACCGTCTTGCCATACCATTCCATGAAAGGCGCGTCCACCTCGAAAATCTTATCGCAATCCAAACAGATCACCTGCGCTTGGAAGGGTGCCTTTGGACGATGAACGGAATAGTATTTGAAATCCCGTCCCACATCCACTTCACGAATAAAGCCGCTCTCAATCATAATCGGCATGGAACGGTATACCGTGGCCCGTGAAATGGAACGGTCGATGCGTCTGGCCTTTTCCAACAAATCCTCAGCCGTAAAATGCCCCGACTGAGTCAGACATGCCTCAAAAATCGCCATCCGCTGATGAGTGACGCGATGCCCCTCGCTGACAAGAAAAGCACGAAAGTCTTCGAGTTTATCTGCTTGCGCAGACTTTTTTGATGCAGATGCAGTGGGTTTTTTTGCGATATCAACCATGAGAAATAATTTCGGATACTCGCAATTCACCGCAGTCGTAGCAAGTTTATTCCTTCCCGCGTGCTTGCGGCAGCGGATCGAGAATAGCAGTCTGACCGGCATCCACACCAACAGGATAATTGCTGCGTTCCACGCTCACCCGTGAACCACCGGCAGAACCGTTGCGAGAAATCTCCTTTTCTTCCTTCGGGTATTCGATTCGGCTATGCAGCATATTCAATATAGTGAAGACGAAAGAAGCGCGGATTTTTTTTAGCTCCTGAAATGTCAACGGACATTCGTCCAACTGGCCATCGTCCACGCGATCCTGAATAATTTTCTCTACCAATTCCTCGATACTGACTGTTGTTGCCTTCTTAAGGCTTCGACTGGCCGCTTCAACCGAGTCCGCAAAAAAGATAATGGCACTCTCTTTAAACTGAGGCTTGGGACCATCGTAACGATAGGTACTTTCGTCAATAACCTCCTCCTCTGCTTCTGCCTCCTCACTACGCTCCGCACGCATTCGCTTCTTGGCCTCCATGTAGAAATATTGTATCAAACTCTTGCCATGGTGCTGGCGTATCACATCGCGGATGACAGCAGGCAATTTGTGCCGACGTGCCATATCAACCCCCTCCTTTACATGCGCTTTAATCACCAAAGCGCTCATCGAAGGACTACGATTATCGTGCGGATTGACGCCTCCGCGCTGGTTTTCAACAAAATACTCCGGCTTAACCAACTTGCCGATGTCGTGGTAAAGCGAACAAGCACGGCAAACCAAGGGACTTGCGCCGATAGCAGCTGCTGCATTCTCCGATAGGTTCGAGACCATTAAGCTATGATGGTAAGTGCCTGGAGCCTCCAACTGCATGCGGCGTAACAATGGATGATTAAAATCGGTTAATTCCAGCAAAGAAATTTCGGTCGTCACGTTGAAAACTTTCTCCAACAATGGCAGCAAGCCAATCACCGCTATCCCCGTCAACAATCCAACGCCAACAGCTGCTACCATTTGCTGGGATACCAAAGCCCAGTGGACACCTTCAACGAAACCAGACAAACCGGCAAAGATCGCAAAAATCAGCCCCCCAACCATACTGGCGCGCACCAGTCTTCCGCGCTGACAAACATTTCGTGCCAGCAAGGCTGCCACAAGACCGCTTAAAAAAGCCCCTAAAAACAAAGGCAAATCTGCCCCTTGCATGACCGCAAAAAGCATACTGATAACAAAGCCTGACATCACCGCTGAACCCGGACCGATTAATACAGCCAGCAATATTGGCCCCAGCGCAACAGGAACCAAATAAGGGATGATCAAGCTCGTTTCACTATTGAAGAAAGCACGTCCCCCAAGCTCCTGCACCACGCGAATCAAGGCCAAATTCAAAAAGATCGCAACCAGGGCAATTCCAATGCCGCGCGCACGCCTGGGATGCGGCGAAAGGCCTAATTTTAAATATAGGGCAATACTCAATAAAAGCGTAAAGGTTAAGAAAAATCGGCTAATAAAATAGCCATCCACCCAGCCGACGTCACTGGACAAAGAGAGTTGTCTGGACATGAAAGCATTGTAGCGCTCGAGATCCAAATCCTCCACCGAAACCCCTTCCTGTATGATAGGTTCACCCGCCCGGATCCTTACAATCGGCGGTTCAATACGACTAATCGCACGATTAATCGCTGCTTCGGTAGCCTGACGACTATAACGCAAATTGGGCGTAAGTCCGGCTCGAAAAAGGGCAAATAATGCCCGGGCAGTTTCATCATCGGCTGTAATGGCATTAATCGCTACGCGCAAACGAACCAAAGCCTCACGCTGTGACAGGGCATCCGGCCGACGTTCAGAACCATTGTCCCCCATTACCTGAATCACACGCACCTCCTCCCTTTGCTCCTGAGGGGCATCAGCGTATATCCCAATCGCATGGATAGTGCGCAAATGATCCAGTGCCTTTTGTAAGAGTTCCGTTCGCTGCCGCGGAGAAGTGCGCTCCACAAAAATCCGCAACGCTTCCTCATCAACAGTGAAATCGCTCTTCTCCAGCCATTCGCGCACGGCCTCACCCAAAACTTCCGTGCCCAACTCGAGTTGGGCGTCAGCCACTACCTGTTCCCCGCTGATCTCGTCTTGAGTCAAGCGATGCAATAAATCGCTAATGCTGGACTCGAAACGCTCAAAGACCTCGTCGGTTCGACGAAACACAGGCGGTTCCTGCAAACGCACCTCAGCAGCACGTCTCTGCGCAATAATATGGCTTGGATACTCAAATGAATCATTGGCGAGTAAAGTCGCAGGTGCCGCCTGACCTACCACCACACGAAGACCAGGTTCGCTCTGCCCCAAAAAGGCCAAGCTGGAAACCACGCAAACCAACAAAAGAAAACCCAGTAATTCCCAAAAAGAAAAAGGCCCTAAAAAAGCACTTTTACTGGAGGAATCCTTGCCGCGCTGACGCTCACGAACGTTGCCACGCTCGCGGAATGATCGGGAAAATGGCATTTTAAAATCCATAATTAATTTAAAGAAACATCTCCTTATGCGTTCATAGCAAGCGAAGTTAAGTAGCCCAATCTGCACAATGCATCACAACTGGTCAACCAGTTATACAATACTCTCCTATGGCCAATAAATAAACCAGGTATATATAATAGATGTGAAAAGAATACATATTAAAGATCCTCGCTTTCTGCCTTGACGGCAAATCAAACACGTGTTTGATTTGCCGTCTTATGGTTAATGTATTGCTCACCACAACTTCCTTTCAAGATACTCCCGGTCCTCACCATGAGCTGCTGAAGCAGGCGGGTGTTCAGCTGATTTGCGCACGGGGTCCACTGCCAGAATCGAGCATGCTTGAGCTCGTCGGCGAAATCGATGCGTTTCTTTGCGGCGATGATGCGATAACTGAAGCCGTAATTGATAAGGCTTTGCCGCGATTGAAGCTGATTTCGAAATATGGCATAGGGCTTGATAAAATTGACGTGGAGCATGCCACCAGGCGAGGAATCCCCATAACGTTCTGCCCAGGGGTCAACCATACTACAGTCGCCGAACACAGCTTTGCGCTCTTATTGGCTCTAGTACGGCAATTGGTAGCTGAAGCCAACTATACGGCGGCAGGTCAGTGGAAGCGCTTAACTGGCCATGAAATTATGGGGCTTCGCATGGGAATTTTTGGTCTTGGCCGTATTGGCAAAGAGGTAGCAATTCGTTCCAAAGCCTTTGGCATGAGCGTTTGCGCCTATGATATATATTGGGATGATGCCTTTGCCGAGCTTCATGGGATCGAAAAAGCAGCCTCAGCAAATGCGCTGGTGGAACAAAGTGATGTGCTATCACTGCACACGAACCTTACACCAGAAACCCATCATTTTATTAATGCCAAGCGTATTGCATCCATGCCGGATGCCTCTATCATACTGAACTGTGCCCGTGGCGAGCTGGTCGATTCTCAAGCGGTCAAGGCGGCGCTCGAAAGCGGCAAGTTGCGGGGCTATGGCGCAGATGTTTTGGAGGTCGAACCGCCTCCGTCCGATCATCCGCTGCTAGGTGCGCCCAACTGCATCATCACTCCACACATTGGTTCGCGCACTTATGAATCCGTTCAACGTCAGGCAAGAATGGCGGCAGAAAATCTGATACTTGTGCTTAGGGGAGAGCCTCCCCTGGCGCAGGCTAATAAAGCACCTTTGCCCGCTGCCCTGCTCTGAGAGCAAGCGGCTACAACCTTTCAAAGCGCTCGATAGTATTACCATGAGTGAGATATTTCGTGTCGTCCCCGAGTCCCAACACAACGCTTTGGTTGAAGCAGTTTATCGCTGGCGAGGATTTGATGCCGATGAGGCTGAGGCAGCCTCGCGCTTCGCCGCCTACGCATCGCGTCACGGCATTCGCACCCACAACGCACTCAAAGCTTTGCATCTCGATCATTTATTTGGCAGTGGCTCGCAGGGCTGCGTGCCGCGAGCCACAATCGAACGCGTAAATAATCGTTTTCGGGCCTGCGAAGTATGGAATGCCAACCTCAAGCTTGGACAAGCAACTGCTTACGCGGCTATTGATCGCGCCATTGAACTGGCTGATACTTATGGCATCGGTCAAATCGCCGTGGACAATGCCTTTCACTACCTATGGGGTGGCGGTTATGTGATGGAGGCAGCCAATCGCGGCTACATTGCCTACACCAACTGCACCGCGGCGCTGGCTGAGGTTGTGCCTTTCCAAGGTAAATTTCCAACCCTTGGCACCAATCCACATAGCTGGGGATTTCCCACCTGCGAATTGCTAGGTTATCCTGTGGTCATTGACTGGGCCACATCCGTGGTGGCCATGGGGCGCGTCCAACAACTAGCAAGGGAAGGCCTACCGCTGCCGGTTAACGCTGCGGTCGATACCAACGGCCAAGTAACAACCGACCCTTCCAAAGCCACAGCCCTCCTTCCTTTTGGTGCACACAAAGGTTATGGATTAAGTATTTTAAACGAGTTATACGGTGCGCTGATCGGCGGTTCGCTGCCGACACTGCGGTCCCGCTGGGCTGAGGATGGCGAAAAGCATAGCTGCGCGTTCTACTTTCAGGTAATCCACCCGGAGGCGCTTTCAGGTGGTCAATTTGCCAAGGGCCGCAAGCAAATGGAAAATCTACAAGCCGTCATTGAGGATATCCTTGGCCACGGCAATGAACAGTGCATACTACCAGGTAAACTGGAAGCCGATGCCGCCGCACGCTGCAAAACCAATGGCGGGCTGATATTCTCGGAAGCGGAGATTGTTGGATTTAACGAGCTGGCCAGGGAATGCGGTGAGCAGACCTTGCAGTTGCAGGCATTCCCACTTGCCAAATAGCACTTACTCTGTAAAAGGTTCCTTCATCATCAATTGAATTTCGTTTTTATGACCACCCTCGATATCAAACCCGCAGATTCCTGTAAATACGATTGCGTCTCACTCGGCGAAGTCATGCTCCGCCTTGATCCCGGTGAAGGCCGAGTGCGAACGACCCGTTCCTTCCAGGTTTGGGAAGGTGGCGGCGAATACAATGTTACCCGCGGATTGCGCCGCTGTTTTGGGATGAAAACCGCGGTAGTAACAGCGTTCGCCGATAATGAGGTGGGGCGTTTGGTCGAAGACTTTATCCTGCAAGGCGGAGTGGATACGGATTGGATTCGCTGGCTACCATATGACGGGATTGGTCGCACCGTTCGCAATGGTTTGAATTTCACCGAGCGCGGCTTCGGCATTCGCGGCGCAAAGGGAGTTCCCGATCGCGGTAACACCGCTGCCTCCCAGCTAAAGCCTGGAGATATCGATTGGGAAAAGTTGTTTGGCGAGCAAGGAGTACGCTGGTTCCACACCGGTGGCATTTATGCAGCGCTTTCAGCAACTACACCAGAAGTTGTCATTGAGGCGGTTAAAACAGCTAAGGAACATGGCACTATTGTTTCCTACGACCTCAATTACCGCCCTTCCCTTTGGCAATCCATTGGCGGACAGGAAAAAGCCCGTGAGGTAAACCGAGAAATCGCGCGCTATGTGGACGTGATGATTGGTAACGAAGAGGACTTTACTGCGTCACTTGGCTTTGAGGTTGAGGGTGTGGATGAAAACATCAGCAACATCGAAGTCGATGCCTTCAAAAGTATGATCCGTAAAGCGGTGGCTGAGTTCCCCAACTTTTGTGCAGTCGGCACAACCCTGCGTGCGGTCAAGACAGCGACAATCAACGACTGGGGTGCCATCTGCTACTATAACGGTGAATTTCACGAAGCCATCCATCGTCCTGACCTCGAAATTCTCGACCGGGTCGGTGGCGGCGACAGCTTTGCCAGTGGTCTGATTTATGGTTTCATGAAAACAGGTGATGCGGCTAAGGCGGTTAACTATGGTGCCGCGCACGGTGCTCTGGCAATGACAACTCCTGGCGATACCACAATGGTAACCTGTGCCGAAGTTGAAAAAATAATGAGCGGCGGCGGTGCCCGCGTGGACCGTTAAGCTACCATCATGGGCAATACATTTGGTACTCTATTCAAAATCACCACCTGGGGCGAGAGTCATGGCGGCGGTATTGGTGTGGTCATTGATGGATGTCCGCCGCGACTGCCTCTCACATCTAGGGATCTCCAAGTGGAACTCGATCGGCGCCGTCCGGGACAAAGTGAGATCACCACACCGCGTAAAGAGACGGATACCGCAACCATTGTTTCGGGTGTTTTCGAGGGACTCACATTGGGCACGCCGATTGCTATTTTGGTGCCAAATGCAGATCAGCGTCCTTCGGCATACAGCGAGATGAAAGAACGTTTTCGTCCATCACATGCTGATTTCACCTATCAAAGCAAATTTGGCATTCGCAATCATGAAGGCGGCGGTCGCTCCTCCGCACGCGAAACTGTGGGGCGTGTGGCGGCGGGTGCTATTGCCAGTAAAGCGCTGAAACTCGCATTTGGGGTGGAAATTCGCAGCTTCATAACGCGCATTCACGACATTGCAATGGCTCAGGCAATTTCCTTTCCCAGTCTTGCGCAAGTGGAGGCATCGCCAGTGCGTTGCCCGGATCCTGCCATTGCTGAACGCATGGTGGAACGCATTAAAGCCGTGCGCGCGGAAGGTGACTCCGTAGGTGGCGTCATTGAATGTCGCGTTCGCGGGCTACCGGTTGGCTGGGGGGCTCCGGTTTTCGATCGCTTGGAAGCCGACTTGGCGAAAGCCATGCTGTCGCTACCCGCAACAAAGGGCTTTGAAGTCGGCAGCGGTTTTGCCGGGAGCACATTGCGTGGCTCCAAGCACAATGACGTTTTTATTCCCAAAGCAGATGGTCAAATCGGTACTGCCACCAATCGATCCGGTGGTGTGCAAGGCGGGATTTCCAATGGTGAGGAACTGGTTTTTCGCATCGCATTCAAGCCAACCGCTACCATTTTGCAAAAACAGGTCACGGTGGATTCCTCCGGTAAAGCCACCGAGTTAATGGGACGCGGTCGTCATGACCCCTGCGTAGTTCCCAGAGCCGTGCCCATCGTTGATGCCATGACAGCGCTCGTTTTAATGGACCATGCCATGCGCCATCATGCGCAATGCGGGACCTTCAATTTCAATCCAGAAAAAGCATAAAGCAATAGTAGCGCGAGAGCATCCTCTCCGCACGCTGTCCCAAGCTCAATCCATGCCAAGCGAAAAGGCCAACAATAAGAAAGCTGGCAAGCAGCGTTTGGATGAACTACTGGTAGCAGAAGGACACTGTCCTTCACGCGCTCAAGCAAAGGCATTAATTTTAGCGGGTAAGGTATGGTTGGGCACGGAACGCGTGGATAAACCCGGTCGAATGCTGCCCGCCGATAGCCCCCTGCGTGTTGAAACACCACCACGCTTTGTCAGCCGCGGCGGCGAAAAACTCGCCGGATTCATCGATCATTTCAAATGCCTTCCCACGAACGCACACGTGCTGGATGTGGGGGCATCAACGGGTGGCTTTACCGATTGCTGCCTGCAAAATGGCGCTGCCAGTGTCACCTGCATCGATGTTGGCCGGGCCCAATTACATGCAAGACTGCTGAATGATCCGCGTGTTATCAACATAGAAAAATGCAATGCCCGCCACTTGCAAAGCGGTGATTTGCCGAGATCAGAATACGATTGGATTGTTATGGATCTGTCTTTTATTTCGCTAAAACTGGTGCTGCCTTCGGTGTGGCCATTTTTAAAAGCCTATGGCCAACTGATCGCCTTGGTAAAGCCGCAGTTTGAAGCGACGCGCGCGGAAGTGACCGCCGGCAAGGGCATCATTCGCGATGCTACGATTCACAAACGGGTGCTGCGCAGTATCCAAATCTTTGCGCTCGAACAGCTCCCAGGCGCTGCATTAACAGGAGATATCGCATCCCCTATCCACGGAACGGATGGCAATGCGGAATGGCTAATCGGATTGAGCAAAAAGGTGCTGCCATAATTTTTTTACCACGCCTATTGACGCATTAAGTTGATTTTGAGGGACTTCCCGAAGTTCGGTAAAAAAGTTGAAAAAGTTTTCCACCATTCAATGTGAATAACTTGTGAGGAACTTCCACTTGCCAAGTGCCTCAAGCCTGATTCATGCTTCAAAAATTCAGATCACCTTTTGTGATCGCAGATTTCTCGGAGTATCTGTTCCGCTGGATCCCACCTTTAACCAGAAACTGATTATTTTCTATAAAATGTTAATCTAAAATAACTTATGAAAAATAATCAAATCTTTCAAATTGTCGAATTGACCCCTTCTCACAAGCAGGATTTTATTCAAACCAATCACTTAACCAGATGTAAGCCGTCTCAAACCCTTTGTTACACGTTTGCAACGACTTATGTTAATAACTTTAGCTTCTGACCACTTTCAATGCCACCCGCAACTATCAACGATAACACCCTTTGGGAGCCTATTTTCGCTTCGCTTCGCACACTTTTGTCCGCCGACGTTTTCAGCATGTGGTTTGCCGAAATCCGCTGTCTCGAAGCCGATGCCGACCGCATTCTGCTGGAGGTCCCCAGCGACTTCAATGCTATCTGGATTGAAAACAACTATTTGGACATCCTCTCCGATAAAGTGGCTGAGCATACCGGGCGCCGAACAGCGATCGAGCTACGCGTGGCAGCCAACAACCGATTGGAGTTGAACACCAAGGCTTCAATGCCTGCTGAAAGCCGCACCCATCAGCGAACACGTGCTCCGCGTTCCTCTTCCGAACAGGCGGTTGCCCTGCCGCGTCCAGCAATCAATCCGCGTAATACTTTCTCCAGCTTTATCGTTGGCGGCAACAATCAGCTCGCGCATGCCGCCTCTATCGCTGTCGCCAATGAGCCGGGGCGCGCCTACAATCCCCTCTTCGTCTTCGGCGAAACCGGTCTCGGTAAAACGCATCTGATGCACGCAGTTGCCCATCAGATGTTGCAAAATAAGCCCGAGGCAAAAATTGCCTATGTTTCCACCGAAAAGTTTACCAACGAGTTCATACACGCTATCCGCGAAAACAAGTTGGTGCGTTTTCGTCAATTTTACCGTAATGTGGATGCACTGCTTGTGGACGATATTCATTTCCTGTCCGGCAAGGAATCCACGCAAGAGGAATTCTTTCACACCTTCAACGAATTGTTCGAGTCGGGTAAGCAAATTTTTCTCGCCAGTGATCGTCCAGCCAACGAAATCGAGCGCTTGGAAAATCGTCTCATATCCCGTTTTCAATGGGGCCTGGTCACCGACATCCAAGCTCCAGATTTTGAAACCAGAGCAGCTATTTTGCGCAAAAAAGCTGATGGCTTGGGCATTGTCCTGGAACCGGAAATCCTGCACTTTCTTGCAGAGCGCATCGCTCGCAACGTGCGCATGATGGAGGGTGCTCTCACTCGTATTGGCAGTTATGCTTCCCTCATCAACCGCCCGGTCGATATTTCGACCGTCGAGGGCTTGTTGGCAGATTTGCTGCACAAGGAAATGATGCGACAGGTGACTATTGAAACCATACAAAAGAAAGTAGCCGACTACTTTCAAATTCGCGTCGCTGAGATGGTGGGTCGCCGCCGCAGTGCTGGCATTGTATTTCCGCGCCAAGTTGCCATGTATATCAGCCGCACACTTACCACACTGCCGCTCAAGGATATAGGCGATAGTTTTGGCGGTCGCGATCATGGCACCGTTATACACGCCTGCAAACAGGTTGAGAATATGATGGAGCAAGACCCCTCTACACAACGTAGCGTGGATTACTTGACGCGCCAGCTTAGACAGCCAAACTGAAAGGGCTAGTTCACTTACATTTTTTTATGGCTGATAACAATACCAATCATTCCCTGCACGATGCCGTCACTGGTTGGGTTGCTGAAGGTGCCGACCTCGCCACCTTGCAAACCCGCATTCGTGAATCTTTTAATCAATCGCTGACTTACATGGAGGTGCGATTTTTAATTGATGACCTGGGACTTGAGTTGATCGACCCAAAGTCCAAGACATCGGTTGAACAGCCCAAGCAAGCTGACACCGAGGAGCCTTCGCAAACCGCTGTCAACGAGGAAGCGATTGAACCGGAAGTGATGGACGGTGGCGTACAGGTCGAAGTGGATGGCGTCACTCGCCCCGGATCCGTCGTCAGCGGAACCGTCAACTTCTCAGACGGCAAGTCAATGGCTTGGCAGCTGGACGCCATGGGGCAACTGGGCTTGATCCCCGGCAGCGATCCCGACTATCGCCCCTCCGCCGAGGACATTGCCGCCTTCCAGCGCGAATTACAATCCGTCCTCTCTCAAAAAGGTCTGTATTAATTCCATACACTCTCCAAACACCTCGATTTGTATGGAAAATCCATTTGATAGCGTTGAAGACGCTTTGGTCGATATCGCCAACGGTCGTATGGTAATTGTTACTGACGATGCCTCACGGGAAAATGAGGGAGATTTGGTAATGGCTGCTTCCAAAGCGACTCCTGAAACCATTAACTGCATGATCCGTCACGCCCGTGGGTTGATTTGCGTGCCAACGACCGGACACCAGTTGCGGCGCCTCGGCATACATCCGATGGCCAGCGAAAACCGCGAGTCCCACGGCACCGACTTTGCCGTGTCCGTGGATGCCGCCCAAGGCATCACCACTGGCATCAGTGCTTATGATCGCGCCCAAACGATTCGTCTGCTGGGTGACCCCAAAGCGCAACCTGACGACTTAGTGCAACCGGGCCACGTGTTCCCCTTGCGCGCTAAACAGGGCGGCGTACTCGAACGGGCCGGGCATACCGAAGCCGCCGTAGATCTAGCTCAACTCGCCGGCCTCCATCCTAGTGGCGTCATTTGTGAAATCCTCAACGAAAACGGTACTCTTGCTCGCTTGCCCGACTTGGTTCGTTTCAAAAAGGAACATGGCCTTAAGCTGATTTCCATTGCCAGCCTCATAGAATATCGGCACAAGCGCGATCCATTGATTCGAGCATTAGGTACCCAAAAAGTCGATACAATCTATGGATGTTTTACGCTCCATCTATTTCGCAGTGTGATTGACGAACGTCAACACTACGCACTGTCAATGGGAGAATTGGGACCCGAGCCAACCCTGGTTCGTGTTCATGGTGAAAATATTTTGACGGATACATTCCGCGCTAAAAGAGCTGGCACGAAGCTGGATTCCGCTTTGCGCGCCATTGCGCATCGCGGCCGCGGGGTATTGCTTTATATTACCCGCCCCAATGGTGGCATTGTCGTGCCCACCGCCTCCAAGCCAAGCGAAACCAAAGAGGATACCAGCGCCGAGCTAAGCATGGATTTCCGCGCTTACGGCATCGGCGCCCAGATCCTGGTAGCGCTTGGACTGCGGGATATTGAATTACTCAGTACCACTCCAAGAAAAGTTGTCGGTTTGGATGGCTATGGCTTAAATATCACTGCTTTTACGCCCGGAGAGGATTAGGCGCAATGTGGGAAACCCTAAAAGAACTGGTTTTCAGCCGTAACATTGTCGCTCTTATCATAGTTGCCCTGATGCTGGTTTTAGCGGTGCGATTAATCACGAGCACAGGCAGGATTGTGGTTTATATGATCTTTATCGGATTACTTGGCGCCTGCCTTTACTATTTTTTCCCCGAATTTGTCTCTATCCTCCGGGGATTGATTGAACCCTATTTTCAATAATACCGAATTCATTGAATTTTGAGCGTTTAGGCGGGATGCGGCCCGGCTGAAATCGACAAGGTGAAATGCATCTTGGAATGCGTTTCTTTCTTGGCAAAATAGCGGCCCACTGTCGGTGCCGCACCAATGGGATCCAATGCTACCGAACACGGGATAAAGAGGCTATCGGCAAGGATTCCATTGGTGGGATCAAAGCCTTTCCAGCCAGCACCGGGAAGGTATATCTCCACCCAAGCGTGCATGGAACCTGCCGCACGGTTGATCAGTGCCTGCACGCCTTCCTCTGCCTCCTCCGGTTCAGGCACATAAAGGTAGCCGCTGACAAAGCGGGCAGCAAGACCCAGTTGACGACAAACGGCTATCATTAACCATGCCATATCCCGACAAGAACCCGCCCGCAACTTGAGGGTTTCATCCGGCGATTGCACGCCTTCCTCCTCACGCCGCAGGTAACGGATGTCGCGCCGCAAGGCTTGGTTCAAATCGCTGATAAAGGTGACAATCTCGGAATGTGTTACAGGCGATGGCACAGCTTGATAAAACCAATCCAAAACTGTCGCAGATCCTATAACAGCGTGCTCAATATAGGGCTTCAGCGCTTCACGCTCAATTGCTTGGTATTTTAGCGGATAGTGCAGGCCGTGTGGATCAAGGATAAAGTTAAAGGGGTTTTCGCGAGCAATTTCCAGCTTAAGAGCCACTTCAAAAACCAGCTCCTGACTCTCCTGTAAGCCAAAATTGCAAACCCATACCGGATTGTTGTAAACATCCCGCAACCAGCGTTGGTTGGACTGAGGATGCGTTTTTACCGTAAAATCAATCCACTTCAGCGCATGATCACTGCGCGGACAGACCCGCAGTTGGTGATCACTGAAACTAACAGGTCCCTCGTAGTCATAGCGGGTAGTATGGTGTATTTGTATAATCATAATTCATGCTGTGAGCATGGCACGCTCCCCAGCATGGCGACGTTTGAGTTTCACTTTAACATCCAGCTTCTGCTCACGGGCACCCTTGAAAGTACCCCGCATAGGTGCAACATCGGAATAATCACGGCCAACCGCAACTTTAACATGCCGCTCATCGGCTGGTTTGTTATTGGTTGGATCCAGCCCCCACCAATACTCGCCGGGAAGAAAAACCTCTACCCACGCATGCGATGCAGCGGCCCCCACCAAGGGCGTATCCGCAACCTCAGGATCAAATGCCTCAATATAACCGCTAACATAACGGGCAGGAATTTGATGCAGCCGTAAAATAGCCAACATCAAATGAGCAAAGTCCTGACAAACGCCACTCTTTTGCCGGACCACGTCAACCAATGGTGTGCGTACGTCGGTAACCCCTGGCTGATATTTGAAATTGCTGTAAATCCAATGATTCAACTCCAATAGTGCTTCTCCAATAGGGCGCTGCGGCGAAAAAAAACGGCGCCGCAAGCGACGCACTGCATGCAAGGCAACCGCATCCGTTGGCTGCAAAAAATCAAACAGCCGAAACAGACGGCCCTGGTAAATTTGCAACACTTCGGCAACCGGCGTTTCCAATATCAGCGCAGGAATGCTGTGCGGAATGGTCTCCACTTCAGCATTAGCCTTAACCCGTACCTCACGGTGTTGATTAGGAATCGAGAAATACTCGACCTTGTTGCCAAAGTAATCCGTGTAATGAGCCACAGGAACCTGTGGATCCACCTCCAGTGATCGACTGATTACGGTCTGGGATTCACTGTCTTGCGGCCAAACGCGCAATTCAGCAAAAGACTCCGATGCCGGTGATGAGTAAACATAATGGGTAATATGGGAGACCCTAAAACGCATAAAGTTTTAAACCTAAGACCATTGAAGCAGACAGCAACTCCATATCCAAATATTTTTCCTCGCAGGCCAACAGCAGTCTCCCGGAGGAGCAGAGCTGCCTGCTTCACAGTTTAAAATGGTCGGGGCGACAGGATTCGAACCTGCGACCCTCTGGTCCCAAACCAGATGCGCTACCAGGCTGCGCTACACCCCGATCAAATAATTCATAATTGGCGAGGTTTTATTCGCTGTCAATCCTTCAAACTCCCTTTTATCATTGCTTTTAAAGTGTTTTTGCACATCCATCCTTTTTATGGATAATTTGCCCGCGAAACCATGGGGGGAACAACAGATTACACAGGGGAAAACCCTCGTCGTCACAATCGGAGCGCTTAAATTACACCTTTTCCGCCGCGAGAACGATTTGCTTGTGGTCGAGAAAAGGGTGATGCCCGATTCACAGGAAACGATTAAAACCGCTGTCAACGACGATATTAACGCCACACTCTGGCAAAGCGGATTCCGTCGCTACGCTTTTAATACCCCACTTGATAGAATGGTTGTCCGACCATTGCCTCCGGCAAGACCCGTTGTGGTTCGGCCCCGGGAACCCCTCCATCTGGCGCCTGCCGCTAAAATTGATTTCTATATATCTTTTCCGCTCGATTACCAATTGAACGCTCAACGGTCAGACAATGGACTCATCCAGCTGGAGCGGGGTCCTTCGACCATTCTTTCCGATACCTGGTTTGGTGATTCCACCCAGGGACATATTGCCTTTTCCATCAAAACCCGAGCTCAACGCGATCGCTCCTCCTACAAGGAACGCGACTGGGGCCGCGGTGTCGTCCGGATGACTATCCACAACGAGGCCGACACCCTGCTAAGATGCGACAAATTCTCTCTGCGCCTAGCCCATTGCGCTCTCTACGAAGGTGCCGACGATGGACATATCTGGGCATCTTCCATTCAAGTCACCTATCGCGGAGCAGATGCTTTGAGTTCGCTCAACTATGAGACTAAAGCTCCCCCCTACCTTGAGCAACCGACGCTCCTTACAGCCTCTGAAGAACCCGTTTCCAGCGGACTACTGCGTCGCACATTTGGTCGCATCACAGGCGGTGGCATTGCCGCCATATAATCGACTTGTTTTATTCTCATCAAATATGGAATCCCCTGAATCAACTTTTGCTTTTTTATCACACACATTGGTCAGCGCGTTGTTGACTTTTCTAATCGGTCTGACACTTGCCATTGGCTTGGCCCGACTGGCCGGAAAGCTGGTGCAGCGCCACGGCACGGCTCATTTGGCGATGATCGCTCGAAAGGGCGTCTTCTATATCGGCCTCATTATCGTTGTCGCCACAACCCTACTGGCATTGGATGTTAATCTAACCGCGGCCTTGGGCGCAGCCGGGATTCTGACTTTTGCCATCGGCTTCGCCTCACAGACCAGTCTTTCCAATCTCATCAGCGGACTCTTTCTGCTCGGCGAACGCCCTTTTGAAGTCGGCGATCTCATCATCGTAGGCGGCACCCGTGGTGTGGTGCTCTCCATCGATTTACTCTCGGTCAAGCTACGCACGCCCGATAATTTGTTTGTTCGACTGCCAAACGAATCGATCATTAAAAATGAATTTACCAACGTAACACGATTTCCCATACGCCGCGTGGATGTGAATATCGGAGTGGCGTATCGCGAAGATCCACAACGGGTGATGCAGGTCTTGCGCGAGGTGGCGAATGCCAACCCTTTCTGCCTGGATGAGCCTGAGCCACTGGTTTTGTTTAAAGATTTTGGCGCTTCGTCTCTGGATTTCCTTCTCGGCGTATGGGTCGAAAAAACCCAATTCCTCAAGCTAAAAAACAGTATTATGGTGGATGTCAAAGCGCGGTTTGATGCCGAAGGTATCGAGATTCCATTCCCGCATCTCACGCTTTATACCGGCAGCGAAACAACACCTTTTCCCGTTCAATTGGGTCAGCCAAAAGACGAATTTGCGCCGAAAGTAGACTAACAAACCAGCGACATTAATTCTTATACCTCCTCAAGATTTCCTCAAGTGCAGCATCCAGCACGGCATCCGATTGTGGCGAAAATCCAAAATGCGCTTCAAAACTTTCGGCATCCATAAAACGCAGGTGGGTGGTTTGCAAAAAGGCGGCAGCAGCAGCACCCGGTTCTGTTACCAGCGGATGCGTTGGCTCAACGCCAGTGCCATTGATCAACTCTCCTCCCGGCAGGCGGTAACGGGCTGTGGTCACTCGCAACCCGTCGCCACGCCTAAAACTGAATACACCCTGCACGGATGCCTTGCCAAAGGTGGCTTCGCCAAACACCTTGGCGCGGCTGTGATCCCGTAACGCACCGGCGATAATCTCAGCGGCACTGGCACTGTTTCGATTGACCAAAACAGCGATTGGACCATCAAAGCGGATTTCGCTGGAATGTGTGCGATAGTCCTGATTGCGTCCACTGCGTTCTTCAACACTAAGCACCACGCTATTAGGTTGAAGGAAACGACTGGCGACCGCGATGGAGGCTTCCAGAACGCCGCCGGGATTGTCCCGCAAGTCGATAATGAGCGATTCCATACCCATTTCCAATAACTCCACCAGAGCATAGTCCAGCTCAGAGGCGACCGCAGCCGTGAATTGGCTAATACGCAAATAGCCTATCGTTGGCATCTTCATCCTAACTTCATCAACGGACCGCAGGGTGATCGATGTCCGATTGATACTCACGAGCATTGCTTCTTCCAATCCTAGGCGCTCAATCGTTAATTCCACCTGAGTGCCCTCTGGTCCGCGAATCTTGCCCACAACCGTCTGTAAATCGAGACCCTCAACAGCCGCTCCACCGACAGCAATAATGGCATCACCTGGCAGCAATCCTTCTGCCTCTGCCGGGCCATTGGCAAAGACATTGGTGACAAAAATGCGCTCGCTAATCAATTGCACCTGAATGCCTATCCCTACGTATTGCCGACGTGACGATTGTTCGAAAGTAACAAAATCCTGCGCATTGAAATACTCTGAATACTGATCCAGCGAACGCAAGCCTGCCTGCAGGGCAGCATCGGTAAAAGCGGTAAAGGAATGACCATCCGGATCGACGTGCACGGCGTGTGCCAAGCGCATCACCTGCGCGTAACGGGCGACATTTTGCCAATAATCCAGCGAGAAAAACGAGCGGGCATCACGATCCGTCACCAGGCGCGCAGCCAACAATGCAACGATCGTGACCAAAATGAGTGTTCTGCCATAGCGCTTGAGCATTGCCAAGAGGTGTGCTTGTTTTCACGCTTTTGCAAATGAAGAAGTCGGAAAATTCAATCAAAGCGATTCTGGCATCGGCGATGGCTGAGGGTCCCATCAACTATGCCCGCTACATTGAAATCGTCCTATATTCGCCGGATATCGCATATTATACCAGCTTGCGTGATCGCGTGGGTCGCAATCAACAAAGCGATTTCTACACCGCTGAAAGCCTGGGGCCGGTATTCGCCGAGTGTGTGATTGCTGCCGCCTGCAACTTGCTTGGCGGGGAATGTTTGCCAGCCCATTTCAGTTTTGTCGAAATCGCCGCTGAACCCGATGCTGGACTCCTTCAATCGGTTCCCCACCCGTTCAAGGATCACTACATCTTGCGACAGGGCGAAACCTTGCAGGTGTCGGGGCAGTCGGTGGTATTCGCCAACGAGTGGTTGGATGCCCTGCCCTTCCATCGGCTCTGCTTCCACCAGGGACAATGGCGGGAGTGCGGAGTTTCGATAACCCAGTATGGCGAATTACACGAATGCTTTTTGCCCGAGATAAGTCCGGAGGTAAAAGCGATCCACGAACGTCTCCCATCTGAATCAGAGGAGGGCTACCGTCTCGATTTGCCACTCGCTGCAGAAGCTTACCTGCGTGCGCTGCTGGCACATAATTGGACGGGTGTGCTGATGCTCTTCGACTACGGTCAGCGTTGGGATGCGCTATTGCACGACTTGCCGCAGGGCACCGCCCGCACCTACTACCGCCACAAACAGGGAGACAATCTCTTGACGAATCCAGGTGAACGTGACATCACTTGTGATATCATCTGGGACCCGCTGGAG
The DNA here is from genome assembly GCA_007117865.1 of Puniceicoccaceae bacterium. Classification (GTDB taxonomy): domain Bacteria; phylum Verrucomicrobiota; class Verrucomicrobiia; order Opitutales; family Coraliomargaritaceae; genus SKFT01. Next base: position 12,423 of record SKFT01000026.1, on the reverse strand, counting down.
GTCATCAGCAAGGAGGCCGGGTTCGCAGACGTCTGCGTGCAAAGACAAGAGAGTTTCCTCATGCACCACGCACAGGAACCCATCGCCCGTATCATGCAGGCACATGCGGGTCAATTCAGTCCGCAACGACAGACGCTAATGGAGCTGCTGCACCCGGGGAATCTGGGCCACCGGTTTCAAGTCCTCAGCGGAAAGCGCCTCCAAGCGGCAGACTCCGCGACCAAAAAATCCTAATGCCGCAAGTTGATCACATCCAGCGGCAAATCACTCTCTCCGTTAGCGAATTTGCCGGATTCCGTCAACGCATCGGTGGCGTTCAAAACAACGGCCATACGGCCGATCCATGGCGAATGCGGCGCGGACAAGCCTGGCACCAATCCGAAAATGCGGCCTTCGCAGAGAGCGAGAAAGAAGGTCGCAGCGAGCATCCGATTGACGCCAAATGGCAATACCAAGGCTGGCTGTTCCACTTGCGCGGGCGAGTGGACCAAATCGAGTTTCCCGTGTCGACGCGTTGCCTGATTCGCGAGATCAAAACAGTTGGCACGCCGCTCCCGCAAGCAGAAGCACTGTTGCTCAGCACCCATGGCGACTACTTCAACCAATTGGCCACCTACATGCTACTGGCAGGTGTCATGCCAGCGACTGCGGAGTTGGAGATAATCGGCGAACTGCTCTTCATCAATCCAACCAGTGACATCCGCCAAAGCTGCACGCTACTGCTACCACAAGCTCGCGATTTGTTTGAACGGCAATTAACTCAATGGCTGGTTTTCCTACGTCAACGTGAACGCAGTTGGCTGCGCCGCAAAGCACTAGAGATGCGTCCGGCTTTTAACCAATGGCGGCACGGACAGGAAACGGTGCTCAACTACCTACAGGATCAATCCGGCGATCCACGTCCTCTGTTATTTGAAGCCCCCACTGGATTCGGTAAAACTGGCGTGATCCTGCAACATGCACTGGAAGCCCTGCGCGAACAACGCTTTGAGCGCATTATTTACCTAACAGGAAAATCCACCGGGCAATTGGAAACCCTGCGCCAAATCCAGTATATGGCAGAAGGTGGACTGCTCATCATACCCATGCGCAATCGGCGCGAACACGCTCAAGGATGCTTTTGCCAAGGCGGCGGCGACCCACGCATCTGCAGCGAAGCATGTCCACACACGGGCAGCGACTCGGTGGAAGTCCATGAACCGGAAAGCTACTTCGACGATGCCGTCTTCGATGTTGAGTCAGCACGCACTATTGCCGCCGGACTAAAGATATGTCCCTACTCGCTAACCCGCTCACTATTGCCCTTCGCCGATATCTGGATAGGCGATTTCAACTACATCTTCGCCCCCTCCGGTAAAACGGTTTTTGAGGACTGTCCCGGATTTGAACCACAACAAACGCTGCTGATTATCGACGAGGCACACAACCTCCCCGATCGCGTGGCCGGTGCGCTGGAGTTGCAATTGGACGCAGCCACACTCTGCCGCACAATCGCCGCCGCCAGCGAACTGGGAGCACGATGGCAAGACCGCACCGCTTTGCCCGCGCTGGAAAACTGGCTAGAGGCTTGCCAGTCCAACGAGGGACTTCATCTCAGTGATCTTTACAATCTGACCGATTTGCTCGAACACGCCTGCGATTGCTTGCAACGATCCGCGATTCCTTGGGATGCCCTGGATCTCTCGTCAGCGGAATGCCTCGCCAATCTACCCCGTTGGCTAGCACGCCTGGAAGCAGACATGCAGGACTGGCTTTGCTGGTCGCCCAAAAACGGCTGCCTGAGACTGACATGCATCGATCCCGCCAGCAGCATCGCCTCCGCAATCGCACCTTTCGGCAAGACCGTGCTGATGTCGGCAACGCTGCAACCATTTGATGACTTCGCCAATGCCTGCGGATTAGGGGACGATCACTTTTTAGCACTTGAAGGATCTGCCGACTGGCGCGAGGGAGCCTATCGGGTGGCGGTCGATTGCCGGGTGGACACCCGTTTGAAATCACGCGCCAAACACTATGCAAAAACGGCGGAAACACTCATCGCCTGCTGTACCATCAATGCACAGCCACCCATCGCCGCCTTTTTCCCTTCTTATAGTTATGCCAAGGCCGTGCGTGAATATATCTCCGTCCTCGATCCCGGACTACGGGTGGCCCTGCAACCACGCGGCGAAACACTCGCCAATCAAGCCGATTTTATCGAAACCGCCTTGCTCATATCCGATGTCATGTTCCTTATTCTCGGTTCGGGTTTCTCCGAGGGAATCGATCAACTCGGCGGGCGTATCAACCGGATTATTGTAATCAGTCCGTCACTACCCGAAGTCAATGCCATCCAAAATGCACGCATGCAGCGACTACGGACGATGGATCACGACCGCGAGCAGGCCTTCCACAATCTCTATCGCATCCCCGGCATCCGCAGAATACGCCAGGCCCTGGGTCGCGTCGTGCGGGCACCGGGACAACACGCGGAAGTATTGTTGCATTGCAAGCGCTTTGCCGAAAACGACTCCGTCAAATTATTGCAACCGGATTATGCGCCGACGACCACGATAGGCACGGATGCCCAGTTGCTCAAATGGCTGCGCGGGTAGAGTGCAATTTCATTAGCTTGAGCCTGGCCCCGGAGCCCGCAAAGCTCTCCGGCATTAATGCTTCAAATCCCTCAAAAAAGCTTTTGCTTCATCCGATGGTCGACCTGGGGCGTATTCGACTATTCGAAGACAGCGGTTCATTATTCCACGAATAGCAGCATTGACACTACTGTTATTCGTGGTAATTCTAAACCCATGCAGTATTTATCTCGTCATTTGGAACAGCGCTTGGCGCGTCATGCCGGACTTTTCAAGACGGTCTTATTGGCCGGCGCGCGCCAAGTTGGCAAAAGCACGCTGCTGCGGCATGCTTTCCCGGATGTGCGGGCGGTTGTTTTTGACCCTGTGCAAGATCTTTTTGGAGCAAGGGAAGACCCGGACCAGTTTTTGGAAACCTTTGGTTCACCTTTAATTTTAGACGAAGTCCAGTATGTGCCGGAATTGCTGGCCGCTTTAAAGCGTCGGGTGGATCGATACGAAGCGAATGGCCAATACCTCTTAACCGGGTCACAAAACCTCTCGGTTTTGCGCAATGTTTCAGAGAGCTTGGCCGGACGGATTGGAATTCTGCGACTGGATGGTCTGACGCCAGCCGAGCACTTGGGGCGAGCAGGTGAGAGTTCCTGGCTAGCTGCTTATTTGAAGGATCCGCATGCGTTTGCCAAAAATGCTCCCGACTTGCCAGTACTCTGCATGCCAGTATCGCTGTGCGAATATATCTGGCGCGGGGAACTCCCCGGCTTGGTTCCATTTTCAAACGAAGACGTGCCTGCCTATTGGAACTCATATGTGCGCACGTATGTGGAGCGCGATATCCGGATGATGGCTGACTTGTCGAACCTCTCGGATTTCGGGCGTTTTTTACGCCTTTGCGGCGCGCTGACCGGGCAGGAGCTGGTCCAGTCCCAACTCGGGCGCGAGTTGGGGATCAACCCAAAAACGGCGCGCAGCTGGCTCAATCTCCTGGCCTGGTCGTATCAATGGCTCGAACTTCCAGCTTACAGTGGCAATGCCATTAAGAAACTATCGTCCAAGCCGAAGGGGCACCTGCAAGACTCCGGATTGGCTTGTTATTTAAACGCCATCCCAACGCCGGAAAGCCTGCTGACAAGTCCTTTGTTTGGGAATATTTTTGAATCCTGGGGTGTGGGTTGGATCCATCGCCAGATCCAGCGGCTGCCGTTGGCACCAGCGCTCTACCATTGGCGGACGTATAATGGCGCTGAGGTGGATCTTGTTCTCGATTACGATGGTAAGCTTTTCCCGATCGAGTTCAAAGCTGCTTCAAAGCTATCTAAACACGACACCCGGGGAATTCAGGCTTTTCGAAGTGCCTATCCTCATGCCGCGCCTGGCGTCATTATTTACGGCGGCTCACTTGCTTACCCGCTCTCCGAGCACGCCGTCGCCGTCCCATGGAAAACCGTTTAAAAAAAGGGGGCCCTCCCTATTGCTATGCGATTCCTGCACCGATACCGATTTAGTCGTGTGATATGGAGTAATGAGGAAGCGTGATTGATGGTTTCGTGAAGACACTCGTTCGAACCTCATCAGCTTGAATAAATAAATCTTTATATGCCGCATAATCGGCAAAAAAAGCACTGCTGAACAAGGCGTGCTTCGTGAGACCGCTTAAACGGTGTTGAGTGAGCGCAATACCAGCTGGTAAGGAACCTTAAGCCAGTCACTTCACTGGCTCGCCGCGCTCACGCGCCTCGAGTTCATCCAACTCGCGCTGGGCTTGCTCAATCCTCTCTCTGGCTTCCTGGATACGACGTGCGCGTTCCTGTGAAGCTTCGAACTCAGCCTTCTTTTCGTCCAATTGACGCTGAACACGCGCGGCTTGAGCCTCAGCTAAAGCCACGTCCTCATCCGTCGCTTGCCGTGCCAATGCATCACGAATACGCTGCTCTTCCAATGTCTCAATTTCACGTTCGAGCCGAGCCTGACGCTCCATCTCCTGTTCATACTCAAATTGACGCTGCGCTTCTTCGCGGCGCAATGCCTCACGGTATTCGTCGTGACGTTGACCAATAGCCCCACCGGCTATGCCGCCCAAAACAGCTCCAATCATAACGTTGGTGCTTGAACCATCACCAACCTGCGATCCAGCAACGCCACCCAATACCGCTCCGATTATCATGCCAAAGGTTTGCCCTTGAGGGCCGCCACCCCCGCCGCCGCCAGTGCTGGCGCAACCAGCAGTAAAGAGAAAAAGCACTAATAACAAAATCCATGGACGTTGATACACCTGACACATGGAAGGACCTTTTGATGATAAATACATACAATTAAATAAAACCACTTTGCCTGGATTTTCAATTGCGAATCAAGCTAACTATCAACAAGCTGCCTTTTATGAGTTTACGCAACCCGGAACGCGGCTGGTTCACTGTCAAAGGACTGATCTTCTCACTTGGTCTAATCGCCTCTTTTATTTTTGTCGGATCTTTCTATGCAGGCTTGATTCGCCCAATCATCGCCCGCGGCGAATTGGCCACCAGCGTAGGCCTCTTCGAACAGGCTCAAATCCCGCCGTTCCTGGTGTTACTCAACGGCTGGGAGCAACAAATTTGCCTGTCTCTTTTTATGTGGGCACTGATGATTCTGGCCTATAAACTTTTTACTACCCGCCAAGAGGCCTCCGCCCTGCGACACTTCATCCCTCGCAATGAGGGTGGCGGTCGCGAGCCGTTCTTCGACCTGTTTTACAAAGAAGAGCCCATCAGCCGCGCACAGGCAGGCAAATCTGCCGCTATCATTGAAAAACAATCCTACGGGACTGACTTACAGCACCGGGTATTACCATATATTCTTGCCCGAGGCTTGGAACGCTACCAGCTTACCGGCAATTCGCTGGAGGTGACCGAAACCGTATCCGGTCGACTTGATATTGCCGCCGAGCAACAGGATTCCGAACTCTCGATCCTGCGCTATATTGCATGGGCAATCCCCTCGATCGGCTTCATCGGCACGGTGCGGGGCATCGGACTGGCACTGCAACGTGCGGATGAAGCATTGGAAGGCGACATCTCCGGAGTAACCGCAGCACTGGGGCTGGCATTCAACTCAACCTTGATCGCTCTTATGCTTAGCATTGTGCTAATGCTAGGCATCCACTTGATCGCATCGCAGCAAGAGGGACTCATCATTCGCCTTCAAACCTTCTGCCGCGAGCGCTTCATCGACCGATTGCGCGACAAGTCCGATCCTGCAAGCCCCCTGCCCTCTGTTGCTGAGGCAAGCAAACCAAATACGACAGAGGAAGCAAGGCGGCCACCCGAGCAAAATCCATCAGAGGAGACATCCACAACCAAGAAACCCAAAAGTAAGCTGTTGCAATGAGACGTCGTAAAAGAACCGCCGGGAGTTCGGCTCTCGCTTTTATGGACTGCATCTGCTGCGGCTTTGGGGCGGTGCTGCTACTATTCATCCTCACCGCAAAAAGGCAAACGATTGAGATAACCGAAGAATCCGATTCAATCACCAACACCATCGCTTCACTGCAGGCGGAACTCAATCAGGAGATCGGGCGCCTACAGGCATTACAGTCCGAACTAGACGCACTCGAACCAGATACACTCGCAGCATTTTCGACTCCACTATCTGAGCTGGTGGAGCGCAATGATGCGCTGGAAAGACAGTTGCGGGAGGCGGAGACCGAACGCCAACGCCTGCTGGAAGTCGCGGCAGAACCGGCAACCGGACCCGCCGGACTTAACCGCCCCACCGCAGATGCACGTTACCTTGACGGACTCAATCTGCAGGGACCAAGGGTGCTCATTCTATTGACCAGCTCCGGCAGTATGCTCGGCGAGGATGCCGAAAGTGCGCTCGCGTTTTTGCACGGAGGTACGGGTGCCCAGTCAGATAAATGGCAACGCGCCAAAGCAGTCGTGCGAAGTATTCTCGCCGCCATACCTAAAGGTACCCAAGTCGCTCTGCTGCAAATGAATGAACTGACAACGCCTATCGTAGGCAGCCTTGAAAACCCATGGTGGGATCCCTACGACAATCCCTCCCTTATCAATGCCCTGCGCGCACTTGATGAACTGCCCGCAGAGGGTGGACACGATTTGGCACGCGCTTTTAACCTTGCCGGCTCCCTCTCCCCCGCCCCATCCAGTATGCTGCTCGTCGTCGATGGTCTCCCCACCGCGCCCGCAGCTGGGACGGTTTTGACCGAAGCAGACCGCGTCGAATTATTCCGGCGGGCACTGACTCAACTACCACCGATACGCACCAATGTGATACTTTTGCCCTTTGCCGGAGACCCTTCCGCAGCCGGACTCTACTGGCGAATTTCCGCTCGAAGTCGCGGCACCGTAATTGTTCCTGATCCTGCTTGGCCACCACGCTGACCTATAGATGAAACGCAAAATCAGAGCACCCACGGAAATCTTTTCCCTGTCTTTTCTCGATTGCTTATGCTGTGGATTCGGAGCCATCTTGCTTTTGTTCTTATTGACCATAGGCGTGAGCAACTTTCTGGGCGATACCCACACCGATGCGGAAAGTCGCATCCGTGAGCTCCGTGATAGCTTAATGGAAAAACGAGAACAGGCAATGCAGGGCGAGCAGGCACTGTCTGAAGCCGAGCGGCGGGCTCAGTCACTTAATCTGCGACGTCAATTACAGACGGATAACCGCTCCCTCAGGGAGATGTTAACAGAAGCGGAATCTGCCATCACCTCACTACGTCAGTCCGTGGACGAACAACAAAGCGCGGTCGCCGCCGCCGAACGTTTGTTGCGCTCTTTCCCCTACCGCGAAATGCCACCGATCGGTTTACCCACTGAAGCCACCCACGTGGTTTTCGTGATCGATACCTCCGGCAGCATGCGCGACAACTTCAGCGGTCGAATGCACCCACAAGTTGTTGCCCGTATTGCCTATGTATTGGAAAATTTACCGGAAGTGCGTTTTATACAGTTTATCGATACCAGCGGACGCTACATGCTCTCAGAGGGAGGTGGTGTGTGGTTGCGGGACAATCCACAAAGGCGCGCTACCGCTCTGCAATTGATACGTGACTATCCCGCACCGAGCGCCAGCGATCCTGAACAGGGTATGCGGCGCGCTTTCAATGACTTGCTGCCTTTACTCGATGCGAGTGATGAGATGGCCATGTTTATATTTGGCGATGATGTGCGCCGCGCCACAGGAACACTTCTGGTAGCCGTTGATCGAATGAATCCTGTGGATCCCATTAGCGGAAAGCGCAGCGCCACAATCAGCGGAATCGCCTTCCCTATGCTCGTTCGGGGTTTCCAACTCGGCAATGTCGATGGCAGCACCCGCTTTGCCAACGTCATGCGCGAGATCGTTCACGACCACGGCGGCATTCTTTTGCTCTCGCATTTATAGTGGCAAAATGGAATAAATATTAAGCATTAAGCAAATCCTTCTACTTTCTCTAACCATATGCTATTAAAAAACAACCAAACACTACTATTCATTGGAGACTCCATCACCGACTGTGGCCGCACACGCCCTCTAGGCATGAGTAACAACGGCTTGGGAGAAGGCTATGTAAAGCTAGCCCAAAGCCTATTCGCCGCCAACCACCCTGACACCCCATTGCGCATTCTTAACACCGGCATCGGTGGTAATCGGGTCACCGACTTGTACGCTCGCTGGGATACCGATGTGATGGAATTGCTACCAGACTGGCTTTCCATAAAAATTGGTATCAATGATGTTTGGCGTCAATTCGACAACCCAACCGATCCCTCTCCAGTCACCATCGAAATCTACGAGAAAACCTACAGGAAGCTTCTTGATAAAACGCGCACTCAACTCAGCGGGCTGGTCCTCATATCTCCATTCTTTCTAGAAACCAACCAAAGCGATCCAATGAGACAACAAATGAATGCATACGGAGCAGTGGTGAAGCAACTGGCTGGTGCTTTCGACGCTATTTTCGTTGATGTGCAAGCCGCTTTTGACAAATACCTCAAGGTCATGCCTACACAGACACTCTGTTCCGATCGTGTGCACCCCAATCAAACGGGTCACCTGATCATTGCCCAAGCCTTGTTCAATGCTCTGGGTGGTGTTTGGAAAATGTAACAGTTGCATTCAACTCCAGTCTGGCGGCATATTCTTGCCAAGTGAAAGCATTCAGCATAGGAAAAAATATGTACCGGTTATTGATACTATTCTTTTGTCTGCCCGTCTTCGCTGCAATCCTTGCCGCAAGACCGACTATCGCCGATCATTGGCTGGCATATATCTCAACACACGCTCAGGCGATGAAACCCAATGAACTGTCCCCTGGGAATGCTTTGTTTGATACCTTGGCCGATAAATCACTTGTGCTGCTTGGCGAATCGACTCACGGCACACTCGAATACTATACTTGGCGGTCCGCCATCAGCAAAGCATTAATTGAACATGCGGCCGTTAGCTTTATAGCCCTGGAGGGTGACTGGAGTGCTTTAAATGCATTGGATCGCTATGTTCGCCATTTGGACGAACACACCAATAACGCCCATACTGTGTTGACCGATTTTAATCGCTGGCCAGAATGGATGTGGGCAAACCCGGTCATCGAAGATCTCGCCGAATGGCTGCATGTCTTTAATCGCGAGCGTCCACCTGCCAAAAGGGTGGGCATCCACGGAATCGATGTCTATGGCTGGGGTGACTCCTTGGCTGACTTGCCATCAACCCTCGAAAAACTTGAGCCTGGATGGGCCGACCAAGTCGAGTCTGAATTAGCTGCTCTGATCGCACTTGATGGCGATAATGATGCCTTTTACAAAGCAGTGCTTTCGGATCGATTGGAGACGAAAAACACATTGAGTGAGATTTACAACCGATTGGTAGAGAATAAAACAGTACTGGTTGACAAAGATCACCATAGCTACTGGCAGGCGCGACAAAAAACCGGTTTGATTATCCAGGCAAAGCGCCACCTGAGGAAAAATATCGCCCGCCACCCATTGTCGTGGAATCCCAGGGCCGAGAATTTTATCCATACCATTGAGCGCTTGAAGCATTACTACGGAAAAGGAGCACGCGGAATTGTTTGGGCACACAACACCCATATCGGGGATGCCCGCTACACCCCCATGCGCCAATCCGGAATGATCACAGTTGGACAAGAGGTTCGCGAACGTTTCGGAGTAGATAACGTTTATTTGCTCGGCTTTGCCAGTCACCAAGGCACTTTTCGCGCTGGATGGCAATGGGGCGGTAAGGGCGAAGTCATGCGCCTGCTTCCCTCTACCCCCATCTCCATTAACAATTGGCTCAATCAAGCGGCCCCACAGGACTCCTTTTGGTTACCTCTCGACGATGCCCGCACCAACCCGCTTCTGCAGCTCAATATCGGTCACCGCGCCATAGGAGTCACCTTCAACCCCTCGCAGTCCGATATCGCCAACTACGTTCCAAGCAATATCCCTCAGCGCTACGATGGACTGGTTTTTATTCGAAACACCCAAGCATTGCCACTTTTATCACCATAACATAGATGATTTGAAAAAAAACATTAGTCTTGTCTTCATGCTTGCACCATTAGCGAAGTTAACCATTGTCAATATCTTAGCATGCAAACAATTGGGGAAAAATTACTCGAGGCACGGGAAAAAAAAGGCGTTTCTTTGCGCGATGCATCGGAAACCATCAAAATACGTGCCGACTTTCTGGCTCATTTTGAAAATGATGAGTATGATTTTGACCTGCCGGAAATCTACAAACGGGGATTTATCCGCAATTACGCGCGATTCCTCAAACTCGACACTGAAAGCATCCTTGCCGATTATACCGCCCAACGCTTGAATACAGCCAGCCGCACCCGCCGCGAAGGAGCTGCCAACGACCTTTTTGGTGAAATCGACCTGCAACCGCAAAACTCCATTGACCGCAAAACATCGGCTAAAGTTGCTGCTGCAAAACCTGTTACTGGAAATGATTTGCCCGCCCGCACGGTTCCTGTGGGTAAAATTGATGATATCGCGAATGAGGATGATATCAATGAAACCAACATGAGCTTTGAGGACAAAATGCGCTACCTCAAAATTGGCACCGTAGCGGCAGGGGTAATTGTCGCTATTTTAATCATCGTTTGGCTGGTTTCCATGATAAGCGGAGGCAATGCCACTGTGGATCCTACCCCGGGTCAGGCTGAATCCCCCATCCGCACCAGTGAATCCAGGGCGAGTACCCTACCCGCCAACGCCACGGAAATATTCGTTCTGCATGCAACTGGAAATGTCTACGCTATCGTTGATGAGCCACACTCCGGTGTGGAGCATTTTCGCGGTAGAATGACTGCTGGCCAAAGCCGCCAAATGGAAGTTACCGCCCCAGTGCGTATCCGTCTGACCGCTGGGGAAAATATCGAGTTTGAGTTTCGCAACGAGCGCATTCGGCCCAGTCGCGATGGCACAAGTATTATCAATCTTCCCTGATCTCGATCCATGGCCTACGAGCATGTCTCTACACGCCGGGTCGAGTTTTCCGAAACCGATATGGCTGGGTTGGTCCACTTCACCAACTTTTTTAAATATGTCGAAACCGCTGAACGCGACTTATTTGAAGCCTGTGGAATCAGCTTAATCGATAAAAAAAATGGCTCTTTTTCCGGTTGGCCCCGCACTCGTCTGAATTGCAAATTTTCCGCCCCCTTGCGCTTCGGTGATACTATTCGCATTCATTTGATGGTTAAAGCTCTCAAAGATCGTGCCATCGAATATCAATTTCGCATATATCGCCTTGATGGTGAGAATCAGAAAACGCTAGCCGCCAAGGGGCAATTAACAACTTTATATACAAAATTTGATGCGGAAAGCGGAGTATTACGAAGTGCTGAATTGCCACAATCCGTACGCGACGCCCTTCAGGCTATGCCCGAAACAGCTGGGTAAATCATTAATTTCATTGAACATATGACTCTCCCCAGACGCCATGCTCTCGTTACCAATGATGACGGAATTGATTCCTTTTTTCTTCATTGCCTGGTTGAATCCTTGCTTAACGATTTTGAAGTAACTGTCGCTGCACCTGCCAACGAACAAAGTTGGATTGGCAGGGCAATCAGTCGACGACGTGAAGTCACAGTCAATCAAGCCAAAGCCTTTCCACTTCCCTGCAAAGCATGGTCTATTGATGGCACCCCTACCGATTGTATCAACATAGCACTGGGACACCTATTGCCGCATAAGCCCGATGTGGTCGTTTCTGGCATCAACTTGGGTTACAACACGACTCAAAATCTCATTTTTTGCAGCGGAACGATAGCTGGGGCAACTGAGGGTGCCTTTTGGGGACTTCCAGCGATTGCTTTCAGTAAAGCAATTGATCCGGGACACTTTGAAGCGGTTTCCGCCATGCATGGTCATGGTGATGAAGCCCACACCACCTCACTTAAAGCTGCGGCGACCCATGCACTAGCCCTTACACATGAATGCATTGCAACCTACGAAGGCAGCGCCCGTGTAGTAAACATTAACTTCCCGCCTCGAACAAACTCGAACAGTCTCATTGTTGAAACAGTCCCTGCCGCAACATTTATCGGGTCCCTATTTAAACCCTCCAAAAACGAGAACGGCAACTCTTTCACCTTTACATACCGGCAAGGCGACGAACTCCCCACCGCTGGCAACCTTCCCACCGACCTTCAGGCCCTACGCGCAAACCAAATCAGCCGATCCATATTAGCCTTCGAGGAAATGGTCCTGAATGCATAAAAACTAATCCATTCCCCCCTTGACACCAATACTATAAACCTGGTATGTTAGTATTTCTATGAAGCGAATATTTATACAGGGGGAGGCGTATTATCATTGTTATAGCATGACGGTGCATGAGCGGTTGTTGT
>SKFT01000130.1 GCA_007117865.1 Puniceicoccaceae bacterium | reverse complement strand
GCTGAAACCTTTGTCCGGGTGTATCGGAATGCCGCCAAGTTCCAACCCAGGGCTAAGGTTTCGACTTGGATATTTACCATCGCATCGAATCTGTGCCGCGACCATGCCCGCAAGGCATGGCGACACAAGGTTTTCAGCTTGTTTGCGCCAGATGCTGATTCAAGAGAACACAACCCCACAACGCCCGAATCAAGACTCGCCGATGATCAACCCAACGCAGGCGAATCCCTCGCTTTGCGAGAATCGGTAGCGGAAGCCCTTGCGGCCGTGGATGCCTTACCGCTGAAACTCAAGTCTCCGTTTATTTTACAAGTGTTGGAGGAAAAATCCCAGCGCGAGTGTGCACAGATTCTCGGCATTTCGGAGAAAGCAGTGGAGACGCGCGTTTATCGCGCCCGCAAGCGAATTCTCAATACGCTTGAGCACAAAAGGACTTCATCTTGATATAAATGTAATCTGCTTTTGATTTGCGATGGCCACGAGGTGACTGTGGCATTCAGCGCAAGTGCCTTTTGAGCAGCAGAGAGTTACCGATAACCGAAAGCGAGCTGGCGGTCATTGCGACGACACCAATCATAGGATGCAGCAAACCCAAAGCAGCAACCGGGATGGCAATCAGGTTGTATATCCACGCTCAAAAAAGGTTTTGCACAATTTTCCGGAAGGTAGCACGGGAGATTTTGATAGCTTCGACTACCTTTGAAAGACCGCCCTGCACCAAGGTAATGTCTGCCGATGCGATTGTTACGTCGGCAGCGGCTCCAACTGCAACGCCCACATCAGCTTGTTTGAGTGCCGCGGCATCGTTGATGCCATCGCCGACCATGGCTACCCTGCCTTTTCTTTGCATCTGCTTGACAATGTGCACTTTACCGTCTGGCAATACGCCAGCGTGAATCTCCGTTATCCCAACTTCCTTGGCTATATGGCGTGCGGTGCGTTCGTTGTCGCCGGTAACCATTATTGGCTCAATGCCCATTTTGCGTAAGGCTTGAATTGCGGATTTTGAATCCTCCTTGACCGTGTCAGCAACCGCAATGAGGCCCTCAATTGCATTCTCCAGCGCAATCAAAACGGTGGTTTTACCCTGCTCCTCAAACCCTTCCATAGCGTTAACGAAAGATTGTGGATCAAGCTTCAGTTGTCGCATGAATTGCGTGGTGCCGATGTGAACATTTTTTCCATCCACCACACCAGTGACTCCAAAGCCGGGGGTCGCTTTGAAGTCGGTGACCTCAGCAACCGCTGGAAGTTGTTCACTGGCTGCCAATACAATTGCTTGCGCTAAAGGGTGTTCCGATGCGCTTTCCACGGCGGCAGCATAATAAAGCAGGTCAGCATTGTTAAAGCCACCTGCAGTTTGGAGATCCGTCAAGGTGGGTTTTCCCTTGGTAATAGTGCCTGTTTTATCGAGGATAATATAGCGAACATCCTTGAAGGTCTGTATTGCTTCGCCGGAGCGAATTAATATCCCGCGCTCGGCACCGATGCCGGAACCAACCATAAGAGCGGTTGGGGTAGCCAGTCCGAGGGCGCATGGACAGGAAATGACCAATACTGCAACCGCCGCCAGGAGGGCTAAAGACAACGGCTCCATAGTGGGGTCAACCCACGGCAACCAGCCTGAACTCAATTCCAAAAGGGGCAGGAATAAGCCGGGCAGACTGAGCCAAACGACAAAACTGGCCAGGGCGATGAAAATCACCGCAGGGACAAAATAGGCCGTTAGGCGATCGGCTAACTCCTGCACTGGCACCTTGGAGCCCTGTGCCTCTTCAATTAACTTTACAATCTGAGCCAGAAAGGTGTCTTTGCCAATTTTTGTCGCCTTGACTTTCAGGCGTCCCTCTTTGTTGAGCGTTGCACCCAGCACCGAATCACCCGCATGCCGCCAGACGGGAACGGATTCGCCGGTAGCGAGCGATTCATCCACATGGCTTGCTCCGGAAACAACCGCTCCGTCCGTGGGGATTTTTTCTCCCGGTCGAACGATCATGATATCGCCCTCGCGCAGTTGATCCATACTGATTTCAATCTCGCTGCCATCGCGTTCAACATTTGCTTTCTTTGCGCCCAGAGTAAGCAGCTTCCGGATTGCATTGGATGCTTTGCCCTTGGCGCGCGTCTCAAGGTAGCGACCCAACAAGTGAAAGGCCATGATTGTTGCCGCCATTTCCACGAAAGAGGTCATGGGAATGATAAATCCGGCTAGACCAATGAAAAAGGGCGGCAGGCTTCCGAGGCTGATCAACACATCCATGTTGGCAGTTCGGTTACGCAGAGAGAGAAATGCGGAACGGTGCGTCTCGTATCCAGCAACGAATACAGTGGGTATTGCCAAAATCACTACCCAAAAAAGGTAGCCCGGAACAGCTGCCCACAACATTTGGGGAACCATCAGCAGCATGATAAGTGCGGCCGGAATCATCCCAATTCCAAGATTGCGCCTCGCCGTCGCAAGATAGTACTCATCTGCCGCTTCATCGTTGTCTAAAGCTTCTCCATCGGCTGATATCGAACTGACCTCATAGCCAGCGTTTTCAACCGCTCGGCGTAGATCCTCCTTACTTTGACTATTTTGGTCAACGACGACGCAGACTCGACGCCGGGCACTGTTTGTTTCTATTTTATGGATGCCACCGAGCCGTTCGAGGCTCTTGCGCACAATACCCGCGCAGTGATTACTCCCCATGCCAGGAACGTGCATCCAATAGGTTTTACTAATCGCCTCATAATAGAAACAACATTAGACGCACGCATATTTCGTGTCTGGTGCCTTGAAGTATGAGGCTACCCGTTCGGGTAATTTCTGCAACTTGCGCAAATAATTCACGG
>SKFT01000147.1 GCA_007117865.1 Puniceicoccaceae bacterium | reverse complement strand
GTGCCGCCATTGCACCCTGTGCGATGCGCGGCTATCCATTATTTGAATACCCCCCCCTGCGTATCAAGCAGGCCGTTGCCGGTTATGGCCGCGCGAGTAAACAACAAATTCTGGCATCCATACGTGCGTTAACCGGAACAGACTTGAAAGAGGCCTATGATGAGGCTGATGCCGTTGCGGTTGCGGTCTGCCACGCCCACACTTGGCGTGAGAAATGAGTCCGCGATTGATTCCTTGACAATCAAATAATGTCATTGCACTCAGCAACAATTTATTTCTTAATTTGGAATGTCTTCAAGTTGAAGACCCGCCCAACGGGCCTCAATATTAGACAACAGACTCACTTATTAACTGCTCAAAGAAAGGAAATGCTTTGGATTTAAAAACCATTAAACAGGTTATCGAACTAATGAACCGTGCCGATCTCTCGGAATTTGAATTGGAGGAAGAGGGACTAAAATTGCGCTTGTGCCGCAAATCAACGACCACGGTCTTTGAATACCCCAACGCGCCACAACAAGTGGCTACGATGCCCTCATCCAGCGCCCCGGCATCAATCCCTAAAGCGACTGAGCCAACAGCCGAGGACAAGACCATCAGCGTGATAAAGTCTCCAATGGTGGGCACTTTCTATCGGGCAGCCTCGCCGGACAGCCAACCCTTTGTCGACGTTGGCAGTAAAGTCTCAGAGGACAGCACCGTCTGCATTATCGAGGCGATGAAAGTCATGAACGAGATTGCCTCAGAAATTAAAGGCGTCATTACCGAAATCTTAGTCGAAAACGGCGAACCTGTTGAATACGGCCAGCCTCTCTACAAGATTAAAACCGCCTAATTGCACACTGATGATTAAAAAGGTCCTAATTGCCAACCGCGGAGAAATTGCCCTGCGCATCGTCCGTGCCTGCCACGAACTGGGCATCAAAACCCTCTGTGTTTATTCCGAGGCAGATGAACAATCCCTGCACGTGCAACTTGCGGATGAGGCAATATGCATTGGGCCAGCTGCCAGCAATCTTAGCTATTTGAAAGCAGATCGCATTCTAAGTGCCGCTGAAATCGCCAACGTGGATGCGATTCATCCTGGATACGGCTTTCTTGCTGAGAATGCCGACTTTGCCGAACAATGCGAACGCTGCAACATCCAGTTCGTTGGCCCCTCCTCGCAGACCATCCGCGACTTCGGCGATAAGGCAAGAGCCCGCGAAATGGCGGCCGCAGCCAAAGTGCCGACTATTCCCGGCAGCCAGGGCGTGATCCGCGATGTCAATGAGGCCGTCAAGGTGGCTACCAAAATAGGCTTTCCGGTCATCATTAAAGCCGTCGCAGGCGGCGGCGGCAAAGGTATGCGTGTGGCCCACAACAAAGTCACCTTCCAGCGCGAATTCGTCAATGCCCGCAATGAAGCCGAAAAAGCTTTCGGTAATGGCGATGTCTATCTCGAAAAATTCCTCGAAAATCCACGTCACATCGAAATCCAAATCCTGGCCGATCACCACGGCAACGTAATTCACCTATTTGAGCGCGATTGCTCAGTGCAACGCCGTCACCAAAAACTCATTGAGGAAGCCCCCTCGCCCTTTCTCTCGGATGACATGCGCAAAAAAATGGGCCGTTGTGCAGTCAAGTTGGCGCAAGCGGCAAAATACCGCAACGCGGGCACAATCGAGTTCCTGGTTGATAAGCACGGCGATTTCTATTTCATCGAAATGAATACCCGAATCCAGGTTGAGCACGGTGTCACCGAGGAAATCACTGGCGTTGACTTGGTCAAGGAACAGTTGCTCATCGCCGGCGGCGCCAAGCTC
The DNA here is from genome assembly GCA_007117865.1 of Puniceicoccaceae bacterium. Taxonomy (GTDB): domain Bacteria; phylum Verrucomicrobiota; class Verrucomicrobiia; order Opitutales; family Coraliomargaritaceae; genus SKFT01. The sequence continues at coordinate 1,027 of SKFT01000147.1, read as the reverse complement.
AATTACGAGCAAAAAGATATTAAAATTCTGCGTCACGCGATTGAATGCCGCGTCTGCGCGGAGGACCCAGGTCGCAACTTCGCCCCATGCCCAGGTGAAATAACGCTCTATTACGCACCAGGCGGACATGGAGTTCGTATTGACTCGCACGTCTACGGCGGCTACGTTATTCCTTCGCATTATGACAGTATGATCAGTAAGGTAATCACATTCGGCAGAACCCGCGAGCTGGCACTCGATCGTATGGATCGTGCCCTGCGCGAATACCTCATCCGTGGTATTCAGACCAATATCCATTTTTCGCGCGCCATTATACGAGACCCTATTTTCCGCGAGGGCAAAGCGACAACCAAGTATATCGAGGAGTTTCTTAATCGCGTCCCCAGGGACATGTATATCACCACCAATGACCGTCAACCATGAGCTCAAACGATCCATCTATTAACGAAACATCCATCCCGGTGCCCTCAGAGGAATCCGGCTCCCTTGGCGAAATCAAAATCAACCACAGCGTCGTTGCCAGCATCGTGCGTCTTGCCGCACTCGAAGTTACCGGCGTCGTTGCGGTAGGCGGAGGTTTTGTCGATGGCATCGCCGAAATTTTTTCCAAGAAGGAATCCGATCGAGGCGTCCGCGTAGAGGAAGACGAGGTTGGCGACTACAAAATTGAAATTCGCGTGATCCTGCGCTTTGGACTCGAACTTGCCAAAGTTGCCAGCCAAGTACAGCAAAATATTGCTGATCAAGTGCAAAAAATGACCAGCAAGCAAGTCGCCAGCGTCAACGTCATTATCGATGGTGTGCGCATGGCGGAGCCAAAATCCGAAAGCGAAAGCGACTGGACTGCCGGCGTTCATACCGATTAATCGGTATCGCATGGCTTGCTACCCACACACCCAACACACACGACACAAAAGGAACCTATTATGACTGCCCAAACAGATGAAATTCTTGATTCAATAAGTTCCACCATTGCTCCCTACTATTGGCAACTGGCTGCTGTAGTCATCGTGCTAATCGTCCTGGT
>SKFT01000060.1 GCA_007117865.1 Puniceicoccaceae bacterium | reverse complement strand
CTCAGCGAGTTTGCCGATTTGGAGAAAATCGCTTAAGGCGACATTATTATGGCTGCTATTGAGCTAACACGCAATTTTTGCATCATCGCCCACGTCGATCACGGCAAGACAACCCTCTCCGACCGCATCCTTGAGATGACCCGCACCGTCGCCATGCGCGACATGAAGGAACAGTTGCTCGACTCCATGGATTTGGAACGCGAGCGCGGCATCACTATTAAGAGTCATCCGGTGTCGATGATCTATCGTGCTGACGATGGCAAAGACTACCTTTTCAACCTCATCGACACGCCGGGCCACGTTGACTTTTCATACGAAGTCTCACGCAGCCTTGCTGCTTGCGAGGGAGCCATGTTGTTAATTGATGCCGCCCAGGGTATTGAGGCGCAAACAGTGGCCAACGCCCACCTCGCTCTGGCGCAGGGGCTCGAAATCATACCAGTGATCAACAAAGTCGATCTGCCGGGTGCCGATGTGCCCGCGATTCAGCGTCAGATCGAGGAGGTATTGGCGATTCCCGCCGATGAGGCGGTGCTCACCAGCGGCAAAACCGGAATCGGCATTAAGGAACTATTGGAGCAAGCCGTCAAACGCGTTCCCAAGCCTCGCTGGACGGATTGCGATGAAACACGCCTGCTCATATTCGACTGCGTTTACGACACCTACAAGGGCGTGATCTGTTACGTGCGGGTGTTTTCCGGCACGATCAAGGCAGGCGATCAAATCATGACCATGAGCGACGGGCGCCGCGCCCAGGTCAAGGAAGTCGGCGAATTCTCCCCAGCCATGCGTCCGGAGCGCTCCATCGGGCCGGGTCAGGTCGGCTACATCGTTACCAACATGCGCGACGTTGCCGACATCCGGCTCGGCGATACCATTACCCATGTGGATCGTCCGGCCAAGGAAATGCTGCCCGGCTATAAGGAGGTGCACCCAATGGTTTTCAGTGGACTCTATCCCATTGATACCTCTGATTACGAGAAGCTCAAGACGAGCATGGGCAAGCTGCGACTCAACGACGCTGCTTTCATTTATCAACCGGAAAGCTCGGTAGCGCTCGGCTTTGGCTTTCGCTGCGGCTTCCTCGGACTGCTGCACATGGAGATCATCCAAGAACGGATTCGCCGCGAATACGACCTGGATGTCATCTCTACCTATCCGAGTGTAGTTTATCACGTGACCAAAACCGATGGCACCGAAATAGAGGTGCACAATCCGGTCCACCTGCCCGACCCGTCGGAAATCGACTTCGTCGAAGAGCCCATGATCCGCGCCAACATTCACATCCCCAACGACAGCATTGGCGACTTGTTGGCACTGGTCACTGAAAAACGTGGTATCTGCGAGCATACCGAATCCATTGACGGCAGTCGCGTGATGCTGACCTGCCGCCTGCCATTGAATGAGATCCTGGTCGATTTTAATGATCGCCTCAAAAGCATCACCCACGGCTATGGCTCAATGGATTATGAGATGGATGGCTATGAACGCTCTAAGCTGGTGCGACTGGATCTGCTGGTCAACAGCGAGACCGTCGATGCCTTCTCCTCCATTGTCCACGAAAGCAAAGCCGAATCGCGCGGACGCTCCCTCTGCGAGCGTCTTAAGGAAATCCTTCCCAAGCAATTGTTTAAAATCGCCATCCAAGCAGCGATTGGCAGCCGCATCGTTGCCCGCGAGACCCTCAGTGCCATGCGCAAGGATGTGACAGCGAAATGCTACGGCGGTGACATCAGTCGCAAACGCAAGCTGCTGGAAAAACAAAAAGAGGGCAAGAAACGCATGAAGCAAGTCGGTCGCGTCTCCATTCCACAGGATGCCTTCATCAAAATCCTCAAAGCCGCTGATGGCGGTAGTTAAACCATGAACACCGTTAGCCGTCGTCGCATCAAAGAAGCCGAAGAATTACTTGCCACCGCCCACAAGGTGGATCGCTATCGCTGCGACTTGATCGAGGCAAATGCGCTGGAACTGCTGCGTAAAACTGCCAACGATCTGGCACAACAACTGCGTGAGGGCGGCAACAAAACCGATGCCATTCGATTTGAAAAAAATTTCACCCAACTCGAAAGCCTACTGCGTGAACATGGCGGCACCTTTTATCCCAAAACCTTTCTTGCCGAAAACGTCGAGGTGTTGTTGGTGGCCGCTATTATCGTAATGGGAATACGGGCCTTCTTTTTTCAGCCCTTCATCATTCCCACCAACTCCATGTATCCCAGTTATAGCGGGATGCGCGGCTATACCTATTCGGCTGAAAGCCCCGCACCCGGACAACTGGAGCGTAGCTTCCGGTTGCTCACCCGTGGTGCCCGTCATCGCTCCGTCAGTGCCCCGGTTGGCGGATCTGTCGAGCTGCCGGTATTTTCGCACGCGCCGGACTCACCGGACCGTGCGCTCTCAGGGCGTGGTTTCTTCCGCTTTAGCGAGGTAAGAGGACGCAAATGGTTTGGTTTGCTCCCAACCACGCTGCGCGAATACACCCTCTTGGTAAATGGCCGCCCAGCCAATTTCCGGGTCCCGCTCGACTTCAATGCTGATGATGTCATCTTTGAAACCTTCTTCCCCGGTGTGGATGATTGGCGCAGCTTGGTCGCTGGCTTGGTCCGTCAAGGTGTTATCAATCCGGGCGAGCGCAATCCGCGTATCCCCCTCCCCGGCAGGGTTGCCGCAGGTGATACCATCCTGCAATTTGATATCGAGCTGGGTGATGCCCTGTTTGTCGACCGCTTCAGCTACCACTTCCGCGCACCCCGCATCGGTGATCCCATTGTCTTCCGCACCCGCGAAATCGAGGGCATGCGTGGACCGGGTGGTGCCATCAACGATCAATACTACATTAAGCGACTCGCCGGGGTCGGAGGCGAAATCCTCTCGATCAAAGATTATGCCCTACTGGCCAACGGTGAGCTGCGCGACGAGGTCAAGGCCTTCCGAGCCAACGCCGCCCGCGAGGGTTCTTTCCCCGGCTTCCGCAATGTGGGGGTGCTTGATGAGGGTAAACAATTCCGCGTGCCGGAGGGCTTTCTATTCGCCCTCGGCGACAACTCCGCTGATAGCTCGGACAGCCGCTACTGGGGTGCGTTTCCGGAAAATGCGGTTATTGGACGTGCCTTGTTCGTTTATTATCCCTTTACCCGCCGCTGGGGTGTTGCGGACTGAGCCTATGTTCACCTATTTCCTCGGCATCTGCGGCACCGCCATGGGCAATGCAGCTTTGCTCGCGCAAGCCGCCGGACACCGCGTTGAAGGTGCCGACAGTGGCATTTATCCGCCGATGTCCGACGTCCTGCAAAACGCCGGGATCACCGTCCACGACGGCTACTGCGCCGAGCGATTGGCCCAGCTCAAACCAGACCGCGTAGTCGTCGGCAACGCACTCAGCCGTGGCAATCCGGAAGTCGAATGGCTACTCCGGGAACGCTCCGTCGAAATGGTATCCCTGCCCGATCTTCTCGGACGGGAAATCCTGCACCAACGACTACCCGTTGTGATCACCGGAACTCACGGCAAAACCACCACCGCCACCCTCACCGCCCACCTGCTGCATTGCGCACGAACCGAACCGGGCTGGCTTATCGGTGGCATCCCGCTTAACCTGCCATCCGGTGCCGAACTCGGCGAGGGTGAGCCCTTTGTCATCGAAGGCGACGAATATGATTCCGCCTTCTTTGACAAACGCAGTAAATTCATCCACTACCGTCCCCGGATTGCCGTAATTAACAACCTCGAATTTGATCATGCCGACATCTTTCGCGACCTCGCCGATGTCCAACGCACCTTCAGTCATTTTCTTAAACTTATCCCCGCCGATGGCGTCGTGCTGGTCAATGGTGACGACAGCAACATCGCCGCACTGCTGCCAGTGCCGTGGACCCATCTAATCCGCGTCGGTATGGACGGGGACAACGATTTGCAAATCAGCGACTTCGAGCAAGATTCCCGTGGCTCGGCTTTTAGTCTCAGATGGCGCGGACAACATTGGGGCCGCTGCCAATGGCAACTACACGGTATATTCAACGCCCGCAATGCCGCCATGGCCATCCTTGCCGCAGCCTTTGCACAAAACCGCCCGAAATTCGACTCCGACGCCCTGCCCGGTCCCTTTCCCGTCACCGCATTGTCCACATTCAAAGGCGTGCGCCGTCGTCAGGACAGACTCCACCACTCGCAAGCCCTCACTTTGCTGGAAGACTTTGGGCACCACCCAACGGCCATTGCCGAGATGTTAAAGAGTCTTCGCCTCAGCTATCCCGAACACCGCTTGGTAGTCTGCTTCGAACCCCGCAGCAACAGTGCCCGCAGCAGCGCTTTTGCCGTTCCCTTCACCGAGGCCCTCGCGCACGCCGACAACGTTTACCTGGCACCCGTCCACCGCGCCGAAGCCCTGGCTGAGAGCGAACGGCTCGACACCGTGACAATGGCTGCCCAGCTCACTGCACGAGGCATTCCCGCCGCCGCATTTTGCGATCCCGAAGACCTCTACCAAAGCCTTCTGGCAACCACGCAGCAAGCCACCATCGAACAACCACTGCTGGTGGTTTGCTTTACTAACGGCGCACTCTACGGCATTCCCCCGCGGCTGGCGCGGGAAATAAAAAGCTGAAATAATGTGAATGAGGCCTTGTTGCGGCCTACTAACGGGTCCCGTAAACAACGCTTTGATCAGTTTCAGGCAACCGCTCCGCCAAAATGGCGGCTGGTAGCTAAGGTGTAAGTAGTTGATAATTAGCTCCTGACTCCTTTCTGCTGGATTCTGACTACTGATATTAGCATCAAACACCTAAAAACCGCTTGCCTCTATTACGCGGTATTTCCAGTTTAGTTCTCATGCCCGCCGATACCGAATTTGTCCACCTGCACGTCCATACTGATTTCAGTTTATTGGACGGATGCAGCCGGGTGGACCGTCTTTGCGAACGAGCAGCCGAATTGGGAATGAAGTCGCTTTCAGTGACGGACCACGGAGTCCTTTATGGTCTCACCAGCTTTTACAAGCAAGCCCAGAAACAGGGCATCAAACCGCTGCTGGGCTGCGAGGTTTACCTAGTTTATAAAGAGCAGATGGCGACAGTGAACGAAGAGCGCAAGGAGGAGGAAATTTTCCATATGGGACTCCTCGCGCGCAATTTCACCGGCTACCAAAACCTCTGTAAGCTGGTCTCCTATGCTCACACCGAGGGACAATACCGAAAACCGCGCATCGACCTGGGCTTGCTGGCCAAACACAGCGAGGGCTTAATCGGATTTTCAGGTTGCCTGGCTGCGGTCATTCCCCGCTTGCTTGAGCGCGGTGATTTCAAAGGAGCCCGCGCAGCGGCAGCGCGCTTTATCGAAATCTTCGGCAAGGAATTTTTCATTGTTGAGATTATGGATCACGGCATTGAAATCCAGCGACGCATCACCCCCGATCTACTTAAAATTGCAGCCGAGTTTGACCTCAAGGTAGTTGCTACCAACGATGTTCACTACGTCAACTCCACCGACTGGGAACCGCACGACTCACTACTATGCATCCAAACCGGTGCCCATCTGCAGGAACAAAAGCGAATGCGCTACGATTCCCATGAGTTCTACCTAAAATCACGTGCGGAGATGGCAGCCGTTTTTCCCGACAATCCCGAAGCCATACTCAACACCATGGCTGTGGCGGAGATGTGCGATGTCAAATTACCCTTTGGGGAAAATCATTATCCCGTCTATGAACGTCCGATTGAGTTGCAATACCATGCCGACCGCGAGCGCTTCAATGCCCTACTGGACATTTATCTCGAAAAGAAGAATGAGGTGCTCAGCCGCGATAAAAAAGAGCCCATAAGCCTCACTGAAGCGGAGCGTGAAAAATTGATGGCCAATGGACTCTACTTGTTCGACCTCTGCAAACAGGGACTGAAGCAGCGCTATGGTGTCGATTATGATGCCACCTGTGCGGATCCCCAGGCAGCGGATGCCGACAAGAAGCTTTGTGCACAGCTCGACTATGAGTTGGCCATTATTGTTGGCACGGGCTTTGCCGACTACTTTTTGATTGTATGGGATTTCATTCGCTGGGCCCGCGAACGTGATATCCCTGTCGGCCCCGGTCGCGGATCGGGTGCGGGATGTGTGGTCGCCTATGTGCTAAGGATTACCGATATCGAGCCATTGCGGTTTGGACTTCTTTTTGAGCGTATGCTCAATTTGGAGCGTGTTTCCCCACCCGACTTCGACGTCGATTTTTGCATGCGCCGACGCGATGAGGTGGTTAATTATGTGCGCGAAAAATACGGCAAGGATCGGGTCGCCAATATCATTACCTTCGGCACCTTTGGTGCCAAGATGATCATCCGCGACCTCGCCCGTATCAATGAATTGCCCTATCAGGAAGGCAATCGACTGGCGAAGATGATTCCCGACGAACTCAACATAACCCTCACCGACAGCGTCCGAAAATCGCCCGAACTAAGTAAGGAAGTGGCTCAGAATGAGGTCGCCCGCAGCATTGTCGAGCAAGGCAAGGTGATCGAGGGCATGGTACGCAATACCGGCAAACACGCCTGTGGCATCATCATCGCGGATCAACCCATTACCAACCTCATTCCGGTAACCCTGCAGGAGGGCGACCTGACGACGCAATACCCCAAGGGTCCGAGCGAGGATCTAGGCTTACTCAAGATGGACTTCCTTGGGCTGAAAACGCTCACCGTGATCGCCGATGCTGAGGCAAATGTGCGGCGCACGCGCGCGGATTCGCAGTTTTCCGTTGATTGCGTGCCTCTTGACGATCCTAAAACCTACGAGTTGCTCAACAGCGGTCGTACCAATGGCGTATTTCAACTGGAATCGGGCGGTATGCAAAATGTCTGTCGGCGCATTGGACTGAGTAAATTTGAGGAAATCATAGCCTTGATCGCCATCTATCGTCCAGGTCCAATGCAGTTCATTGACCAGTATATTGAGGGCAAGAAAGACCCTGCAACAATCCAAGTACCGCATCCTTTGCTGGCCGATCTGGTAGCGGAAACTTACGGCGTGTTGATCTATCAGGAGCAAGTGATGGAAGCAGCCCGTATCATCGCTGGCTACACACTTGGCAATGCCGACATTTTGCGCCGCGCCATGGGCAAAAAGATTAAGGCAGTGATGGATGCGCAAAAGGAAACCTTCATTGAGGGAGCCAAACAAACGCATAATATCGATCGGCGAACCGCTGAAGGTATTTTCTCCATCCTCGAGAAATTTGCCCAATATGGGTTCAACAAATCCCACTCTGCCGCCTATGCGGTGCTTAGCTACCGAACGGCCTACCTGAAGGCAAACTACCCGGTCGAGTTTATGGCCGCATTGCTGACAACAGAGCAGGGAAACTCCGATAAGATCGCCCGCTTCCTCGGCGAATGCTCGGCCATGGGCATTGACATTTTGAGTCCCGATGTCAACGAAAGCCTCGATACTTTTACCCCTATTGTTCAAGGGGGGCAACAAGCCATACGTTTTGGCTTGGCAGCAATCAAGAACTTCGGGCAGGGCGTCTCCGAGTCGCTAATTCAGGAGCGTGAACGCGCTGGAGTCTTTCGCAGCTTCAACGACTTTATCACCCGCATGGTGGACAAACTCAAAAGCCGCGACTTCGAGGTACTCATTAAGACCGGTGGCTTTGATTCGCTGGGTGAGGAACGCGGAGCCTTACTCGCTTCGCTGGACGCTGCCATCGCACAGGCGCGGTCGGATCAGGCGGATCGCATCGCAGGCCAAACCCATTTATTTGATGGCTTGTTTGACGACGAAATCAAAGCCGAAGCGGACTCGTCCACTGAGTCTACTTCCCTGAGCGGAAACGCCATGACGCTCAACGACAAATTGCAATTCGAAAAGGAATTGCTCGGCTTCTACATTTCCGGTCATCCCATGGATGCCTACGCTGGCATTGATAATGCACTGGATTCCTTCATTGATCCGGATGATCTCAATGGTTTTGGCGATCGCACCACCATCCGACTATGTGGTATCCTGACAGGGCTTTCACGCAAATATACCCGCAAGGACAATAAGCCAATGGCGATTTTCAATCTCGCCACATGTTTGCACAGCTACGAGTTTATTGCCTTCCCCGAGGCCTACGAGCGCTTTGGACAACGACTTGAGGAAGGCCAGCTCTACGCATTGCAGGGTTTGGTTGGCCGTCGCAATGGAGAAATCAGCCTCTCTGCCCACGAATTGGTTCGCCTGGAAACAGCAGTGCCGCGATTGATTCGCGCCATTACCTTTATCCTGAATGCGAATGACATGGCTACTGAGTTTTTCGCGCAATTACGCACAGCTATTGACAAACATGCGGGCGAGACGCGCATCGGGATTGCGCTGCAACTCAGCGATGGTCGACTGGTCGAGGCAGAAATCCCCGCCTCTTTCTCTTGGAGCTTCAACGCCACTGCATTCAAAAAGTTGCGTCAGCATCCCGCAGTTATCGGACTGCGCGTAGATGCCTTGCCCGTTGCCACGGTGGACGACCGCAAGCCCTGGGAAAAATTACGCAAATAAATTTTCCTTTTTGCTAAAGATTTCGTTGGCACATGCAACGGATTTTATCTTGAGTCGCAGATAACATGCTAACATACCTTGCTGAATTCGAATCTCTGTTTGGACCCCTGCGCCTTTTTGGCTATATTTCAGTGCGTGCGGTTTTCGCTGGCTTAACCGCCCTTTTCCTGGGTTTCATTATTGCCCCAAATCTGTTCCGTATACTCGCGCAACTGAAAGCCAGTCAAGTATTGCGTAATGCCAGGGAAGTAGGTGACCTCGCCAGATTGCATGCCGGTAAAGCCAATATCCCAACCATGGGTGGGCTGCTCATTTATGCATCGGTAACCATCAGCGTACTCTTATGGGCACGACCCAATATTTATGTTTTGAGTGCCTTATTTGTTTATACCGGGCTTACTGTGATTGGTTTTTTGGATGATTATTTGAAAGTGGCTCGCGCCAATAGTAAGGGTTTGGCTGGCAAGTATAAACTGCTGGGGCAGGCGCTCATCACCGCTGGCGTGCTTTCGCTGCTGCTGCTGACACCGGAGTCAGCCGCCAAGATGCGGGAATTCTGGGTGCCTTTTTACAAATCACCTCTGACACTGGAACTTCCGCTACTGCTACTATTTCCATTTTTGTTCATCGTCCTTGCAGGCTCCAGCAATGCCATCAACTTAACTGACGGTATCGATGGGCTGGCAATCGGCTGCACAGTGACCGCGGCCTTGGCATTTGGAGTCATGTCCTATGCTGCCGGTAACGCCATCATTTCAGACTATTTGTTTATCAGCTTCATTCCTGGCTCTGGTGAGTTAACGGTCATCTGCGCTGCACTGCTAGGTGGCAGCTTGGTCTTTCTCTGGTACAACGCCCATCCAGCGGAGGTATTCATGGGGGATACCGGTTCGCTCGCGCTGGGCGGGATGATTGGGATCATCGCTTTCATGGTGCACCAACCGCTGACATTGATCATCGTCGGCGGTATTTTCGTGATTGAAGCCATGTCAGTCATCCTGCAAGTCGGCTCTTTCCGACTGCGCGGCAAACGCATCTTTCGCATGTCACCCATTCACCACCACTTTGAACTCAAGGGCTGGCACGAGAATAAAGTCGTCATCCGCTTTTGGATCCTCTCGCTACTTTTCGCAATCGCCGGATTGGCGACACTGAAACTGCGCTAGAGCATTTTTAATTAAATTAGTAGAGTCGAGGAGCTGGAACCATGAGGCTTGCCTGCGCTGCCTTTTTCCACCACGGGTGCCGCAAGCAACGCTTTGATCAATTTCAGGATGCTGCCTAAGCTGACCCCGCCGACGCGTTGGAACAACGGCTACCATTTAAGCCCCTCCGACTCTTAGTTGGGTTTGCCATAGCTGCTCCCCTGCCGGCGTGCACCAAACCAGAAAAAATAATCAGATTAGGTATAAGCAACCAGTAATCAACGATTTAAGAAAAATTAATGTATTCCTTTCACGGGTAAATATATATACCAGGTTTATATTTTTCTGTGATGAGGACAGTTTGTTTTTTGAATGATTGGATTTCTCCCTTGCCGAGTGCGCGGTTGTTCGACAACAAGTTACATTTTACACAAATCATTGATTATGCCCGAATTTGAAGAAACACAACATCGTCCGGATCCTCGCGAGGATTATGCTCCAGGTCAGGACTCCGATGGTGACAGCACCTCTACCTCCAGTAGCGAGCAAACACAGAAGCCGCGTTCACGTCGCCGGAGTCAGGGATTTAAAAAAACACCCGCAGTTGACAACAAGCCGGCACCGGAGTCATCAGAGACGGGCACGGTCCAATCAACCGTGCAGGAATCCTCCCCTCCTGCCAAGCAGGACGTCACTCAGGAAAGCCAGACTCCAGAAGCCTCCGAGGCTGCATCTGAAGCCGTAAAAAAGCAACCCAAACGCAATTTTCCGGAAGACGAAGCACAGCCTGAGCCTTCCGCTGAAATGCTGGCGCGGATTAGCGAAATTGAATCGCGGTTGGCGGAACGCAAAGTAGAACGCAGCAGTAGGCGCCAGAGTCGTCCTCAATCCACGCCCAGGTCAAGTGCTCCAAGAGAGAATAGCCCTTCATCCGCGCGCAGTTCTCGCAACTCGAGTGACAATAGCCGTCGTCAGCGTTCGCCCAAAGAGCGTTCCGGCAAATCGACTCGCCCCCAAGGCGGCAGCCGCCGCAGTAGTGCGAAACCGGGAATGCT
>SKFT01000127.1 GCA_007117865.1 Puniceicoccaceae bacterium | reverse complement strand
GTATTGCCTTTGGCGCATACGCCTTTGGCTTGCAAATTGAGCACTTGGGGATTCCCGGGACCGGCATTGTATTGAAAGATCCCGTAATAATGCTTTTTGTCAGCGTTTTTTGGTTCGTGGCGATGATGAACTTGATCAACTTGATCGATGGTTTGGACGGCCTGGCTGGTGGTATCGCTCTGATGTTGATGTGCCTGTTGGCTTATGTGAATTTTGCGACAATTGCATCGGTGGGTCCCGTTTTTTGTATTGCCATAGCTGGTGGCATCCTCGGTTTTTTGATTCACAATTTTCCGCCCGCCAAAGTTTACATGGGGGATTCGGGTGCCTACATGCTGGGCTTTCTAATTGCTGCGTTGTCAATTATCAGCTCTGACAAAGGCACTGTGGCGGCGGCTCTGGTCGCGCCGATTTTAGCTTTGGCTTTGCCCATTGCCGATGTGTCTTTTGCGATTGTGCGCCGTGGTTTGGCCGGCTTGCCTATTTTTCGCCCTGATCGCCACCACATCCACCATCGGCTGCTGCGTTCCGGCTTATCCACCCGACGAACGGTTATCATCCTCTATTCGATAACGATGATAGCGCTGATTTTCGCGCTGTTGAATTTTGCCGCACAGGGTAGGGTTATCGCCCTGTTGGCTGGTTTTGCCTTCGTTATTATCCTGTTCGTTTTCCGCGGCCAAAAAATCATTTTTGGCGAATCGGGAACGGTTAGCGAATTACGTGAAGGACTCGGTTTTCGTTGGGAAGCACGCAATGCCCTGCATTTAAAAAATTGGTTGGTGGTGGAAGCAGAGCGAGCGGATTCCGGACTCAATCTTTGGCAGGATTATAAGTTTGTATTGAAAAAAATGGGGTTTTGCCGGGCGAGCCTGACGATTGGGATGGAGACGCGGACCTTCTACGTGCCGAATACCGCGCATACGGACTTGGACGCCCTGTTTTATGAAACCCATACCATTGAGGGAGAGTCTCCTGTTGAAATCGTTCTTTACGCTGAAAAGCAGCACCTGTCCGAGCGTCAATTCAACCTGTTGGCCGATCTTGCGGTGGAAACCTGGCATGCTGCTGCCTGCAAGTGGAAGACCGTCAATGGTCAGGACGTTAGCTTCAAGGCCAAGGCAATCGAATCCATTACTTATCGTCAGCAGCGCAATCGCGCATTGTATCGCCCAACCTATTAGCGCTCAACGCTACCGCCTGAAAAGGGATAGCAAAAAAACGCTGGTTGCAAGAAGGATGATGACTGGACCGCTGGGCCAGTCGAGCGAGTAGCTTAGCCATAAGCCGCCAAAAATAAACAGTGCATTCAATACCACGGCAATGGCAACCATGCCCGCGAGAGTGCGGCTGCGCATGGCGGCAATTGCCGGCGGCAGGGTGAGCAGCGCAACGACCAAAATAATACCCATTAACTGCACCAGTAGCACAATGGTCAGCGCGGTCAGGATTAGCATCAAATAATGCAGTCGCTGCGTCCGCAATCCGCGTATGCGGGCAAAGGCCGGATCGAGGGCAATGGCAGTTATCTGAGGTGACAGGGCAATGCAAATGAGGCTGACGATTCCCGCGAGTAAGCCGACCCGCCACAAATCCCCCTGTCCGACCAGCAGAATGTCGCCAAAAAGGAAAGCCATGGGATCAAAATAGCCGGGTGACTTTGCCAGAAAAATCAGACCTATTGCCATTCCGCTAACCCAGATAATGCCGATTACAGTGTCTTCGCGCTCGGCAAAACGCAGGTTGACCCAGCCGATAACAAGGGCCGAAAGAATGGCCGCTAGCAGGGCGCCATAGGTAGGGTCAAATGCTTGCCAGCCCCACTGGCTCTGGGCAAAGGCGGCGAAGCCCACACCACCGAGGATGGAATGCGCAATCGCCGCAGCAATGTAGCTGATACGCCGCACCACTACATAGGTGCCGATTAGACCAAAGGGCAATGCGCCGATCAGTCCAATCCAAAGCGCATTGCGTAAGAATTGAGCATGCGGGTCGCGCAGGGCATCAAAAAATTCCATCATCTTTCTGCCTCTCTATCCACTGCATCAGGATGGGCGTGCGCATGTCGGGTGGCTTGCGCTTCACCGTGTTTGACCAGCGCCACAGGCTGACCAAACAGCCGCTGGGTTAGCTCCAGATCCAAGGCCTCCACTGGATGAATTCGCACCGAGCGGTTGACGCAGATCACGCGGCCAATGCCACGGGCAACAAAATGCAGGTCGTGAGAAACAGTTATCAGGGTGAGCGATCCGCGCAGCCGTTTTAATTCGCTTTCGAGACGCTCTTGGGCGGCGGCATCGATGTGGGTTGTTGGTTCGTCCAGCACCAGCAACCGTGGATTGCCTACCAGTGCGCGGGCCAATAAGACGCCTTGCTTTTGCCCCCCTGAGAGGTGTGCGAAGGGCTTTTTGCCGACCGCCGCCAAACCGAGATTATCGAGTGCCTGCCAGGCCTGTTCGCGCTCACTGCGACGCATTCCCCAGAGTTTGTTTTTGTGCAGTAGCCCCATGCCGACAATATCAATGGCGGTTATTGGAAAGCGTCGGTCCAGGTCAAGGCTTTGTGGCACATAGCCGACTTCAGTGGTCCCCTGTGCAAGCGCTTTGTCAAAAATGCGAATGCTGCCGGTATTCGGCTGGAGCAAACCCAACAGCAATTTCAGAAGGGTCGTTTTACCTCCGCCATTGGGTCCGATTACGCAGATGGACTCACCGGCCGCAATGTCAAAGTCGGCTTCGTCAATAATCGTCTCGCGTTCGTATGCAAAGGAAACCGACTGGAAACATACAGCCGGACTCGGACAACTGCAATTTGCTTGTTCGTTCACGGTGCAGGGGGCTCAGCCAGAGCCTTGGCCAGTGAACGCATTTCGCCAAGGGCATCGGGGTTTAGCGGATCGACTTCGACGACGGGAAGTCCAAGCGATTGTGCGATGACCGCTGCCGCCGTTCTCGGTTGGCCGGCTTGCACAATAATCCAGCGCACGGATGCTTCCCGCGCTTGTGAAGAGAGTTGACGAATGCGCGCAGGGGACGGTTGCAGGCCTTCGCTTTCAATAGCTATTTGTCGTAAGCCAAAGTGATCGGCGAAGTAGCCAAGTGCAGGGTGATTGATCATGAACGCATCGTTGCGAAAGGGTTCCAATAGGGTCTGGAGCGATTGATCCAACGCCTCCAGTTCGGCAGTGATGGCGTTGGCGCGGCTGAAAATGCTGTCGGCGGCATCGGGACGTAATTGCGCCAGCGTGTCCGCAATCACTTTGGTTTGCGCCATCAGGATGGGCGGTGAGAGCCAACGGTGAACGTCAAGCAAGGGGTCGTGATGAGGGTGCTGGCCATGGCTGTGGTCTTGTGATCCGCAGTTGCTGCAATCGTGTGCTTTCGCAATTGTCAAAAAGGGTATGGCGGCAGTGGTATCCACCACCCGCAGTTGCGGCATGCTATTGCGGATGCGCTGCAGGAGCGCGGTTTCAAAGGGCAGCGCAGAGGAGAAATAAACATCGGCGTGAGCCAGCGCCCGCATTTGCCGCGCACTGGGAGCGAAGGTTTCATGGTTTTGGCCAGATCCCGCCAGTAACTCGACCTGCACGTGAGAGCCACCTACCGTACGCGCAATTTCCTCCAGCGGGGGAATGCCCACCCAAACGCGCAGAGGAGCCTCCGCCAATAGACTGGCCGTAGAGACACACAAAAATAGCAGTATTAATTTGATTAGCGCAAACATTTTGCATTTTTTATGTCGATTAACTGGCAATTTGCAAATGGTTTGAACGACTATTTGCCAATAACCCTATTCCAATATTGCAGCTGGCGACTTTGCTGTTTTTATACAACACGAATATGAGCGAAGGAACCATTGTTGCAGCAGCTGAGATCGGCACCTCTAAAGTGGCGGTGTTAATCGGCCACGTTTCTGAGGCGGGAAGGCTGGGCATCATTGGTCATGGTCTGTGTAGCTCACGCGGGGTTCGCAAAGGCGCGATTTACGACTTGAGGGCCGTCCTCGATTGCTTGCAGTCGGCTATCGAGTTGGCGGAAACCCGCGCCAGTGTGAGTGTGGAAAATCTATTCCTGGCGCAAAGCGGAAGTCATCTGCAGGGCCAATTTATTGAGGGTATTGCCAATGTGCGAAATGCGAATGGGATCGTCCAGCAGGAGGATGTTGAGCGTGCCTGTAGCGATGCCAAGGGCAAGATGCCGCCCAATGACCGCATCTGGGTGGTGCACATTCGCAATCCTTTCCGCATCGATGAGCGCGTGGTTGAGGAGCCCATCGGTGAACAGGGTAGTCGGCTGAGTGCGGGTTATTGGTCGGTAAGTGGGGAACGCAAGATCATCAGTGACCAGATTCGTTTATTAAATGGGATTGCTATCGAGGTGGAGGATTTGATCCTTGCCTCAACCGCTTCCGCAGAGGCGGTATTGCAGACAAGCGAAAAGCGCTCGGGCTGTATTGTGCTGGATGTCGGTGGTGGCAGCACCGATTATGTCTTTTATAAAGACGGTTTCATTGTTCGCGCCGGAGTCATTCCAGTCGGTGGCGATCACATCACCAACGATCTCAGTGTGGGACTGCGCATCAACAGTCGCTGGGCGGAAAATCTGAAAAAAGAGCATGGCTGTGCATTGGCGCGGACGGAAGACAAGGAGCGCAAGGTCTGGGCCCATGGCGATCACTCCATCGGCGACCGGGAGTGCTATTTGCAATCGGTACACGCTATCATTGAAGCGCGTGTGCGCGAACTGTTTGAAATAGTGCGCAAAGAGTGGGTATCCGTTCTTGGTGACAGCAAACCCGGTTCCGGTGTGGTGTTGACTGGTGGCACTTCGCGTTTGTCCGGAATTGAGGAGCTGGCGGCCAAGGTATTTGCCACACACGTTCGCATCGGCACACCACCCAACGGCGTAGAAAAGGCGATTGCAGGTGTTGAATACAGCACTTGTATCGGACTGTTAATGTATGCCTCGCGCAATGATACCATTGCTGGCGGCGGGCCGCGTCCCGTTGCCGCCACTGGCTTGTTGCGTAAATTAACCGGCTTATTCAAGTCATGATGGAGTCAGCAATTGATAGCGAATCACCGGCCAGCAAATCCGTAAAGCCTGCCTACCGCATCCGCGTATGCGGTTTGGGCGGAGCTGGTGGTAACGTCGTCCAGACCCTGCATAGCGCGCAGTTGGAGGGTTTCGAAACGGTAGTTGTCAACACCGACGCAAAAGCCCTGGAAATGATCGAAGGTGCGGAATCGGTTTGGCTGGGACGCAAAATAACCCGCGGCTTCGGTACGGGTGGGGTTCTCGCCAGCGGCGAGCGCATTGCGGCTCAGGAGCGGACGACTTTTGACGGGCTTGTCGAAGGTGTCGATTGTCTCATTTCCATCACGGGGATGGGTGGAGGGACCGGCACGGCCTTTGCCGATGCCCTGGCGTCGGCGGCGGTCAGGGCGGATATCCTGCACCTGGCCTTTGTCTTTCATCCGTTTTCCTTTGAAGGTGCCGAGCGCGCAAGCATCGCTGAAGAGGCCAGTGGTCGCTTGCGCGGTAAAGTGCATGGTTTGGTAATCATACCCAACGATTTGATCCTGCAAGCCGGGGGTGAACAAGTCAGTGCCATGGAGGCATTCGATGAAGCCAATCGCTGGATTGTGCGCGCTCTGCGAGCGCTGGGGTTGATGATTTTCAAGCCGGGACTGATGCGGCAGGATCTCGCCAGTCTGGCGGCAACGCTCAGTGAGCGCGGTGGCCGGGTTTTGTTTGGTCTTGGTGAGGGACGCGGCGACGATCCAGTGAAGGCGGCATTAAAGAGTCTGGAGCAATGTCCGTTTTTAGACCTCGATAACGACCGTGCCCTGGATCAATTATTGATTCAGGTAACCGGGGGGCCTTCGATGGGAATGGCTGCGGTGCAACGATTGATTGCCAGTTTGCGCGAGCGTTTGACTTGTCGCGAATCGATTCGCTTTGGTGCTTCCATTGATGCCGATGCCGCTGATGCCATACAGGTTTGCTTGCTGGGTAAAATGGAAATCGGCAATGCCAAGCCCGTGCCAGTGTTGGACAGCCGCGATACCGCCATGCTTTTTCCGGGCGGTAAGGGCGATGACGATGCTCAGGTATCGGTGGTGGCGCATGCCACCAAATTGCAAAAGCGTAAAGCAGCGAAAAAACCGTCCGCGGCGATTGAACAGGAAGAATTTGATTTCATCTCCGATAATAGTGTGCAGCGCGGATTGTTTGAAAAAAGTGAACGCAATTTCTATGGCGATGAGGACCTGGATGTTCCGACTTTCATGCGCAAGGGGGTGCGCATCCGCATATTGTAATTGAGTATGAACGGACCACTGGCAAGTTATCTCGGCATTCTCCGGCATCCCTCGCGCACGGCATCAGCATTGGCTGAAGGCAATTGCGGACATGGGCAGGCGGCGGTTTTTGTTTGTTTGCTGGGTGTGCTGATGCCATTTCCCACTCTCTACCGGGCAGAGGAATCAGGCTTTACCGTTGCGCTTGAACGCTTGCCCGGCTTGTTGGCAGGGGGCATTTTGGGCGCACTGATTTGCTGGCTGCTGTTGTCCTGGCTCTATCGCAACTTTAGTCGCATGCTCGGTGGCGAGGCCAGTGTGCGGCAGATCCGCATCGGCTTTGGCTGGGGATTGTTTCCGGCGGTTTTGCTTTTCGCAGCAGGCACCTTGCTGTCGCTGTTTTGGATCCACTTTGCCTACGAGCCTGCGGAACAGGGGATGGAGCCAAAAGCGGCTTTCATGGTGCTGCTGGGGCCATTGGGTTTGCTGTTTTTTGTGGCCTTGCTATATGCCTATGGCGTGCTTCTGTTGGCCTTGTCGGGGGCATCACGTCTGGGCACCATGAAGGCCTTCTTTGTGCTGGTCATTACACTGGCGGTGAGCGTTTTTCCACTGACGTTTTTGTTGCAGTTGATCGTCGGGGTCGAGTAGCACTACTGACTTGTCTATGTTGCAATATCTGAAAATTGAAAATTTAGCTTTGCTCGACCGGGTCGAATTGGAGTTTTCCGGTGGCTTTACCGCAGTCACCGGTGAGACCGGTGCCGGCAAGAGCATCTTGCTGGGTGCGCTGGGTTTGTTGTCCGGTGCCCGTACGGATAAGTCACTGATCCGTCATCGCGCGGATTGCTTACGGGTGGAGGGACAGCTCTGGTTTGATGGTGCCCGCTTGCAGCGACTCAATCACCTTCTCAATACCGAGGGTTTGCCGCTTTGCGAGGACGGAACCTTGCTGTTACAGCGCAGCATTCCCCGTGAAGGAGGCCCACGCATTCAGATCAACGGTAGCATGGCGACCTTGACGCAGTTGCAGGCATTGGGGCCGGAGTGGATCGATTTTCATGGTCCGGGCGAACCGCAAAAATTGTTTCAGGAGCGATTGCAGCTGGAGCTTTTGGATAGTTATAGTGGCTTGGATGCCGACTGTGCGTCCTACCTTTCCCGCTACAACGAGTGGTGCCAGTTGCTCGCCAAAATCGACCATCTTGGCAAAAGTGAAAAGCTCGATGCCGCAGCGATTGAATACTTGCAACGGCAATTGGAGGAGCTCGATCGCTATGAGCTGACTGCGGAGGTGATTGAGACACTGGAGCGCGATTTTTCACGGGTCGCACAATCGCAGACGTTAACGGAAACCTGCTTCGCCATCGTTGAAACCTTGTCGGGCGAGTCGGCCTTGTTGGATCAGCTGGCAGCGGTAGTCCACAAAGCCCAGCTGTTGGCGGAGATGCAAAGTGATGCGGCAAGCTTTGCCGAGCGCCTCAACAGCGTGGTCATTGAGTTGCAGGACATCACTGCCGAGATTGAATCGCTGGGACAGGATTTTGACTATGATGAAGCAGCGGTCGCGGATATACAGGAGCGGATGGCGCATTGGCAGGGCCTGCGTCGTCGCTACGGGGGCAGCATGGATGCGGTTCTCGCCAAGCGTACGGAAATGGCCGAGCGGCTGGCGAGTCAGGGCGATATTGCTGGCAGCATTGCGTCCTTGCAAAAGCAGGCTGATAGCTTGCAGCGTGAGTTGCGCAAGGAGGCGGCAGCCATCACCGGTAAGCGCAAGGCGTGCGCGCTCGAGTTGGGCGCCAAAGCGGAGAGTTTATTGCGCTTGCTTGGATTTAAAAATGCCCGGCTTGAGGTGTCGGTCGAGCAACTGGATTCGCTGACATCTCATGGTGATAGCCGTTGCTGTTTCCGCTTTATGCCCAATGCGGGTCAGCCCTTGTTGCCGTTAAACAAGATTGCCTCCAGCGGCGAGACCGCGCGGGTGATGTTGGCGCTCAAGACGGTGTTGGCGGAAGTCGATGCCACGCCACTGCTGGTTTTTGACGAGGTCGATGCCAATGTCGGCGGTGAGGTGGGCCGTTCAGTGGGACGCGAGTTGGCGCGGCTGGCGCAGCAGCACCAGGTTTTTTGCGTCACCCACCTGCCACAAGTCGCAGCGCTCGCACGGCACCATTTTACCGTGACCAAACACCAATCCGAGCGGGATACCTCGGTTGCGATTGAGGCAATTTCAGCAGATGATAACGCGCGGGTGGATGAGTTGGCGCGGATGCTTGGCGACCGCGATAGCCGCTCGGCCCGTTCACATGCCATGGAGTTGATGCAGGCAAACTAATCGCCTCATTTACGCATAGCCAAAAATCCACCGAGGTCAAGTCCTGCTATAGGTTGACAGTCCTAAAAGAATAACTTTTAATCAGGACGTGACAATTCATTCTGACTTCTGAATTCTGGCTCCTGACTCCTGAGTAGTTAGGAATCCTTCCGCAAATCTACGAAGAGCCCAATTAGCGAAGTCCCGCAAAACTTCATAATATCCGCTCTTATCCACTTTGCTCTGGCAAAGTCGGCATAGATGGTTTTCCTGATGGTTATGTCAAAAGGCAAGCGGCAGGGCAAAGCACTTGCGGGGGCGAATCAGCGGCCCCGGGCTGTTGTAATAAATGCGCCACCACGCTACCTGTTTATCGATGCATGGAATGTAGTCCATGGCTTGCCCCGTTTGAGTAAACTGGTGGCTGCTGGACTCGATTGCGCGCGCGATGCGCTTGCGCAAATGGTGGAGTCCATTCACCACGCGGAGACGATACATGTGGTGTTGGTTTTTGATAGTCGTCAGGATACGGTGCAAACCGAACATCCGCTGGGTGTGAAAACCTTCGAGTTTCTCTTTGCTCCCGCCGCTTTATCCGCCGATGGTGCCATTGAGCGAATGGTTGCGCGTTTACAGGATCCTTCTCAATCGACAGTCATCAGCAATGATGCGATGGTGCGGGAGTCCATCCGCTCGCTCGGTGCCAATGCCCTCAGTCCAAAGGAACTCGCCGACTGGGCTCGTGCCTGCGAGCTGCGTCAACAACAGGGGCTAACTGCGATGCGACGTAAAAATGAACGCGATTGGGGACAACGCATACCTTTATGAAGGAATCACAGATACAGGAGATTCAAGGGCTATACGGACCCTTTACGGTGGCTGAGCGGGTTCTACAAAAGGCTTGGTTGCGACGCTACTTCGCAGCGGGTGATTTGCGCTTGAAAAGTGATAAGTCACTGGAGGTGCTGCATCCCGGCCGCTGGAATCATCACGAGGGCCCCGACTTTGTTGCTGCACATTTACGCATTGATGGCGTCGAGCGGGTGGGGGATGTCGAGGTTCACTTCACC
Source organism: Puniceicoccaceae bacterium (assembly GCA_007117865.1). GTDB lineage: Bacteria > Verrucomicrobiota > Verrucomicrobiia > Opitutales > Coraliomargaritaceae > SKFT01. Next base: position 1,091 of record SKFT01000127.1, on the reverse strand, counting down.
CCTCAGGATTGGCGCGATCATGGCCATTCTTCCGACCCGGCTTTTCGCTCAGTTATCCTGCACGTGGTGTTTTTCGATGAAGTGCGGACTGGCCCAACCATCTTCAATTCTGCCGGAGAGGAGTTGGAAACTTTTGTCATGGGGCGCTTTATGCGGGAGGATTTAGAGACCTTTGCTCATGAGGATGCGCTGTTGGAAATGGAAACCCGGGATGCAATGCCCTGGGCGACGAACTTTTTGCAACTGTCCGCCGATGAGCGTCAAAGCCGGATTTTTATGAATGCGTGTCTGCGCTGGCGGCAGAAGGTCCACTACGCCGAAAAACGCCTACAGCGACTGGGTTGGACGCAGGCCTGCCATTCGGCAGCGCTGGAGGTGTTGGGTTATCGTCGCAACCGCGTTCCCATGGCCAGGCTGGCCGAAAGCATTCCACTCTCCCAATGGCGGTCGTCCCGTCCGGATCCCGCCGCATGCCTGAGCGACAAGTCACTGATATGGCGCTTGAACGGCCTGCGTCCTGCCAATCACCCATTGCGACGCTTACGGGACTACAGTGCTTTTGTCGGCAGAAGTGACGTCTGGCCCGTGACTCTGCAATCGATATTGACACAATTCCAGTGGCCGCAGTCTGCTGGATATCAGTCCGGCTCTTCACTCTTTAGCAGCCGCAGTGAACGTTCACGACTCAATCTCACTCATCTGCGCAAGCTTTTGTTGGGTTATTTTAACGGATTGGCGGGTTCCTCGCGGCTGGATACGCTGATGGTCGATGCCATTCTGCCGCTGTGGGCAGCATTGCAGTCACAGTTGCCTACGCAGGCTTACTGGTTGCACTGGCCGGTGGGCGATGTGCCACCTTGCTGTCGGGATTTTCTGCGCGAGGCTTTTGCTGAAGATGGCTTGGTCCCCGTCTTTAACAACGGCTTGCTGCAAGGCGCACTGCAATTGTATTTTAACAATGTAACGACTCCTGAATTCTGAATACCTGAGTAGTGACTTAACAATAACAGTTCCACGAATCAATTATAGATGACCCAATAATAGCGGTCATTGGCAATCATCCGCAGCATACCACTGTCAATGTCGCCATC
>SKFT01000176.1 GCA_007117865.1 Puniceicoccaceae bacterium | reverse complement strand
TCGCGCAGGGTGAGTCCACGCATTCGACTGCTAAAGAAGGCAAATGTGAGTGCCGATCCAAATGCCCATAACACGTTAGGCGTGCCAGTAAAAATCATGGTGCCAACGGCAATGCCGATGATTAGCGCAAGCGGGATGATGAATTCCCATGCCACTGGTTGATAATGTCTGGGGATGAAGACCTCATCAGTGCGGCGTGTTTGCAGTGGCGTGGAGCCGGGACGGTCCAGTTTGCCGTCTTCCCTCGCACGCCGAATGGCGGAGCGAAAGGACAATGATATAAATGGCAGGCGGTCAATACTCAGTAAAAAGGTAAAGGTCACAGCGAGAATGGCGTAAAACGATAGCGGTATGGTGGTAAAGAAAAAGCTCACGCGCGATGCCTCAGTAGCCAATACGGAAACGCCACCAACGAAAATCAAGCCCTGCACATAAAAAGGCCAAGCATTGAAGGGTAGCAGAATCGCAATTGGCGAAGCGGTGGAATCAACGATGTAGGCCAGTTCCTCGTGACTGATTTTTTCTGCATCTGCAACGGGCTTAATGGTTGTACCCACCAGCAGTGTACTGATAGTACCGCCTTGAAAGAAACAAACGCCGAGCGTCCATGCCGCGAGTTTGGCGGTTTTGGGGCCACGCACAAAGCGCTTCGTTACCCACTGGGCAAAAGCGAGCGCTGCGCCATTTCGCGACCATATACCCAGCAAGCCGCCGAGGAAGCAAAGATATAGTAGAATCACCAAGGCGGCACCAGAGCTTCCGAGTCCTGGAATCAATACCGCGCCAGTTACATCGTAACGGCCCATTACAAAGGCGCCCGTTACAATGCCACCAAGTAGTGCTGACAGCGGCTCGCGCAACATGAAGCACAGTACAATGGTGACAAATGCGGGAAATATTGACCATATGCCTCGATGGTGCAGCAGGTTTAATTGATAATAATAAACCGCATTCTCTGCGCCAGTTGTCCGGACGTATTCTGATTGCAGCGAAGGACGGGATTCAGGTGCGCTGTCCCCGTAAGCCCATAGAACAGAAGCATTCGCATCGACAAAAACAGCCACACCATCATTTTTCTTAATTTCCTCTACTTTTGCTGAATCCAATGCGATGCGCTCGACAACGAATATCATTTGCCCCTCGCGGCCTGCCCACCAGGCGAAGCTGAGGCAGATGACGATGAACCAAAAGGGAAGCGAGCGAAATAAGCGCATAATTTGAAGGATACTCTGGCAGATTAGCCACCACTAAGCGAATGAGATTTCTTTAATGGGAAGATCCTGCACCAAGGCAATTACTTTCTGTGATGCAAGCACAGGACTGTTTCAGGGGAATCGTCCACACATCACAACTAGAAGGTCATGGCCTTGCGTTGTTTTGATCTTTCGATACCGAGTTGTCGTTCCCGCCTGATGATTAATAAGCCAGCCAACACTATAAAGGCTGCTCCGATCAGCATCGACAGGGTAGGGATTTCGGCAAAAAAACTGTAGCCGATGGCGATTGCGAAAATGATGGATATGTATTCAAAAGGGGCCACGATGGAGACATCGGCCTCGCGGTAACTGGATGTGAGAAAGATTTGTGCAACTCCCCCGAGGATGCCTGACAGCACCAACAGTAAAAAGGCGCTCAATGGGGGCACGTTCCAGCCAAAGGGTAAGGTGAAAAGCGTTAAAAACGTGGCACTGATAGAAAAATAAAAAACGATTGCAGTGGTGGTTTCGGTGCGGGTCAAGGTGCGTATCATCACCTGCACCACCGCCACTAAAACGGCACCACTCAACACAAACAGCAGACCCAGGGCCTCTCCGGCATCGAGGGCACCTTTACCGATCAGGGTCAGTCGCGGATACAATATAACTATTACCCCAAAAATCCCCAGCAGCACCATGCTGATACGAAAGCCGCGGATCCGTTCACCCAGAAATAGCGAGGCGAAAACCACCGCCAGAAGCGGCGCAGTGTAGCTCAAGGCTTTGACCTCTGGCAACGGCAGCAGTCCCAATCCTGCAAAGCCGAGCACCATGGCACTAGTCCCTATGACGCCTCGCAAAACATGTCCCCATGGATTTTTAGTTGCGATGCCCTTGCGCAATTCACGTCTTGCAGCCAGCCAAACGAGAATCACCGGCATGGCAAAGAGTGAGCGAAAGAAAGCGGCCTGCCATGCAGGCACCTCTGTTGCCGTAGCCTTGATCAACGATGCCATTACTACGAAAATTGAAACCGATAGCAGTTTGTAAACGATACCCCGCAGTGGACGGTTGGGCTTTGCACCCGGAGTGTCTGGAGTCGGGTTCATTTTTCTACCACGGAGGGTGGTTATATCAATTAATTCGGATTGGCATCGTCCTCTGCCATCGGATCGACTTCAGCCTTTTTGGTTTTGGCGATCAAAACATAAAGGCATGGCACGACCAATAGCGTAAAGAAGGTGCCGATGGCCATGCCGCCGACGAGCACGAGACCGATCGAGTTGCGGGCAGCAGCTCCAGCACCGGTTACCAATACCAGCGGAAAGTGACCAAAAACAGTTGCCGCACTGGTCATCAAAATCGGTCGCAGTCGGGTCATCGCCGCTTCGTGCACCGCTGCCAGTTTGGTTTTGCCTTGCAGTTGCAGGACGTTGGCAAACTCGACAATCAGAATGCCATTTTTTGCGACCAGCCCAACCAAGGTTACAAGTCCAACCTGGGAATAGATATTGAGGGTAGTGGTAAAGCCATCGGTCCAAAATGGCAGGTTAGGGTTCAGCATGCGCAGGAAGGTAAAGCACAGCGAGCCAAACAGAGCCAGTGGCACTGAGCCGAGCAAAATCACCAGCGGATCGCGGAAGCTGTTGAATTGAGCAGCTAGTACTAAAAAGATCAGACATACTGCGAGCATGAAAACGGGTAGAAAGTTGTCACCTTCGACTCGCAGCTGGCGCGACTCGCCGGTATAATCAATGATAAAGCCCTCCGGCATGCGTTCCATAGCGGCGGCATCCAGCGCGTCCAATGCTTGTGCAAGTGGGCGTATGGCAACGCCACTGATTCTGACGGCGTTTAGTTGTTGAAAACGGTTGAGTGAACGCGGCATTACCCGCTCCTCAAGCGTTGCAATGGCTCGCAATGGAATCAGGCTGCCATCCGGACCGGCAATGCGATGATCCAGCAGCTGTTCGGGATTGAGTCGGCTGGCACGTTCCAGTTGTGGTATGACGCGATAGCTACGTCCGTCGATATTAAAGAAGTTGACAAATCCGCCGCTCATCAGCGTCGCGAGATCAAAGCCGATGTCTTGCATAGTCAGTCCCATGGCTGCAATTTTGTCGCGGTCCAAACGAATCTCCACCTCTGGTAGATCAATCTTGGTGTCTATGGTAAGAAAGGCAAAAGCACCGCTCTTCATTGCTGCTTCGCGAACCGATTCAGCAACCTCCAGCACGCGGTCGACCTCGGCGGTTGAGGCCAACACGAATTCGACCGGAAAATCCCCACCTCCCGGCAGTGGCGGCGGAGTGACGGGAAAGACGCTCAAGCCGGGGATGTCCGCCAGCTTGTGGGTCAGTTTCGGCATCAGATCGAAAACCGTACTGTCGCGTTCGTCCCAGGGCTTCAGAACCACTCCGCCGAAACCACCTTCGGCGAAGGTGATCTGGAAGCTATAGGCGGCATCCTCCAATGCCAGAAAGGCCTCGTTGATCTTCTCCGTATGGCGCATGGTTTCATCAATCGCATAGTTCGCCGGGGCATCACCGACGATGGAAATAATAAAGCCCTGGTCCTCGACAGGCGCGAGTTCCTTCGGTGACAGGATGAATAATGGAATACACATGAAACCCAATACGCTCCAGAGCAGATAGACTGGACCACGGTTGTTCAACAGGGTATGCAAGAGACGTCCGTATAGATCGCGCAATTTGTCAAAGCCCAGAGTGACATAATGACCTAGTCCGCCAGGATCCTTGCCGCGTTCAATCACACAGGCGGAGAGGATGGGAGAGATAATCAGCGCTACCGATCCGGAGATCAAAACTGCGCCCGCCAAGGTAAAAGCAAACTCGCGAAACAGCGAGCCGGTTAAGCCGCCCTGCAAGCCGATGGGGGCATACACCGCTGCAAGCGTAATGGTCATCGCAATAATCGGTCGTACGAGCTCGCGTGCGCTCATGATCGCCGCTTTACGTCGCTTGAGGCCCTCGCGGATGCGGCGTTCGGTGTTTTCCACCATCACAATGGCATCGTCCACCACCAATCCCACAGAGAGCACAATCGCCAGCAGGGTCAATAGGTTGATGGTGAAGCCGAAAATCTGCATTATGAATACCGCGCCGATAAGCGACAGTGGAATCGATACGATAGGCACAAGCACCGTGCGCAGTGAGCCCATGAAAAGAAAGATGACGATGATGACGATGACCAACGTTTCAATCAGCGTGCTAACCACTTCGCGGATGGCGGTCTCGATATACGTGGTCGAGTCATAGGCAATATTCGCTTCCAGTCCGGTGGGAAGGTTCTCACGAATGACGTCAAGTTCTGCCCGCACGGCGGCGATAACGTCAATTGCGTTGGCATCAGGTAAAACCCAGACGCCGATGAAGACGGCGTCCTGCCCCGAGAAGCGCACTTCCTCGCTGTAGCTTTGTGCGCCCAGTTCAACTTCGGCGATGTCGGCCAGGCGAATGACCCGGTTGCCATCGGTTCGAATAGCCATTTGCTTGAAGGATTCGATGTCGCGTATATCGGTCTCCGCTTTTAGCACGGTGGATTGAAGTGCTCCCTTGGTCTGGCCAACCGCTGACAGGTAGTTGTTAGTTGCCATGGCAGTGCGTACCTCTGCCGGGCGTATGCCGTAGGCTGCCATCGCGTCTGGCTTCAACCACGCCCGCAGCGCGAAGGTGCGACCACCGAGGATTTCCGCATTTTGCACCCCGGGCACGGCAGTCAGCCGCGGTTGCACAACCCTCGTCATGTAGTCGGTGATTTCATTGGCTTGCAGCAGATTACTGGAAAAGGCGAGGTAGGCCGCCGCGATTTGCGCATCAGCGGATTCGATGGTGATGATCGGCACCTCAGACTCTGGCGGCAGATCGGCCCGGACTTCGTCCACCTTGGCACTGATTTCCGCCAGCGCGGCATTGGAATCGTAGTTCAACTTCAAGCGGGCGGTGATTTCCGACAAGCCCAAGCGGCTGCTGGATTGCAGGTAGTCGATCCCATCCGCCGAGGCAACCGCACGCTCGATGGGGGTCGTGATAAAGCCGCGCACCAAGTCCGCATCGGCTCCGACATACACGGTGCGGATGACTATAGAGGCGTTTTCGCTCTCCGGGTATTGGCGCACGGTTAGCGTGCTTATCGCCTGCCCACCGGCAATAAGAATTAGTAGCGCGTAAACCACTGCCAGCACAGGCCGCCGGATGAATAAATCGGTAAATGCGGGTTTTTGATCAGACATGTGGAGACGCGCTTAGCGATTGATGAGAGTCGGTTCCAGTTGTGCGTCCGGCGATTCCAGTTGGCTGATACGCACGCGTGAGTTGTTGCGTAGTTTGAATGCGCCGGCACTGACGACACGATCATCCGCTTCCAGTCCTTCGATGATTTCGACAAAGTCGCCGCGCCTCTCACCAGTGCGAACAAATTGTTGCCGCGCAACCAGGTGTCCACTGTCTTCATCTTTCACCAGGGTGTAGACCGAGTTGCCGAAGGCAGCGGCTAGAACCGCTGTGTTTGGCACTACCAAAACTTCGCGTTGATCGTTGAGGATGAGTCGCACGCGCACAAACATGCCCGGACGCAGCTCATTGGCTTCATTGGGGATGCGTCCCAGTAAATGCAATGAGCGGCTGCGTGCATCCACCGAGGGGTCGATTGCGATTAATTCGCCCTCATACACATCGCCGCCATTAAATTCCGGACGCACTTCGATACGCATACCTTCTTTAACTAATCGGAGGGTGTTTTGCGGCAGATCAAAGCCCACCTCCAGAGTGTTCAAATTTTGCAAACCCACCAGTCCTGTGCCTGGGCTGACCAGTTGTCCGACGTTGACCATGCGTATGCCAATCGTTCCATCGAAGGGCGCGCGGATGGTTTTTTTATCCAAAACCGCTTGGAGGGTGGCTACGGCTGCTCTCGCTTGACGCAGTTCAGCCCTTGTGCGGTCGAGTTGACTCTGCGGTGAGGCTTCGCGCTCGACCAACTTTTCCGCCCGTGCAAACTCGATTTCCGCAAGCGCGACACTGGCTTCCGCAGATTCGAGTTCAGCCTGCTCGACCGAACTCTCCAGCTCGATCAGCAACTGCCCCGCTTTAACCCACTGGCCATTAGTAAAGTGAATTGATTGCACCACACCTGCCATTTCGCTTTCGAGTAAAGCTCCTTGCGGCGTCGAAAGGGTGCCGATACCGGTAAGTGCAACTTCCCATTTCATGCGCTCCACCCGCGCTTCGCTGACAGACTCAGAGGGCGGTTCCATGGCGGCACCCTGAGCGGCAAGCGCACGAAATTGGAGTAACTTAACACCCAATAGTGGGCCTAGGATCATTATCAATAAAACCAGAGCAATCAGGTAGACCGAGATTCGTAAAAGCCATTTTTTCATAACGTAAAAGATTTTTTGTTACCTTAATTGCGGCAAAGTGCAATCCCAAGCTCAAATTAGGATGAAATTCTATTGTTGTGATCCCTAAGCACCTCCAGCTTGACATCCAATGCTCATACAGCCATGCAAACTCTTGTGTTCAAAACAATAACATAAATTAGCCCCGTTTAAAATGAATCTTGTAGCACAAATACTTTACAGCCTTTGGCTTTTGGGCGTAGGGGGCACGGATGGCTTTTTCGCGGAATCTAATTCAATCATGAATGTAGATTTGGCGGAACACCAACCCATGGTTGTGACAGACCAGAGCGTTGCTGACGCAATTGAAACACTGCAAGGCAATCACGCCGTCACCGCTGAAAGAATGAGAGCTTTGGCACTGTTAAAGCAGGCCGCTGATATGGGTAATGGAGTTGCAGCCAAAGAGGTGGGTGATGCCTATATTTATGGTTATTCAACAGCAGTTAATTATACCGAGGGTCTCCGCTGGTATCGTCTTGCTGGTGAATTGGGCAATGCGGATGGCTGGCATGGCTTAGCTTACATGATAGGCGGCGGATGGGTTGAAGGCAGAGAGAAGGCCGAGGCAGCTGAATATTATATGCGTGCACACGCCATGGGGAATCGCTATTCGAAGAGGCAATTTGCACACCGTATTATTCATGGCTCTATCCCTGATTTTAGCCCTGAATATGGATTGCAACTATACCATGAATTATTGGAAGAGGGTCACTACAATATTATTACCAATCTTAGAAGTATCTACAGAGAAGGTACCAAATTACTTGCACCAAATCCAGATAAATTCCAGGAAATGGAAAATCTGCAAGAAGAGTTGATTAAGCGTTTTCGGGCTGAGGGTAGAGCTGCAATGCAAGAAGTTATTGGTATTTATCAAACATCGGGGGAAAGTACTGCGCTTCAACGGCTAACCCAACTAGCGGCTCCTTACATTCATGACAGTTTTGCGGGCCATCAATTTTACGTTCCAATTTGGGGTGAGGCACAAATGCTCGAAGGGCGTAGGGATCAAGAGCTTGCACTCTCCATTTATAACTGGTTGCGTGATTATATAGATCGAAACAGCGATACCAGCATTAACAGAATACGTGTTAGACATAACTTGGCTGGAGCGCAGATTTCAACTGGTCGCATAGCCTTGCTTTCTCAAAATATACAGGAAATTGAATCGCTTGTGCTATCCAACCACGGTTTGGATATTCCTGCTTTGTTAAATGCCGCGGCACAAGATAAGGATAGATTTAAATTTCCTTCAGTGGTTACGGATTTGGAATATAATGCCGCTCAGCGGCCTTATCGAAAAGTTAGGGTTGGCAATCAGTTCCCCGTTGAAGTACCGATAGCACTTAGGGCCATTACTGAGGAACGCATGTGGAACGGTCGTCTTCACGAAGCATTGTATATTACAAAATGGTTGAATCAATCAGATACCTTTCAAAGTGCTGACTGCATTGGAAAAGGTCGTAACCTAATGGGAACTATTTACACAATGTTTGGTGAGTATGACAAAGCGATTGAAGTATACCAACAAAACTTAAATGACCAGTTGTCCGCTTATAGAGGTCGTCAATGGCATGCTGCGGCTACGGAGGTTGATTATTTGTATGTGAAAGGAAAAACTTCTGAACGATCTGTAACTGATCTGAATACACTTGAGCAACTTCGAGCCAATAATAGATTAGATAGTAGATATGGTGCCTATGAGGTGCAACTTGTTCGACTTGTTGAAGAAGTTGATTTACAGCAGGCTCAATGGGTGGAACCTTTCATCCGCTTGGTAAAATATGCGATGGAAGAGAATATGACCTATTTTGCGCAACGTGTTCGTTTGGCTATTATTCACGTGGTGCTTTCTGGTGGAATAGTGGACGAGCAATTTGAGAAGATATTCCTTCAAGCACTTTTGGCATCTAGGGAAATGGGTGCAAAAATCCAAGAGCCTTTCCTTTATCGCGATTACGCCCGCTTCCTTGCCTCACAAGGGCGTATGGATGAGGCACTTGAACTGATGCGCACAGCACGCGATTTGTTTTCCATGTGGGATTTCCGGCTGCGCCAGATGGAAGCGGAACTGTATCTCACCGAATTCCTCTTCCGCTTGAAACGAATTGACAATGCGCAGTTACTTGCAGTGAGCCAATCGGAAGTGTTCGAGGAGGTGCCACAATGGCTACAGCGACAGGCGATGCAGCTTTCTGCGATAAGCGCAGCGATCCCACTTGAGTCAGACAGTCAGGTCGTTGTTCTTTCCCCCGAGCGAATAACAACCGCACCTGTTAGCGAATGGGGCGCACAGGCGATATTTACGCTTGCCAATCCGGGACCAGTGCCAATCAATGGCATGCTGCATTTTGCCGGAGTCTATTCCGCACAATCTTTTTCAGAAGGGCTTGTGCTGATTGATGCGAGTGCCAGTGGGGATGAAACCCGCCGAACTGAACTCTCGCGAGAGTGGTCACTTGGACCATGGGAACAGGGATTTATTATGATAGCAACCGATTTGGCTGAGGATAATAGTTACCAGGTCGAACTCAGCGCACAAGCTTCCGCCAGCACCGTTCCTGCTGTGAGCGTCCTCGAAGTGCAACCTGGAAATTACGGCGAAATACGCTCGTTTATATCTGCCCATCTGATTCGCGATAATCCTTATTTCGCCAGTCCGGTATTTCATATTCTTCAGGGCACGCACGCTCGGGAAGAAAGCATCGCATTTCGACTTGTCGCATCCGCATCATGTCGGATTGAGGCTTATGGCGAAAAAGGCGAATTGATATTTGTCGATGCCAATGGTGATGGACGACTGGATGGAAGGGGCGACTTGCTTCCCTACGATTCTGATAGTGGCGGCGTTGCCAAAGTGCATTTAACTGAAGGCGAGACCGCTAAGTTGATTGAGATACGTTACTTCCCTAAAAAGAGCAATTCTGACGAGCCAATCGAAATCAGAATTGAGCGCTATGTTGCAGGTGAATGGCAAACACAAGCAATGGATATCATTGAAAGAAACTGAAGCAAAAGGCGACATTGGTGAGATTTAATCAGTGGATGAGCTTGAAAGTTTCACCTACAGCCATGCTGCTGCGAAGGGTTTACTCATTTTTAGCATCATGATTGAATTGTGACTCGACCTTTATCTGTTTCCGTGTTGTAAGCAGAAACATGTCTGCTACGGTATTTACGATTGCAAATCAAAAAGGCGGGGTTGGTAAAACCACCACCGCTATCAACTTGGGCCGCGCCTTAGCGGATGAGGGTGTGCCGACGCTAATTATCGATCTCGATCCGCAGGCCAATGCCACCAGTGGCTTGGGTGTCGATAAAACCGAGGGCGGTAGTCTTTATGGCGCTTTGATGGGTAATGAGGAGGCAACTGCCAAGGTTCAACCAACCCGCTCGGCGCATTTGTTCCTGATTCCCGGTGAGGTCGATATGGCGGCGATCGAGATAGAGCTCAGTCAGCGTGAAAACTACCTGATTCAGTTGCGCGAATGCCTGCGTCCTCTGCGTGAGTCGGGACGCTTTCGCGCGATCATTCTGGACTGCCCGCCAGCGCTCGGCATGCTTTCCATGAATAGCCTTGCGGCGGCGGATTATCTCATCATTGCCCTACAGTGTGAGTATTTGGCGATGGAGGGACTGGGACAAATTCTCAAGGTGGTGGATCAGCTGCGTGAGGCTGATGTCAATCCGGACATAGCGCTGGGCGGTATTTTGATGACCATGTTTGATGTCCGCACCAATCTCTCGCATCAGGTGGTCGCCGAAGTGCGTAATCACTTTGACGAGCAGGTCTTCCGCACTATGATCCCGCGTTCGATCCGTCTGAGCGAGGCGCCGAGCTTTGGTCAAACCATCTTTGAATACGATCCCACCAGTACCGGAGCCAATGCCTATCGCTACCTCGGCAAAGAGTTCATTGAGCGATTCCAACTCAAGTCCTGACCCCTGGCAGCAGACGTCAAGCGCGTTTGCCTATCATTTGTTGCAAGAGCGACGGATGAGTCCCAACACCGTGCGCAATTACACCGCGGCAATTGGCTTTCTGCGTGATTGGTGTCTGTCCAATGGAGTCGCCCCTAATCACCCCTCCGAGTTGCTGCCAGCCGCCTTGCGACGCTTTTTAATCGCCCACGGACGCCATCGCGCCCGCCGCACACTGCACAACCATTTTTCCGGAATCCGCGCATTCTACCGTTATTTGCGCTTAAGTGGTTCTGTTGCGTCGAATCCGACAACGGGATTGAGTTTGCCGAAATTGGATAAGCCGCTGCCGCATTTTTTGTCCCAGGTGGAGATGGAGCGCTTGCTATCGGCTCCGTCCCTCCTGGCTTCAGCAGGCAATATTAGTCGCTTTGTCGCAGTGCGCGATACCTTGGCGATGGAGCTGCTCTACGGTGGTGGCTTGCGTATCAGTGAGCTTTGTAACCTCAACCACAGTGATATTGAATTGGGCACCGGTGTGGCGCGGGTGCGCGGCAAGGGAGGAAAGATGCGGATGTGTCCGCTGGGGCCCATGGCTCTGAGGGCTTGGCAGGCATTTCGAGAACTAACAGGTGATGAAGGTCATGGCGATGGACCGGTTGTCAAAAGCATCGATGGCAGCCGCATTACTCCCGGAGAAATTCAACGCAATTTAAAGTCTTACCTGCGGGCATCGGATTTGCCGCTCGATGTCACCCCGCACACCCTTCGCCACTCCTACGCAACGCATTTGTTGGATGAGGGAGCCGATCTTCGGGCAGTGCAGGAATTGCTCGGACACGCCAACCTGGCAACGACTCAAATCTACACCCACGTTAGCCTGGCGCGCCTGCGCGAGGCCCACAAACAAGCCCATCCACGTGCGTGATAACGTTGGGATTTGCGTGAGAGGGCAAAGGGAAATTGTTAGGTATTACAAGGATTATGTTCGCCAATACCAGCGTTTTAGCACTTGCTATGTAAATTTACGCAGGTGACATCACTTTTTTTGCGATTACTTTTTTATGGATATAGCTATTGTTACGGGTGCGGAGAGTGCCTTGGGGATTCGAATCGTTGAGCGACTGGTGCGGCAGGGCTGCCGGGTCTATGGCTTGGGGAATAATTTTTCACAAACGACTTACGTGCACAAGGACTTCATAGCCACCGCTGTTGATATTACGGATATGAAGGCAACGCGTGACGCGATCGAGCAAATCGTCACCGAAAGTGGTGGCGTGCACTTGTTAGTGCACGCACTGGATGTTGTGCCGGCAACGGATTTTGAGCGGCTTGGGGTCGGCAATCTGGAGGCCTTGATGACCATTGGTCTGATGACTCCTGTGGTACTGACGCGCTTGCTTCTGCCGAACTTACTGCAAGTCCGGGGGCAATTGCTATTTGCTTTATCAACCAACAAGGATGGCGCTCCTGCCAACGCAGTTGCAGGCTTGATGGAGGCCGGCTTGCGTCGCTTCGCCAGCGAGTTGCTGCTGCGTCATCGCGATGCCGGTTTACGCGTGTCCACGGTTCTTTTGCGTCACAACACCACTCCGGGCAATACCCATGCCGCCGATGGCAGCGTGCAAACGCGCATTCATCCGGATCACGCCGCCGAGGCGATTGAGCGTATGCTTTCGGAGGGTGATCCCAATATCTTGGGTGAGTTGACCCTTTACCCGCGTGCTTCGCCGGCTGCTTCCGGTCGGCCAGCCGTACTTTTGCCGATTGATCCTTATCAACACATTCAGTTGCCGCCAAAGCACAAGCGACCGGAGGAGCCCGATCCCATCGCCACGCGTCAGCCGGAGCGCCCGAAGCCAGTCTTTACCATTAGCGACGAGGAGTTGGAAGACCGTATCGCAGAGGCACTCGAAGACTACGATCGCGATACCCCTCCGACCCAATCCGCCCCGGAACGTCCACGCGGTAAGCCACCCGCGCGCAATCCTGAACAGCGAGAGAAACCTACGCCTTCACAATCACAGCCACAATCACGGGCGCAACCCAAGCCGCAATCGGCAGCCGCTAACGAACCGGCTCCCAATCCAGGTGAAGGCGAGCGCAAGAGCAAGCGCTCGCGTGGACGCAGTCGTCGTCAACGCGAACGGGCACGTCGCGAGCGCGAGCAACAGCAGGCCGGGACGAGCACACCTAATATCGGTGGAGAGCGTTCCGCAGAAGCGAATCAACACAACGAGTCGCCACCCAGGTCATCGCCAGCGCGCGGCGACAAGCCGCACCAGCCCATGTCAGAAGCGAGAGCGGCTGATCAAGGGAGGTCCGCGAAGTCAAAGCCCACCGCAAGCGATTCAACGCCTTCCACTGATTCAAGCCAACAACAGCCAGCCAAAAAAGTGGCCAAGAAAAAAGCCGTCCGTAAAACGGCTACCAAGAAGGTCGCTACCAAGAAGGTGAAAAAGGTCGCCAAAAAGAAAACAGCAATCCGGAAAAAGCCCACCGAATCGAAAGACCCATCCTGAGCAGTAAAGCTACGGAGGCCTGTTCACCCGCAGGCAGCGAATGGCACCTATTCCTCAGAAAGGCGCGTTGAGTCGTAGCATAACCGAGCCGAAATGCTGTTTGGAGGACTGATTTTTAAACTCTTTGCTTCGCAAGGTGCGGGAGACGCTCAGTTCCATTTCCTTGAAGCGAATCCCGAATCCGAGTAGCAGTTCACCCACCCATGGCTGGCGGTTCACGCCAGTGTCGAAACTGCGAAAGACCGGCCCGTCTAAAGTGATATCGTGAGCGACGCCAGTTCCACGCACGCCGGTAAATCCAATGAATGACCAATTGGAAATGTATTCTTCCTCCGCTTTGAAAAAACGGTGACCGTAGGAGCCCAGTTGAACGCGGGGAACGGTGAAGCGTGCTGGCAGATTGTAACCTCCACGCAAAAGCATGCCCACATAGGCATCCGTGCGAAAGTTGCCCAAGCCAAGCCCCCACTCGCCATAGCCATCCACACTCAAACCCGGTAGCAGGGTATCCAAGTCGCGGGACGGCAGGCGCAGTTTGTGATCAAATTGCAAATTAAGCGTGGGTTCCGCCGGAACCTGACTATCCCAACCTTGGTAAAGCGGACTGTTCGACACATTTTCGTGAAACCAGTTCTGCGTGTCGCGTGCGTAGGAGGGCTGCCCGGTGGTGCCGATAACCAGTGTCACGCTGTTGGCTGAGCGTTCGGTTTTGGCGTGTAAGGACATTTCAAGCCCGAGCCAGCCAGCGTAGGGACGTTCCCCCGGGGGTGCTTGCAGGGCATTCGGGTCGTCGGGAGTGAACATCAATTGAGTGACGCCAACGCCCCAGGCAAAACGCACTTCATCCCGTCCGGGTAGCCGCAGCGGCGAGCGGCGCGATTCGCCGGTGGAGCCCAGGAGCGGATGCAGCCACCTGCGTAAACGGTTATCCAGAACCGCATTGGCGGACAGTTCTTGTGAGAAGGCAAAGCGGATACCGTTGGTGTAGTCGCGATCAGTTCCCGCCAGGTAGTCATTGTCCCATTGCAAAATCCATTGCATGGGTTCGGGTGTAGCGGAATCCGCCCCGTAGCAGAGGCTTAGCATTGCACTGCTCAATACCAGAGACAGTAACCATTTATTAGCGTTCATAGCACCGGGTTGTATCTGAAAATAGTGGATTTGCGAGCGGCAAATTCCGTCCTCGCAGGTCGTGGGTGCAATTAAAAGAGTGGGGACAGGACGGAGGCGAAGCCGTAGAAGGTGGAGCTTGCGTAACAATGTCCCCTCTCCGTTGAGTGGGCATGTGGCCACAAGGGAGGCGGGACATTCCTGTCCCGCAGCGCGTCGTATTGAGCTACGGTATTCGAGGCCTACAGCTCCGGGAAGAGTCACCTATGGATTTGTAACAGATGACGAGCCTTGACTTGACGCGCGGGCTTGGCGTGTGCGTGATTGAAGCCATGTCCGATCTCGCACCGCGTATACGCATCCTTCCCGACCAAGTGGCAAATCAAATTGCTGCTGGCGAAGTGATTGAGCGCCCGGTGGCAGTGATCAAAGAATTGGTCGAAAACAGTCTCGATGCCGGAGCCACACATATTGAAGTGGAGTTTCGCAATGGCGGTAAAGCCTACATGCGCGTGCAGGATGATGGCTGTGGCATGGATCCCGATACGGCTTTGCTGTCGTTGGAGCGCCATGCAACCAGCAAGATTCAGTCTGCCGACGACCTCAATACCATCCGTTCATTCGGCTTTCGTGGCGAAGCTTTGCCATCGGTTGCCAGCGTATCCAAATTCACTCTGCGCAGCCGCGCCCGTGGCTGGACCGAGGGCACGGAAATTCGCATCAATGGAGGTAAGTTGCTGGAGCGCAAAGCCTGTGGCATGCCCGTCGGCACCGTGGTCGAAGTGGCCAACCTTTTCAATACCGTTCCCGCGCGACGCAAGTTTCTCAAAACCGATGCCACCGAGAGCGCACACATCATCTACCTTACCCGCTTGTGTGCGGTTGCCCATCCGCAGGTAGCCTTTCGTTTACTGGACAACGGTCGCGTGGTTTTTCAATCCCCCGCCTGTCTCGATCTGCGCGAGCGCATTGGCGAAATATGGGGACCATCCTTAGCTAACGACCTGATCCCGATTGAGTGGCAGGATGATCAGAATCCGGAAATGCGGGGCATGCGATTGCATGGCCTGGTCGCCCGTCCAGGGCAGGGCAGAGCCACTCGCAGGGACATGATCACGTTGGTCAATCAACGTCCGGTCGAAAGCCGCACGCTCGGTTATGCGATTCTCGATGCCTACCATGGTTACCTGCCGCGTGGACGTTTTCCGCCGACGTTTCTGTTTTTGGAAATCGAACCCGCAATGGTCGATGTCAATGTGCATCCCGCCAAGCGCGAAGTGCGCTTTCGTTCCGAGGGAACCATTCGCCGCTTCGTGGTCGAGGCAATCACCGATTGCTTGAGCCGTTTTCAGGAAAGTCGTAAGGTTTCTCTGCCGCAGCCAAAGGCGCGCCCTTCGGACACGGACCAGGCTGCTGAGACTGCGGATAGGGATAAGCCAATGGCGGATCCATCACTGGCTCAGTCTGATCCCCGCGCGCCGGCGGCGGAAGTGGCTGTCTACGCCAATCCTCTGCCTTCTGCCGTGCCCCTGCCAGTGGCCCATGCTAAAGTTGACCCAGCGCATACTGACCCACCAACGGATAGGCCCAGCCCGAAGACCCTTACTCGAACGTCTTTTGAACAAGAACCGAAAACGTCGCTGGCGGATTGGCGTTATATCGGTCGCATGCGCGAGCGTTTGGTTTTGTTGGAATCAGCGGATGGTTTGGTTTTATTGGATTTGGCCCACGCCCGCCAACGCGTGCGCTTTGAGTCCGTAGTGGAACAAATTGGACGTGAGGAAGCCGACTCTGCCGGAGCGCAGTCGCTACTGCTACCCATTTCGTTGGAGTTGGAGCCGTTGCTTTGCACCACCTTGGAAACCCACCGGGCACTATTGGCGCGGGGAGGGTTTGTGGTTGAACCCTTTGGGCGACATTTTTATCGGATCGAAGCTATTCCCGCTTGGCTCGATCCCGGTTCAGCAGAATCGCTCCTGCGCGATACTCTGGAGCAATTGCGCGAAGCGGGTGGGGGTGCCAACGAACGCCTCGCCGCCGAGCGTTTTGCCCGTTTGGCCGCAGTGTTTTCGACCCGCAGTGAGTCAACGCCGGACCCCGCAGCCGTGATGCGCCTGTTGGCAGATCTACTCGCCTGCCAACATCCCCACACCTGTCCCCGCGGTCGCCCCACCATGCAATTACTAACCCACGCCGAGCTCAATAGGCGGTTTGCTTCAACGCAGAAAGACGCTTTTCCGCGTTAGGCTTCTGCGCCAATCAACTATCGGCCTGCTGCTTCGGCTAGGGTGACCATGCGTTGCTGGGCGACGTCCCAGAGTTGGAGGCGGAGGCAGCGGACGATCTCGGTGGGGTGGAGACTGGTGGTTTTGGGCGATTGCAGCTCTGGCATTGCCGCCATCGCTTCGGGGAGGCGGTAGTAGGGGATTTTGGCGTTTAGGTGATGGATGTGGTGGTAGCCAATGTTTGCCGTGAAGTAGTTCATCAGCGGACCCATTCGGCAGTGGCTGGAGGACTCCAGTGCGGCCCCTTCGTAGGTCCAGCCGTCTTTATCCAGATAGGTGACGGTGGAGAAATTGTGTTGCGAGTAGAACAGGTAAGCGCCGAGAGCGCTGGCCACGCTGAAGGGAATGACGAGGAGGAACAGCGCGGCTAGCCAACCGAGAGTGAAGATCACCGCTGCATACAGCACGGCGTGCAGGATCAGGGCGTAAAGTGCGTCGCGGTGCTCCTTGGGATCGTCCAACAGCGGCACAATGCACATGCTGCCGAAGAAGACCGTCAGGTAGCCGAAGGCAATCGTGAGTGGATGGCGAATGGCAAGGTAGGCGAGGCGCTCGCGGCGTGAGCTGCGCTTATAGCGTTCGACCGTCATCACCGGATAAGAGCCGATGTGGGTGGTGCGGAGTTTACAGTTTTGCGCGTGGTGGGTGTTGTGCGAGTGGCACCAAATACTGCTCGGGGTCAACATCACCATGCCCCACAGGCGCATCAGCCCGTCGGCCAGCTTGGAGCGGTCGAGAATGGCGTGGTGCTGATGATCATGGTAGAGCACAAACATGCGCACCATCAGCAGGCCAGCGAGCACAGCGAAAAATAGCTTCGTCAAAAGCCACGGGGAGACGACCGTCGCAATCAGTGAAACGGCGAAAAACGCCAGTGTTGAAATCACCGCCCACCAGCTGCGCAGACGGCTTTCGTGTGCAAAATCGCGGGTAGCCAGAATCAGAACTTTTCCAGTGCGAAGGCTCATCGTAATAGGTTTTTAAAAACTCAATTGGCGGGGATTTTGCAGAAGGCGATCCCAGCCTATAAGATTGATAATGATTTTGCTGGGTTATTTTAGAAAAAGCGAATGCAAATGCTATTTAAATTTACGCTGGGAGACATGCTTAACAGTCCTCAATACGGCAAAAACACATTATGGTGCACTTTTAATTTGACAGCGGGGAATTTTATGTAGCCAATGCTACATTATGTTGAATCGTGTTCATGCCCTTCTTTTATCGAGTCTAACAGTCTGTGCATTTGCGGGCATTCAAACGGCCGCGGCCTGGAGTATGGGCGGGGAGCCAGTTCACTTCGAATGGTCCTCTGAGCTGTCCAATCGCTATGTGACGGAGGGAATTGATAACGATCCCGATAGCTCAGGGTATTGGTTCAATACCCTGACTGCCGATTACCGCGACTTTACGTTTGGCGCTTGGTATGGTCAGTCGCTGCGGGGCTCGGCTTACAACGAGGTCAATCTTTTTGCCGAATATGGCTTTGCGCTTGGGGAGTTGGAGCTATTTGGCGGGGTGACTTGGCTGACATTTCCTGTGCCGGATGAGTCCAGCACCTGGGAGTTGTATGTTGGCTTTGAATACGAGGCGCATCCGTTTTTGACGCTCTTTGGTGAAACCTATTACGATATCGATGAGGTGCGCGGTGGTTTTGTCGAGCTCGGTGTTGCCTCTATGTTGCCGACCGGTGGTTTGGATGATCGTCTTGAGCTGACGCCCTATGCGCTGTGGGGTCTTGATTACGGCTATGTATCCGGCCCGCGTCGTTTGAAGGGCAATAACCTGCAATTTGGTATCGATGCCGCCTTTGCAGTTGCCGACAACTGGGAAATCATAGGGAGTTTGAATCACTCCTTTCGTCTCGGCAATTTGCGCGCCGGGGAGGAGGGTGATGTCAGCTGGGTCAGCGCAGGAGTGGCTTTCCGGTTCTAACCCGCAAAACCCTATTGCTGCGGTGAGTCTTGCTCCGAGGGATTGTTAACGGGTGCGGGAGCTGATTGGATAATGGCTTCCGCGCGGTAGAGGTCGCGGTTGCTGGCTTGAAATTCGGCCTTCAACCGCACTTCAAAATCAATTAAATCGACAATGTTCCAGCTCTCAAAGGTCCACTGGCCATTGACTTTGCCAAGGTGGGAAAGGCCAAGGATCAGGTGCGAAGCGCTAAAATTGATTTTATTGGTATCCTCTTTGGGTTCGTAGTAAAAAGTGCGAAAGCCACTGCGTTCACTGCCGTCACGATAAACTTTTGGGTCGAGGTAGACCACTCTGCCAGTTGCCTCATCCAGCAAAATCATATCTGGATAACCGGCGCTTTGCACCGTGCCTTGGCGGGTGAGGGGAGGTCCGCAGTAGATGCCTGGAATTGCGTCAATTGTCCGCATGAGATAGTCTTCAAGTCGATTACTGACTTCGTTGATGCGGCCAATTGCATGCACGCTGTGATCGGGATTGAGCACATCGGATAAAACGCTGTGCGTGGCCGATGCGATTGCAGCGAGCAGCCTGCGGTCGGAATCGCGCTCTGGGTCGATTGGAAAAATGCGTTGTCCGGTTGCGGCCTCAATTACTTCCGCAAAGCGTATGCTGTGCAGGGTCTCGCTGGCTTGCATGAGCTTCTGGACCAGTTCGGCCGCATCGCTACCCGCTGTTACGGACGCCTGCGCATCGGTGACTAGTAAGTTTTGAACGGTGAGAAGCCCAATGAGCAGGAG
The DNA here is from genome assembly GCA_007117865.1 of Puniceicoccaceae bacterium. GTDB lineage: Bacteria > Verrucomicrobiota > Verrucomicrobiia > Opitutales > Coraliomargaritaceae > SKFT01. Next base: position 12,398 of record SKFT01000176.1, on the reverse strand, counting down.
CTTGAACGCGGGTTCCAATAACCGGCACGCCATACGCCTCAGCTCCATTCGGGCGGATTTTGCAGTTCTGGACGCAGCACACCGATGCACGGCAAGTGGCGATAGCGTTCGGCAAAATCGAGCCCATAGCCAACAACAAATTCGTCGGGAATGTTGAAGCCGACAAAGTCAGCCTCAAAATCAACCGTTCTTTGGGTTGATTTATCCAGTAACACACAGGTGCGCAGAGAGGCTGGCTGAAGCGTTTTGAGTATTTTTACTACTTCGGAAAGGGTGTTGCCAGTATCGAGAATATCGTCGATTAACAAAACGTGAACTCCCTTTAGATCCAGACGAATGCGGTCGATAATATCCGGACGTCCTTGTGGACTGGTGCTGTCGCGGTAGCTGGAAACGCGGATACAGTCGAGCTTAACCGGGAGACGAATTTGACGGATGAGATCGGCAACAAAGACAATGGCACCATTGATAATGGCAATGACTGCAACTTCCTCGCCGTGGTAAAACGCGTCAATTTCTTTACCCAGTTCGGTAATTCGTTTTAGTATTTGTTTTTCAGAGACAAGGACACGTTGAAGGTCCTCTATGGGAGAATGATCCATTAGCGGAAAAAGTTAAATGGTACCCGGAGTGGGGGTCGAACCCACACGACCTCTCGGTCAATGGATTTTGAGTCCATCGCGTCTGCCAATTCCGCCATCCGGGCACAGGAAAAATTAAAAGAACAATTCCATGATTGGGCAGGGATCAATTCGGTTGCAAGCCGGAAATTAAAGGAAAAAGGGAAAAGGCTTTTACCACAAAATCAGGGAAGGCGCATTCTTTGTCGCGGCAAGTGAAACTCATTCCCTGCCTATCGCAATGTAACTCAATGCCGCCCGGGGGTGGAGTAAAGCGCAAATAGCTGGCGTCCAGTGGGTATTCCAGGTGACGCGCATGCGCCGGTTTCGCTTCCAAATGGTCGATCAATGCTTCAACGTCGATTGGTGATGTTGGCTGCCAGTGCAGGCGGTTGCAACATTTGCCAAAGACCGATAGGAATGACGCATTTTCCAGCAATTGGACTTGAGTCAGGTGATCGACCTCAATGCATTCCAACGCACATGCCGCTAGCGCTGGATCCTGCTCCAGCCAGCAGCGCACCTCCGCCACTGGACTGCACATGCGAATGGCACCAGTGGACAGGGCGACCTTGATATCAGCCCGCTTTAAGCCCAAGGCCTGACGCAAACCGGTGTGCAAGCTAGAGGCCAGCGACTCGATTCGTTGCGCGCCCCATTCCCGCAGTAAGCTTTCCGCCTGCACTCCATGCTCAACCGGAGGACGGTGGCCGGCCTTCTTATTGTAACCTGGCAAATCGGACAGCGCGCATTTGCGAGTGCCGCGCAGGGATAATCCTGCCAACCAGTTGTCCGGCATGTTTTCAGGTACCATATTAACTGCGCGCTTCAGCGTTTTTATAAAATGCAGCGGCTCCTGCACGTCCCACCCAGGCCGACTGTAACAATCGCCGCAGACGATCGGGAGAAGTGGCGGTGGTTTTTGCTAAAAATCCGCTGGCGTGGGTGAAATGGACATCATGCGAGTCGTCCAGACGACGAAAATCGACTCGGTAATTATCGCGATAGCGCGCCAGGCCATAGCCACTGCTGCGACGGTCTGGATAAACCGTGGCAACAATTTCGCGTCCGCTGGGATGCTCCTCAATAAAACGCCCCATCCCCAGCGTTGGCTCCTCCGGCAGGTTTTCATTGCGCGGCAGGAACAATACCTTGAACAAATCCTCACCTTGCTCGACTTCCCAAACCTCGGTATGTTCCGCCAGATAGCACAACTGACGTCGCAGGCCACGGACAAAGCCCAGTATATCCTGTCCCACCATGCGCAAGGTTTCCCAAAGGAAATCGCCGGGTAGCAGGCGCTCCGTTTTGGAGAAAGCGCGCAACATGGCTCCGTCAAGCGGGGAATTCAGTCGTGACAAGGCCCGTCGGTCAACCCCCAGCCATTCCGCGGTATGCCCTGGTCCACGACAATCGAACCACTCAATAGGCTCGACCCAATCGAGGAATTTAAGCGCATCATCATACAATCCCAAGGCGTCGAAAATCAAGGAAACCGAGCAACTCGGCTTTGCCTTGGGATGAAATTGGTGATGGTCGTAGTTGTTGCGGTAGGGTTCATGCTTGCCGCCGCTGTCGATGACGCAGGTGAGCGGATTGGCAAGATCCTCATCGCTGGGATCACGGCGGTAAATAGGAACCGGATGTTCAACCAGTAGCAGCGCACAAGCCAGCAATTCATCTTTGTGCGCACTACCCGGATGGGTGATAATTTCTTCAATATGCATCCCGTTATAAGGCAGAAAAACAATCTAAAACGTCAAGCATGAGTTTTACGCTCATATTCGTTTCACGGTTAATATATAAACCAGGTTTATAAATACTGCTTTCTGGGGAAAATAAAAAAGCCGCGGGCGAGTGGCCTGCGGCTTTTTTAAAATTATGTTGCGGAGCGGTTTATGCGGTCAGTGAAGCCATTTCTTCGCGGGCTTTTTCTGCCAGCGGCGTGCTTAGGTAGCGTTCGCCGAAGCTGCAGCCGACGGTGACTATGCGCTTGCCGGCGAATTGCGGACGCTTAGCCAGTTGCATAGCTGCCCAGACGTTGGCACCGGTGGAAATGCCGCCTAGGATGCCATCCTGTTCAGCCAATGCGCGGGCTGTGGCAAAGGCGTTTTCGTTGGATACCTGGATGATGTCATCAATGACTGCGGTGTTGCAGTTGTCAGGGATGAAGCCAGCTCCGATACCTTGAATCTTGTGCGGACCTGGTTTACCGCCGGAGAGAACCGGGGAGGCTTCGGGTTCAACTGCCACGGTAAAGAGCTCCTTGCGCGACTTGATAACCTCCGAAACTCCGGTGATTGTGCCGCCTGTGCCAACGCCGGAGACAAAGGCATCGATTTTGCCCTTGGTTGCGTTCCAAATTTCCTCGGCAGTAGTACGACGGTGGATTTCCGGGTTGGCAGGATTTTTGAATTGTTGCGGCATGAATGCCTTTTCACCCATCTCGGCGACCAACTCCTCAGCGCGGGCAATGGCTCCTGGCATGCCTTTTGGGCCGGGAGTCAGGACGATTTCAGCACCCAACATGCGCAGCAGCACGCGGCGCTCGAGCGACATCGTCTCCGGCATGGTGAGGATGCAGCGGTAGCCCTTGGCGGCACAGACGAAGGCCAGTGCGATGCCGGTGTTGCCGGAAGTGGGCTCGACGACGATATGGCCCGGCTTGAGAGAGCCATCGTGTTCGGCGGCTTCAATCATGGCCTTACCAATACGGTCTTTGACGCTGGCGAGGGGATTGAAGAATTCGCACTTCAAGTAGATTTCGGCATCCACTTCTTTGGTGGTATGGTTGACTTTGACGAGCGGCGTGTTGCCGACGGTTTCACTGATATTCGAGAATAATGGCATGGTTTGTATTATTTATTGGTTCAGGAGTTAAAAACTCATAAATTGAGTCTCGGGTGAAGGTTTTGCAACTGAAAAATACAAATAGTCTAACGATTTCGGGGCAGACTTGCTTTCAATTGCTGATCAAGAGAATACAGTTGTGCCTTTAAGAAGGCTTCCTCGCCATCATTCCAGATGACAAAATCGGCGGCCTCGCATTTTTTTTGCAAGGGCCATTGGCGATCCGCACGGGCGGCGACTTGATCGGCGCTGAATCCTCGCGCCTGCATACGGCTGTAAACGGTGGTATCACTGGCGGCAATGCATAGCGTCGCATCGAATTCATCCTGCAATTGTTTTTCAAAAAGCAGGGGGATTTCGACAGCGCAGGGTTGTCCGGTATGGCGATTGAGCCACTCCTGCCAGTGCCGCCTGACGATCGGGTGTAGCAGCCCTTCGAGCCACCGCAAGCTGTCTGCATCGCTGAAAACGATCGCCGCCAATACGGAACGATCGATGATAGTGTCGGAGTTGAGGACTTGTGGCCACTGTTGGGCTATCGCTGTTTTGACTTGTGGCTCGGTGTCCAATAAACCCTTAGCCAGTGCATCGGTCTGCAGCGGATGCCATCCCAAGTCCTGCAAATAGGCCAATGCGGTGGATTTTCCGCAACCGATTCCCCCCGTCAATCCGAGTTTCATAGAATCGCAACTATTAGTGGCTTGAGTCAGCGTATGGCAAGTGGAATCAACTGCTTCATAAATGTGCCTTCGGAACTCATCCGAAAAAAGCATTTCCCGCTTGCATGAATAAGCGCTGTCGCTAGGTTCAGTTTCTTTGATTTAAATTTGTCTTATGAGCGAACGCACAGAAATTGCCTATGATAGCAAGGTCGAGGGAGAAGTTATCGTCACCCGCGCCGATGCGGTTATCAATTGGATACGCAAGCACTCCGTCTGGCCTATGCCGATGGGGCTTGCTTGTTGCGCGATTGAGTTGATGGCTGCGGGTGGTTCGCGCTTTGATATTTCCCGCTTTGGCATGGAGGTGATGCGTTTTTCGCCGCGCCAAGCCGATTGTATGATTGTTGCTGGCACGGTCACTTACAAGATGGCCGAGGTGGTGCGCCGGATTTATGAACAGATGGCGGAGCCGCGCTGGGTGGTTGCCATGGGAGCCTGTGCCAGCACTGGTGGCATGTATCGTTCCTACGCGGTGTTGCAAGGTGTGGACCGGATTGTTCCTGTCGATGTTTACGTCAGTGGCTGTCCTCCCCGTCCCGAAGCTTTGCTCGATGCGATGATTAAGCTGCAGGACAAGATTGGCCGAGAAAGTTCGGTTAAAACTTTGATTGATTCCAACCGCCGTCCACGGCCCGAAGCCGCTCTTGTCGGAGCCTGATCGCAATGGAAACCATCACCGAGGAATCCCTTACCGCAAAATTTGACTACCTGACGCCGCGCCCCAGCAGCGATCATACCGCCTACAATTGTCCGTCTGCCCATTTGCGTGAGTTTGTGTGGGCGCTGCGAGATGAGCATGGCTACGATCTGTTGTTGGATGTAACGGCTATTGACTGGGATGCGGCCACGCCGCGCTTCACCGGCGTTTATCATTTTTACTCTACCGCCCGTCACGTTTACCTGCGTGTTGCTGTCGATTGTGCCGACAACGTCAATCCCACGCTGCCCTCGCTGGCGGATATTTATCCGGCGGCCAACTGGCATGAGCGCGAGACCTACGATATGCTTGGCATCGTTTACGCCGGACATCCGGACTTGCGACGTATTTTGATGTGGGATGCCTATCCTTATTTTCCGCTGCGCAAGGATTTTCCACTGGCTGGGATTCAGACTGAGCTTCCCGCTGCGGATGTCGCTGAATCGACCAAAGCCAAAGTCAAATCGGCACCGATGATGGGTGGTCCGTTTGTCTCCAAGCGTCCGGGACCGATGAGTGAGGCCGAGCCGCGCGCGCTTGACGAGAGCTGGACGGAGCAGTCTGAAAAACCCGCCGAAAACACGTCCCGCGCCGATTAACCGATTTTGAAAAGCTTTAAGTCATGTCGCAGATCAAGGAAATAACCATAGGGGACGTCGCCAAGCGTTCCGCCGACGGAGAGGAGTTCTCCGGTGAAACCATGGCGCTGAATATCGGCCCCTCGCATCCTACCACCCACGGTGTGTTGCGCTTGATGATGGAGCTGGATGGTGACGTGATCAAAAGTGCGCGTCCGGTAGTGGGCTACCTGCATCGCGGTGATGAGAAAATCGCCGAGAATATGACTTACAACCAATTTGTTCCATACACGGATCGATTGGACTATCTGGCACCGCTGGCCAACAACGTGGCATATGCGATTGCGGTGGAGAAGCTGGCGCAGTTGGAGGTGCCGGAACGCTGTCAGGCGATTCGGGTATTGTGCTGTGAGTTGGCGCGCATTTCCTCGCACTTGCTCGGGGTGGGTGTCTATGGTATGGATGCCGGGGCATGGACGGTTTTCATGTATACCTTCACCCAGCGCGAAAAGCTTTACACCTTATTTGAGGAGTTGACTGGCGCTCGCTTCACGACCTCCTACACTCGCATAGGCGGTGTCGCGCGCGATATTCCAGACGGCTGGCTGGGGCGTGTTTCCGATTTCTGCGATCAGGTGCTGCCGGTATTGGATGAGGTAGACAAGCTGTTGACCCGTAACCGTATTTTCATGGACCGCACCGAAGGGGTGGGAACCATTAGTAAGGAAAAAGCCTTGGCGTATGGTATGACCGGACCCAACTTGCGCGCTTCCGGCGTTGATTTGGACCTGCGCAAGGATAGGCCCTACAGCGGCTATGAGCGCTATGACTTTGATGTGCCGATCGGCACCAGAGGTGACTGTTACGATCGCTATCTGATTCGCGGTGAGGAAATTCGCCAAAGCGTGCGCATTGTGCGTCAAGTGATCGATCAATTTCCGGATGGTGCCTATTATGCCGAGGATGCCAAAAAAATCTTTGCACCCCAAAAAGCCAAAATTCTCACCAGTATGGAGGAGTTGATTCAGAACTTCATGATTGTGACCGAGGGTCCAAGGATGCCAGAAGGGGAGGTTTATTTCGAAGCGGAAAATCCCAAGGGTGCGCTCGGCTTCTTCATCGTTTCGAAAGGCGGCGGCGTGCCTTATCGTTTAAAGATTCGCGGTCCGTCATTTTGCAACCTGAGTATTTTGGACGATCTTTTGCCGGGGCACTACTTGACAGATGTGACGGTTATTTTGGGCAGTCTCGATTTCGTGATGGGGGAGTGCGATCGTTAATAAAAAGCTGAAACACTGAAATACTGAAAAGCTGAAATATTGAGACGCTAAGATGCTGAGATACTGAAATGCAGGGAAGCTGAGATATTGAAATCATGAATTTAAAACCGGAAACCTTTAGCAAAATTGACCAACTGATCCCGCGCTACCCCGAAAAGCGTAGCGCCGTGCTTCCCCTGTTGCATTTGATCCAGGAAGAGCGCGGATGGATCTCCAACGAAGCGATCGAATGGGTGGCGGACAAACTTGAGTTGCAGCCGATCAACGTTTACGAAGTGGTGACTTTTTATCCCATGTTCAAGCAGAAGCCTGGCGGTAGGTATGCCATCAAGGTGTGCCGCACGCTTTCCTGCGCATTGGGCGGCGCATACAAAACCTGCAAATCCTTTCAGGAGGCGTTGGGCTGCGAAGTGGATGGCACCAGTGAGGACGCTCTCGCCTCAATTGAGTTTGTCGAATGTCATGCCAACTGCGGCAAGGCGCCGGTGGTGATGATTGACGAGCAAATGTATGAGGGCGTGGATGAAAACGCGGCCCGCAAGTTGGTCGAGGCAATGCGTGCCGGTGAAATCAAACCCGCACGTGAGGACTGAAAACGACGAGGAACGCACTATGGCAGTTGAAGAAACACGCATTATTTTTAAGCACATCGATCGGCAAGGCTACACCAATGGCATTGATTGCTATGAGCGGCATGGTGGTTATGCCGAGTTGAAAAAAGCTGTGGGCATGGAACCGGACGCGATCTGTGCGGAGGTCATGGAGTCCGGCGTCCGTGGACGCGGTGGTGCGGGCTTTCCGGCGGGGATGAAGTGGAAGTTCCTCGACCGCAAATCCGGCAAGCCGATCTACCTGGTTTGCAATGCGGACGAGTCCGAACCCGGCACTTTCAAGGACAGGCAGATTATTTATAAAGATCCGCATCAGTTGATTGAGGGAATGATGATTACCGCTTTCGCAATTCGCGCTAAGCTGGCCTTTATCTACATCCGTGGTGAGTTCTTCGAGGGTGCTCGCATTCTTGAGCGGGCGATTGAAGAAGCCCGCGCCAAGAACTACCTTGGCGATAACATTCTCGGCAGCGGCTATTCCTGCGACATCATCGTTCATCGTGGCGCGGGTGCTTACATATGTGGCGAGGAAACTGGACTGATCGAATCGCTCGAAGGCAAACGCCCTTATCCGCGCATCAAGCCGCCCTATTTTCCGGCAGCGCTGGGTTTGTATCAATGCCCGACCATAGTCAACAACGTCGAGACTCTCTGTAACGTCAAGCACATCGTCAACATGAGCGGCAAAGTGTTTGCCGAAATCGGCACACCCGGTAACACCGGCACCCGCATTTGGTGCGTTTCGGGTCATGTCCGCAAGCCGGGTTACTATGAGTTTCCCTGTGCCGCGCTGACCCTTGGCGAGTTGATTTATGATATCTGCGGCGGTCTGTTGCCTGGACGCTCACTCAAGGCGGTCATCCCCGGTGGCTCATCGTCAAAAATCCTCCGCGCGGATGAGCGCTTCAAAGGCAAGTTACGGGACGGCACGGAATTTGACTGGGGCATCAATGATATTCCGATGGACTTTGACAGCTTGAGCGCAGTTGGTTCGATGTCCGGTTCCGGCGGTGTCATCGTAATGGATGACACCACTGATATCGTCGAGGCGCTTGCCAACATAAACTATTTCTACGCCCACGAAAGCTGCGGACAATGCACGCCATGCCGTGAAGGTGTGCAGTGGATGAAGAAGGTGACTTATCGTATGTGCAATGGCGCGGCCCGCGAAGAGGACGTCGAGTTGCTGCGTTCGATAGCAGGTCAAATTGAAGGACGCACGATTTGCGCCTTTGGTGAGGCGGCCTCCTGGCCGGTTCAAAGTTTCCTTGCCAAGTTTAACGATGAATTTGTTGCCAAGGCAAAAGCCCAGGCGGCACGCAATGCTTCCGGGGAAGCGGTTGAGACTACCCTGATCTAATACCATGAGCGAAACAAAACAGCTTGAGACAGTAACCGTCAACGTCGACGGGGTTGAGCATGCATTTCCCAAGGGCATGAATTTAGTCGATGCAGTGGCTTCGATTGGCAGCGAGATTCCGCATTACTGTTATCATCCGAAGTTGTCGGTCGTCGGTAACTGTCGCATGTGCCTGATTGAGATGGGTATGCCGATGCGTGACCGGGCTACCGGTGAGGCGCTTTTGGATGCCGATGGCAAACCCAAGATTGGCTGGATGCCCAAGCCCGCGATTGGCTGTGCCACCACCGTGGCGCCCGGGATGCACGTCAAGACCAACTCGCCGCTAGTCAGAGACTGCCGCAATGGCGTGATGGAGTTTTTATTGATCAACCATCCCTTGGATTGTCCGATCTGTGACCAAGCCGGCGAGTGCCGCTTGCAGGAGTTTGCGACTGACTATGGGCGTGGCTATTCGCGCTACACCGAGGCGAAAAATGTCAAACCCAAGCGCACTCGCATTGGTCCACGCGTGATGCTCGACGACGAACGCTGCATCCTCTGCTCGCGTTGCATCCGCTTTAGCAAAGAGATAGCCAACGACGACGTGCTGGGCTTTATTGATCGTGGCAGTTACAGCACGCTGACCTGTTTCCCTGGTAAACAACTGGAAAACAACTACTCCCTTAACACTGTTGATATTTGTCCGGTTGGCGCACTCACGAGCACCGACTTCCGCTTTAAGATGCGCGTCTGGTTTTTGAAGCAAGTGGACAGCATCTGCACCGAAAGCAGTGTCGGTGCCAACACAGAGGTGTGGAGCCGCGAAGGCAAGATTTACCGTGTCACACCACGGCGCAATGACGAGGTTAATGACACTTGGATGACGGATAGCGGACGCGCTCTTTATCAGTTGGCCGAAGCCGAAAATCGCCTGCTTCGGTATGCCGTTGATGGTCAACCATCCTCCTTCGAAGCCGCCATTGCCGCTTCGCTTGACGCTCTCAAAGGGCGCAGGTTGGGCATCGTTGCCTCGGCGCACGCTTCGCTGGAAGAACAATTTTTGCTCAAGCGCATCGTTGAAGTAACGCGCGCCCGTGTTTTCATGGCCTACCATCAGGGTGAGGGCGATGGCATCCTGTTGTCCGAGGACCGTTCCCCCAACTTGCGCGGTGCTTTGCTGACTGGCTTGATCGACAGCCTGCCTGCGGTTGACTTGTCGGCACTGGACCAGGCACTGACTGCTGGCGAGTTGGACTCGCTGTTGGTGATACACGAAGATCTGAGTGCGCTGGGCGTGAGTGCCGACAATCTCGCCAAGACCAAAGTGGTCTTTGCCGGCACTCACAGTAATGCTACCAGTGAGGCTGCGCAGGTTGTGTTGCCGACCCTGACCGTCTTCGAGCGGGCGGGCAGCTTTGTTAACCAGAATTTCCGCGCCCAGCGCTTTAAGTCTGCTGTTCCGGGTCCACAGGGCATCGCCAGCGATCTCACGCTACTGGAAACCCTCGCCGCGCTAGTGGTTGGGGAAACGCCAACGCATCCCGATGTGAATACCGTCTGGCAGTCTCTGTCGGTGGCTAATCCCGTCTTCGCCGGATTGGATTACAATGGTCTCGGCAGCATGGGCGTGGCGCTTGAACCCGGGCCTTTGGCTGAACTGCCTTTTGTTGAAACCCGCAACTTGAAATACAATCCTCGATAGGACTTTCCCCATGGACTGGTTTACCGCATACATGCTTCCTGTGATTTACGCCGTGACGATGATTGTCGTGGTGATGTCGATTGCGGGCTACTCCGTGTTGGCCGAGCGCAAAGTTTCGGGCTGGATTCAACACCGCACCGGACCCAACCGCACCGCCCTGCCCATTATTGGTGCAATACCTGTATTGGGTCCATTTCTCACCCGTCTGGGACTCTTTCAGCCGCTGGCTGACGGCTTGAAATTTTTGTTTAAGGAGGATATCACCCCCGGACACGTACGCCGGGGCTATTTCATTGCCGCTCCCATCATTGCCATTGTGCCTGCATTAACGACCATGGTGGTGTTGCCGTTTGGACAATATACGGATGCCGAAGGGGTGGTGCATCCGCTGGTGCTCGCCAATATCGACATCGGCATTCTGTTCATCCTCGCGGTTTCCTCGCTTGGTGTTTACGGTATCGTCCTTGCCGGTTGGTCCGCCAATAGCAAGTATCCCTTCCTCGGCGGCATCCGCTCCTCCGCACAAATGGTTTCCTATGAGCTGGCAATGGGCTTGTCGATCCTGCCGGTCTTCATGTGGGCTGCCGTGCCTGAGCCAGGTAATCTCAACGGACTCAGCTTGTTCGGTGTTGTGCAGGTGCAGCAGGGATTTTGGCTGGCAATGTGGCAACCGGTTTCCGCGCTGATATTTCTGGTGGCGGTTTTTGCCGAGACCAATCGTCTGCCGTTTGACATGGCCGAATCGGAAACCGACCTCGTTGGCGGCTTTCACACCGAGTATGGTTCGTTTAAGTTTGGACTCTTTTTCGTTGCCGAGTATGCCCATATTGTCATTGGCTCGGCGGTGTTTGTGGTCTTATTCCTCGGTGGCTGGAACTTCCTGCCGTTCATTCCCGCACCCTGGCCGGATGGCATGGTGGGTGCAGTGATGTCAGTGCTCTGGTTCCTGCTGAAAATCTTTTTCTTTATTTTCTTCTTCATCTGGGTGCGCTGGACCTTGCCGCGCTTCCGCTATGACCAAGTGATGACGCTTGGCTGGAAGGTGCTGCTGCCACTCGCCGTCGCCAATCTCATCTTCAACACCTTGCTGATCGCCCTGCGCGACACCCTTTAATTATTATGGCCAAAACAAAAGTCCTCGAACGCAAGCCTCTCAGTCTGGCGGAGCGGACCTATCTGCCGCAGATCGTTACCGGTTTGAAAACCACTCTGGTTAACATGCTGCGTCCTTCCGTCACGTTGCAGTATCCGGAAGAAAGGCCGGTAATCCCTGAGAACTATCGCGGAGTGCCGACCTTGGTGAAAGATCCCAATGGACGTGAAAAGTGCGTCTCCTGCCAGCTCTGTGAATTCGTTTGCCCACCGAAAGCCATCCGCATCACTCCTGGTGAGATTGCCGATGATGCCGACACCGCACACGTGGAAAAAGCGCCCAAGGAATTCGATATCAATATGCTGCGTTGTATTTACTGCGGCTTGTGCGAGGAGGTTTGCCCGGAGGAGGCGATTTTTCTGCAGGATGTCTTTTCGGTTTCCGGCTACAGCCGCGAGGAAATGATCAACAACAAGCAAAAACTCTACGAGCTGGGCGGCACCTTGCCGGATCGTCACCGCAAGTGGGATAAAAAGAAGGCCGCCGAGCTGCAAGGCGCGGCGCATCATTGATGCTTGGATGATGGAATACCGCAACTCGGCTTTTATGGTAGCTTATTCCAACCGCGCCCGCAAGTATGCCGACCCCGCTCTCACGCGCGAGGTTACATTGCGCGGTAGCCTCGAACGTAAGTTCGGGGAGTGTAGTGCCAACCGCGTCTGCAAGCTTGCCGACCCGGCCATTACCAATCCATTTTCGAGTGTAATTTTTCTGGATCGAAATCGCTATCGAAATCGAGAAAATGATTTAAGCTGGGTCGATTTGGATCCCGATCCCCATTTGCTACGCCATCTCCGCTTGCGCTACGTCGATTTGGATTTGGAGTGCCCGGAGCTGTCGAAT